>JBEKTX010000213.1:0-7558 GCA_049515615.1 Spirochaetia bacterium
GCACGATTGCAATTGTCGCAGTTGCTCTCTTATCGGCTATGGCAGTCTATGCCCAGGCAAAAGGGTATTACGGAGTTGTGCAATCCTATGGAGAAGGCTCCATCGTGATCGTCATGGCCCATTCAACCGGGCACTGGACGGTGGACTCCAGCACCAGGATTACCGGTGCCATCGCCGTTGCTGATTGGGTCTATGCGGACGTCGCCACATCCGGCCATGTCATCGCCCTCAGAATGGAAGAGCGACCCGCCGGGCGCGCGGGCGTGGTTAAGGAAGTTCGGGGCGAAGTCCTGGTCGTTCGCTCGGGCAATGGTCAGGAAACATGGAACGTCACACCCGAGACCATGCTGAACGGGATTGAGCGCGGTCAGTTTCAGCCTGGGGACGCAGTCACCGCAAAGCTCTACAAGAACCACAACCTCGCCGAGCTCACCCTTACGAAGCGCGGGGTCACTGTCAACTAGGCGGTCACCCCGCTCTGCAGGACTGCCCTGATCCGCCTCACTCCGGCGGAGGAGGACTGTTCCTTCTGAATGACGAACCTCCCGAGCACGCCCGTTCTCTCCACGTGGGGCCCTCCGCAGACTTCTTTCGAGAAATCACCGATTGTGTAGACCTTCACCTTTTCCTCGTACTTCTCCCCGAACAGGGCAATGGCGCCCGCGGCGCGGGCCTGCTCGAGCGTCATGATCTCCACGCTCACCGGCAGATCACGCCCGATCTGTTCGTTCACAATGGCCTCCGTCTTCCGGACCTGCTCTTCTGTCATGGGCGCGGGGTGAACGAAGTCGAAGCGCAGGCGCTCCACCGTGATGTTGGATCCCTTCTGCGCCACGTGCGGGCCGAGGACCGTGCGGAGCGCCTGCTGGAGGAGATGCGTGGCGGTGTGCAGCTTCGTCGTCATTTCCGAATGGTCCGCGAGGCCGCCCTTGAAGATCTTCTCCGCGCCGGCCTTGGACAGCTCCTGGTGGTTCTCGAATGCCATCTCGAATCCCTTCCTGTCAACCGACATGCCGTGCTCGCGGGCCAGCTCTTCGGTGATCTCGATGGGAAAGCCGTAGGTATCGTACAGGCGGAAGGCGACACGGCCCGGGATGACCTTCTGCGGGTTCTTCATGAGGTTGGGCAGGAGCTTTTCGAACTCGCGCTCCCCTTTCTGGAGAGTGTCGGAGAACCGCGCCTCCTCCTGGGTGAGCTCGCCCGCAATCATCGCAGCGCGTTCCCGCAGCTCGGGGTAGAAGTCTTCGTAAATCGCGACCACCTTCGCGGAGAGCGGACCGAGGAATCCCCCTTCCATCCCGATCTTTCTTGCGTGCCGGATCTCCCTGCGGATGAGCCGCCGCAGGATGTAGCCCTGGCCGAGGTTGGAGGGCTTCACGCCCCGGTCATCGCCGATGATGAACACCGACGAGCGCAGGTGATCCGCGATGATCCTGAATGAGGTGTCGGTGCCGGGCTCCGCGCCGTAGCGCTTCCCGGAGATCAATTGTAAATGCTCGAGCACCGGCCAGAACAGCTCCGTCTCGAACACGCTCTTCCTGCCCTGGAGCATTGCCAGCGTGCGGTCCACCCCCATACCGGTGTCCACGGTTTTCTGGCCGAGCGGGAGATAGGTGCCTTCCGCCGTTTTGTTGTACTGCATGAAGACGTCGTTCCAGACCTCGATGTACTTCCCGCAGTGGCAGCCCGGTTTGCAGTCCGGCCCGCAGGCGGGGAGAAGCGTGTCGATGAACATCTCGGTGTCCGGTCCGCACGGCCCCGTCTGCCCGGCGGGCCCCCACCAGTTGTCCTTTCGTCCGAGGAAATGGATGCGGCTCTCCGGGATGCCCACGGACTTCCAGGCCTTCGCTGCTTCGTGATCCGGCGGGACCTCAGCATCACCGGCGAAGACGGTCACGGAAAGCAGGTCGGGGGAGAACCCGAGCCAATGCGGTGAGGTGAGAAACTCGTAGCTGAAGGCGATCGCCTCGTCTTTGAAATAGTCACCGAGGGACCAGTTGCCGAGCATCTCGAAGAACGTGAGGTGGGCCGTGTCACCGACCTCGTCGATGTCATCAGTGCGGATGCATTTCTGGCAGTCGACCAGGCGCTTTCCCGCCGGGTGGGGCTCGCCGAGGATATAGGGAACGAGAGGGTGCATGCCGGCGGTCGTGAAGAGAACCGTCGGGTCGTTTTCCGGAATGAGGGACTTGCCGGAAATCTCCGCGTGGCCTTTTCCCTTGAAGAAATCGATGTATGTGCGCCTCAGCTCGCTGCCCGTCATGCCCCCCAAGGTACGGGGAGGGCAGGGGGATGTCAATGGGAGCCGAGAAAATGGTAGAAAGGTGTTCCGCTATGCCGACAGAAATGAAAATCCCCCTCCGTGATCCGTCCATGAAACGGCAATCCGGTCTTGTCATCGCAAGCTATGCGACGATTTACCTCGTCTGGGGGTCGACCTACTTCTTCATCCGGCAGTCTGTGCTCACGATTCCTCCGATGTGGGTCCTTGCAATCCGCTGGCTGATCGGCGGGGGGCTCCTGCTGGGCTTCTCCGCGGCCCGCGGCGGACTGAAGAAGCTTCCGTCGGCCCGCAACATTCTCTCCGCGCTCGTCCTGGGCACCCTCCTGCTGCTCGCCGGCAATGGCGGGATCACGATTGCCGAGCTCAACGTCGACAGCTACGTCGCGGCCCTGCTCGCCTCGTCCACACCGATCATCGTGGCGCTGTTCGACTCTCTTCTTCTGCGCAAGCGGCTCACAACTGCGCGGATCCTCGGGGTCGTCTTCGGATTCGCCGGCGTCGCGGTCCTGCTGTACAACGGGCACTCCCTTTCGACGAGCCTGAACGCGTCGGTGCTGATCGGCCTCGGAGGCGTGCTGGCCTGGGGGCTGGCGACGAGCCTCGGGCATCGTTTTCCCGTGAGCGGGGACAACACGGTGAACAGCGGGATCCAGATGCTGTTCGTGGGCGTCGTGAGCCTGATCGTGTGCATGGTGGCGGGCCTCGGCCCCGGCGCCGTTCTCAAAGCGGCATCGGTGATCTCACTGGTCGGCGTCCTCTACCTCGGAGTCATCGGATCCCTCGCATTCAGCGCCTTCACGTACCTCGTCCGTGTCGAGCCTGCCGGGCGGGTGGTGAGCTATGCCCTGGTGAACCCGATCATCGCGCTCGCACTCGGGCTGGGGCTGGCGGCGGAATCTCCCACGCCCTATCTGGCCCTTGGTGTCCCCCTGGCGCTCGTCGGTCTTGGTTTCATGCTCTATGGCGAAAGGCTTGCTGCGTGGCTGCGCACGAAGGTTCGCACCTCGGACTGAGAGCGGGCGCGCCCCTGGCGCGCCGGGCTCTTCTCTTTCTCGGCATCCCTTCTCTCGTGACTGCCGCGCTGCTCTCCCTGCCCATGCCGGAGCTGGACGCGTTCCTCGGCGACCCATCCGGAACAATGATCACGGACCGCACCGGCGCGCTGCTCTCCGTCGTGCCCGGGGCCGGCGGGGCATTCCAGATGCGCACGGGTCACATGGGGATACCGGCGGAGTGCGCGGAGATATTCATCAGGCTGGAGGATTCAAGGTTCCGCCTGCATCCGGGCGTCGACCCGATCGCGGTGGCGCGCGCTCTTGTTGACAAGGTGATCTCACCGTCCGCGCGCTCCGGAGCCTCCACCATCACGATGCAGCTCGCACGGCTGGTCGAGCCGCGCGCGCGCAGCGTGCCGGGGAAGATCGTTGAGGCATGGTGGGCACTGCGCATCGAATCGCGTCTCTCCAAGGACCGCATTCTCGCCGCGTACCTCGACACGGTCCCCTTCGGGAGGAACACGCGGGGCGTCGGCGCGGCGGCGTGGACGTACTTCGGCACCGACCTCGCGCACCTGGCGCGCGCGCAGCTTCTTGCGCTGGCCATCATCCCGCGAAACCCGACCGTCTACGATCCCTTCGATCACCCCGAGCGTCTGATCGCCGCCGCGCGCGCGCTGGCTGATCGAAATCGCCTTGGAATCGCCGCGGACCAGATCGAGGCGGCCGTGCGCGGCGTCCACGGCGCGCGCCCTCCCGCCGACGCGCCGCACTTCGCCCGCTACGTGCAGAGCGAGCTGCTCGCCGGGAGGCTCCGCGCCGCCGAGGGAACCCTTCGCACAACGCTCGACCTGGGCCTCAACCACGACATCGAGGCGCGCATCCAGTTCATCATCTCGCGGTACGTCGATGCCCGAGTGACGAACGCCGCAGTCGTCGCGATCGACAACTCCACGGGAGCAGTGATCGGGTGGGTAGGCTCGCGCGATTTCTCGGATGCGGAGCATTCCGGCCAGCTCGACGGGGCCCTCATCCGCCGGCAGAGCGCCTCCACTCTCAAGCCGTTCCTGTACGCGCGCGCCCTCGCGAAAGGATGGACAGCGGCTGCGCTGCTGCCGGATGTGCCGGTCATCTTCGGGGCGGCCGACGAGGAGTCATACAGACCCCAGAACTTCGACAAGCGGAGCCACGGGGTGGTGAGACTGCGGACTGCACTCGCCAGCTCGCTGAACGTGCCCGCCGTGTACACCCTGTCGCGGCTGGGCGTGCCCGAGTTCCTGCGGACGTTGAACGATCTGGGCTTCTCGCTGCCGCGTGACGCGGCCGCGCGTTACGGCCTGGGCACCGCGATCGGCAACGCCGAGGTCTCCCTCGTGGAGCTCGTCCACGCGTTCAGCGTATTCCCTCGCGGAGGGACGCTGGCCGATCTCGTTCTTGTGCAGGGGACAGACCCGTCCGTCCGCCGGATCTACGATCCGTTCTCGGCCTGGATGATCTGCAATATCCTGTCCGATCCCTCAGCCCGGGTGACGGGTTTCGGGACCCGCACGTACTTCAGGACGACCGTGCCCGCCATGTTCAAGTCCGGCACGTCCAGCGAGTTCACAAACCTCTGGTGCATCGGCGCAACGCCGCGCTTCACGGTGGGGGCGTGGGCAGGCAACTTCGACGGCAGGGCAGTGATCAACAAGACGGGGAGCATCGTGCCGACCCAGATTGTTTCAGACATCATCAACCGCCTCTCCGAGGAGCATCCGCTTCCGCCGGCTGCACGGGATTTCATTCCTCCAGCCGGGGTGGTCGCGGCGAGGATCGACACGCTGACGGGATTGAGCGCCACGCCGTTCAGCGACTCCACGCGCACGGAATATTTCCGCAGCGCGGCAGTGGTTCCGCCGCCTGGCGACTATCACGCAGACCCCCGCACGAGCAACATGCTGCTCCTGGACAGCCTCCTGGCGCGCGGGGAGACGGTGCGGATAGTTTTCCCGGTCAATGGCCAGGTCTTTTATCTTGACGAGACGCTGCGAACCGGCCCGCAGGATATCCCGGTGTCCATCGCGGCGCGCAATGAAGGGGATGTGACGGTCACCGTGGATGAGACGCACGTCTCCCCGGGACCGCAGCTTTCCGGGATTCGAGTCCCGCTCACGCGAGGCTCACACGTGGTGTTCGCGCAAGGGGCGGGCGGGAGCGACCGTGTGCGCTTCGAGGTGAGGTGAGCGGTGCAGGAAACGCAGCCGCCGGAGTTCTATACAGTGGGCGATCGCGCGGTGCTGCTGCGTGTGAAAGCAAAGCCGCGCGCCCGGGAGGACGGCGTGATCGGCATCCGCGCCGGGGAGCTCATGATCGCGGTTCGCGCGCCTGCCGAGAAGGGGAAGGCGAACGCAGAGGTCATTCGGGTCGTTGCCCGGGCACTCGGCCTCCCGCGAGAAAGCGTCGTGTTGAAAAGCGGCGGCAGCTCCCCCCACAAGGTGTTCGTCGTGCCGCTCGAAGCGGTCGCCTCGCTTCAGAAATTGTCGCCGCGCTCATGAGTCGCGCGCCCGGGACTTTCGGGAGCGTTACAGAGCAAGTGCGCGCGCCAGAGGTTCTTCTCTACTTGATCGGGCCTACGGGAGCAACTATCCTTTAACACGCCCCGCAGGCCCGGGCAGGGGAGAGAAGCCATGAATGTCCAGAAAACAATCTTGATTCGAAGGGTTCTGACGTTTGCGTTTTTGACGCTAATCTCGCTGGGATTGCAGGCTGAGAACCGCCAAGCCCTGTTGATCGCCAATAGTGCTTACAAGCACTTCGGTTCGCTGGAGACGCCCGTTCCCGAGGCCCAAGATCTAGCGGCTACTCTGGAAAGGCTCGGTTTCCAGGTGACCTTATTGAGGAATGCCAGCCGAGAGGAAATGCTTGTCGCCTTGGACAAATTCGGTTCTGCGCTTAAAGGCAAAGGTGGAATTGCCTTTTTCCACTATGGCGGGCACGGCGTCCAGGTAGGCGGCAAGAACTATTTGATTCCCGCCGATGCTGATATCCCGGACGAGCTCAGAGCGAGAACTCGCGCGGTAGACATGGATGAGGTGATGAACACCTTGATCGACTCAGGAGCAGATACCAGCATTGTCATACTCGATGCCTGCCGCAACGATCCTCTGCCAGCGAGCTCTGGTCGGTCTGCGACGAGGGGACTGACGGTCGTGGGGAACCAGCCAAAGAACTCGATTATTGTCTACGCAGCCAAGGCGGACTCGGTCGCCCAAGACGGATTGTTCACGCCAGCTCTGACCCGAGAGTTAGCAAAACCAGGCTTGAGCCTGTTGGACGTTTTGACCGAGGTACGCAACGAAGTTTATAAAAAATCGAACGGAGCCCAGACTCCTGGGGACTACAATCAACTTTTCACGCCGGTCTATCTTGCAGGCCCAGGCACAGCCCCTGGCCCAGCCGTGACGGTTGTCCCCGCGCCATCCGTCGTGACACCGACAATTACCGTCTCCCGCTCCTACGGGAGCCTGTCGATCACGTTGGCGAGCGCGGGCACACTCTACCTTGACGGCAAGGCCATGGGGGATCTGCCCGCCGGTGCAAAGGCGAAACTCGAATCGGTGGAGGTCGGCGATCGTAGCCTCGAGGTCCGCTACGCTGACGGGCAGGTCGAGAAGCAGAGCGCAACTGTGGACGAAGGGGGAGCGACAAGCGTCTCTTTCACCTATAGGAAGGCTCTGCCTCCAGCCGTCGTGCCCGCGAGCAGCGCTGATATGGTTCTCGTCAATGGCGGAACCTTCACGATGGGCTCGCCACAATCGGAGCAGGGGAGGTTCGACAATGAGGTCCAGCATCAGGTGAGCGTGTCGAGCTTCCACATGGGGAAGTTCGACGTGACACAAGATTTGTACCAGAGCGTCATGGGGAGCAATCCCTCGCAGTTCACAGGTGACGGGAATCGACCGGTTGAGCGGGTGAGCTGGTATGATGCGGTTGAGTTCTGCAACAAGCTTTCCGAGCGCGATGGCCTTGCGAAGGTCTACACCATCAACGGGACCGACGTGACGGCGGACTGGTCGGCGAACGGCTACCGCCTGCCGACGGAGGCGGAGTGGGAATATGCGGCACGCGGCGGGCAGCAAGGGGTGTCCGAGTACCACGTGTATGCAGGCTCAGACAACCTGGACCAGGTGGGGTGGTACAAAGACAATTCGGGAGGAACGACGCATCCGGTGGGGCAGAAAGCGCCGAATGCTCTTGGGCTCTATGACATGACCGGAAACGTGTGGCAGTGGTGCTGGGA
>JBEKTX010000214.1:0-7526 GCA_049515615.1 Spirochaetia bacterium
GATCACGACAAAGCCGACACAGACGAATAGAGTCGGGGACCATTCCTCTACTGCTCGAAGGAGATTCATCTGATAGGTATTATCGACAGCTTTCTCCACTCTTACCAGCGAGCGCTTGACACCCGCTGCGCGCTGCAAACATGATTCTCGAATACCATGATGCATTCGAGGGCTCCCCAATGGGCAACGCCTTGATTCAGCTGATTCAGTCCGGCAAGCTGCGGTCCTTCGAAGACCTCAAGAGCGCCTACCATAGAATCATCATGAAAACCCATCCAGACGCAGTCGGCTCTGACAAGTTCCTCAAGAAATATCTGCAGTTGAGCACCGATTACGAAGATGCCAGAGCCTATCTGGCGGATTCTCAACGCGCTCACGGTGATACGGCCGACCAGGTCTGCAACAACCACCGCCTGGCATTCTTCCGACAACTGCATCTGATTGAGTCTCTGGAAACGCCCTATGCCTTCCATCCGGAAGAGAACCGTGAAAGGCTCCTTTTCGCCAAGAACTCAGCAATGGAAGAGCTGCATTGTTGGAGGAAGGAGTTGGCCGTGCTGTACGTCCGGGCGGACAAAGAATACGTGAGAATAAAGATGGAAAAGCCCGAGGGCCCTTACCTCAAACACGCCCTGGCTCTCAACGTCAGACCTCTTGTCCATAACCTGATCGGGTTTCATCTCACAGGGAGGGACCTGTACATGAAGCAGGCAAAGCAAAACCTCTCGGGGATCATGCATCAACTCGCACAGAATCGCTGCGCCGCCCTTCGTGAGTTTCTCTCCCTTCTTCTGGATGACATGGCAAATGGTCCCGCAGTGCTGGATTGACGGGCGTTCGGGTTGCCCTGCCTTAGAGCCAGTTCGCGATCCTTCTGGCTTCGTTGAGGTCTTGTCGGGCCTTGCTGATGTGACCGAGCGCCTTGCTCCTGAGCGCCATGTCAGCGGGGTTCGTCTCTCTTTCATCAATATCTGAATACGCCTTGTTCAACAATTCCAATGATCTGATCAGGCGGTTGCGATTGGCGAGACTGGCGTCAATGGGTGGGTGGTCGTCGATGTTCTTCCCGTCGGAGATTGCAGCCTCCGTAATGTCGTTGAGCGCACCTTCAATTTCCGTGACCGCCTGCTGCACAAGCATGTAAATCAGGGGATTGGTCCACCCCCGGAGCAGCGCGCGAGAGACCCGCAGATCGCTCAGTGCGTGCAGGTAGGCAGGGTGCGCACCCGCGGGCGCGGGCGCGGGAGCGGCGGCGGGCGCCTCGGATTCAGCAACAGCCCCCGCCATGATCGGCCCCGTGGCAAGATGAGTGTTTCCCGAGTTGACGAAGACTTTCTCCCAGAGCTGGTTCACCTGTGCGTTCTGGCCGACGGTCCATTTCTCCACCAGCCTGTATTTCTGCTCACCCGGATTCTTTATAGAGATCACTCTGAGCGCAGTCTTGGCGCCATCGCTCCGTTCCCAATGATAATTGAATGCGATGGGAATGACGTTCAGGTTCAGAACAGCGACGAACGTGATCTCCGTGCTGCCGTTGCCCAGGATCCGGGCGGAGGAGGAAGTCTCAGCGATCGATACTGGCTCCTGGGCGTATGCCGCGGCGAGCGAGAGAAGGGCGAAGGCAGATGACAGTGCGAGAGCGAATGCCGATCTTTTCATGCCAGACTCCTTTCGCGAATACACTTTCACGAGCCACCGTGCGAGAGATCATTCAATGCTGAGGATCAAAAGAGTGTAGTACCCTGCCTATGCCATGTCAAGGTGGCGCATATCCCGAAGGGATGCGGTAACAGAGGATCGTGCCGTCCACCCTTTCCGCGGCCATGGTGGGAAATCCCCAATAGTCGGACACCACCCGCGCGCCGGGCAACAGTTCTTTCCGCACCTTGGCTTCCAGGCGCCGCATGACGAAGCTGCCCTGGAAAAGTGTGACGACATCGAACCGTGACAGGTCCGCGCGCCAGAAGCTTTTCCAGTGAATGAACGCCCGGCCTTTGAGCCCGGCACGTCGAATGTTGCGGAGCGAGAGGAGCACCAGGAACGGATTGATCTCGAACCCGTGCGCTTCCGCTCCCTGCCGGGCCAGGGCGATGACGATTCGCCCGTCCCCCGATCCCATATCAGCGGCTCTCTCGCCGCGGCCGGCGCCGGACAGCTCGGCGATAAGGAGGGTTTTCTCCCGGGTGCTGGGGACGTACACAGCACCCCGTCCCAGAGGGAAGAAGACGTAGAATACCAGGAAGAATCCCGAGAGAATGACCACGATGGCGAGGATCGGCACTACCATGGAGATTGCTGCCTTCGGCAGGAGGACGGGGGCTGCCCTCTGGCAGCGTGGCGGAGGCCGCCGAAGGCGGCCCCCCTCGTCACATCGAATCTCTCAGCCTATCTGGTGAGCCCGATCGTCACATCGGTCCCGTTCCGGGTGACCTTGAACGAGACATCTTTTCTGCTCTTGTCATTGAGGGCCTTGTAGAAGTCCATCACCGTGTGCACGTCCCGCCCATTCATCTGGGTGATGACGTCGTAGGACCGGAATCCCGCGATCGCCGCGGGGGACTGGTCATCCGGGGTGTTGCCGGCCGCCACGAAACCGATCATGACCCCGTCGAATCCGCGGGGAATGCTCGTGTCACCAGACTGCTGGCGGAACTGGTCGTTCACGTGCACCACTCTCAGCCCCGGCCACAGGTTCTTGTACGACAAGGCGTCGCTGCCTTCGTCCGGCCGCACGGCCAGCCGGATGGTGAGCTTCACGCGCTCGCCGTTTCGAATGAGCTCGAAATCGTACGGCCGATCCGCCAGGAGGTCTCCGACGACCTGCGTGAGCTTGTTCGCGTTGGCGATGTCCTGTCCGTTCACCCGGGTGATGAAGTCCCCCGGCAGGAGGCCCGCCTTTTCACTGGGCTGGCCGCGGTACACGTTGAGGAGCATTGCCCCCTTCACGCCGTCCACCCGCAGATCCTTCGCCACGCCGGGGTCGGTGTCGCCGGTTGGATCGGCGATCTGCACGCCCAGCCAACCGTACTCGACCTTGCCCTTGTTGATGAAATCGTTGATCGCTTTCTTGGCATTGTTGATCGGCACGGCGAATCCCAGCCCGATGCTCCCGCCGGTCGGAGCCGCGATCCACGTATTGATCCCCACGACTTCACCCTTGATGTTCACCAGCGCGCCGCCCGAGTTGCCCTGGTTGATGGCCGCGTCGGTCTGGATGTAGTCGGTGTTCGTCGCGACGTCCGTCGAGGGGCTGCTGCGCCCGACGGCGCTCACAATGCCCATGGTGACGGTGTTCTCGAATCCGAAGGGATTGCCGACTGCCAGCACGAGGTCCCCGACCTGGAGCTCGCTGGAATCCCCAAGGTCGGCGACCGGTATCTCGGTGCTGCTCGTGAAAGAGACGACCGCGAGGTCCCGCCTGGTGTCCTTGCCGACGAGCTTCACCCTGCTGAACACCGTCTGGTCCTGGAGCTTCACCGTGATCGTCGAGGCGGTGCCCACGACATGGTTGTTTGTCAGGATGTAGTAGGTGTCACCGGACCGCTTCACGACAATGCCCGAGCCGAGCCCCTGCTGGATGCGCGGCTGACCGCCCCTGTTGCCCGGCTGCTGGTTGAAGAACCAGTCGAAGGGGTTCACCGTCTGCGGGTTGCCCGCCTGCTCCGTGACGTCCACTTCCACAACAACGGGGAGGACTTTTTTCGCGACCTCCCGGAACGAGTACTGGATCGTTTCGAGGTTCTTCGTGGCCTCCGCCAGGGCCTGTGGATTTGCCTTTTGTCCCGAGCCCGAACTGCCCTGTGAAGAGCCCTGGCCGCTGGTCTTCTCGGCCTGGCCGAGGGAGAATGTCACCGCCGGGACCGCCGCCAGCAGTGAAAGCGCGGCAATCGCGGCGATCGTCATATGTCGAGGTCTCATTTTTTCTCTCCTCCTGTGGAATAAGATATCCATAATAGGCTGGGGATTGGCAGCACGTGTGTTAATATTCGTTAATCTGGTACCATGACGGGCGCATCGTGTCCAGAGCACGGAGGCAGCCGCGTGAACAATGACCAGATCAAGAAAGTCCTCCTGTCCCTGCGGAAGACCGCCCACGATTTCACGGTGATCCTGTCCGGGAAGAAGAGCAGCAAGGTCCACGGACTGTACAAGCCGGACACCCGGGAAATCATCATCCACAACAGGAACTTCACAAACGACAATGAGCTGATGTACACCGCCATCCACGAGTACGCGCATCATCTCCAGTTCACGACATCTGCCACGCCCCTCTCGGTGCGCACACACACGACGGCATTCTGGAACCTTCTGCACACCCTTCTCTTCGAGGCGGAGGAGAAGGGCATCTACACCAACCCCTTCGAGACTATCGAGGAGTTCCGGGCCCTCACCCGGCAGATCCGCACCAGGTTCCTCGAAGGAAGCGGCACGCTCATGAAGGAGCTCGGGAAGCTTCTCGTCCAGGCGCACGAGCTGTGCGAGAAGCACGGCACCAGCTACCCCGACTACCTCGACCGGGTGCTCGCCCTTCCGCGGACGAGCGCGAACGTCATCGTGAAGTCGCATACCCTGGACCTGGATCCCCGGGTCGGGTTCGAGAACATGCGCAGTCTCGTCGCGATCCGGGACGAGCGCGCGCGGGGCAAAGCCCAGGACGAGCTCCGCGCCGGTCACAGCCCGGACATGGTGAAGGCAAAGTACGGCAGCACGGCCGCGGTCAAGAATCCGCGCGATGCGCTCCAGGCGGAGCGCGAGCGGATCGAGAAAACCATCGAGCGTATGAAGATGCGGCTGAAGGAGATCGAAAAAAGAATCGCGGAGCTCGTGAAGGAGTGATCATTCATGGATGTATTCGAGGCGATTGCCGCGCGCAAGAGCGTCCGAGCCTTCCTCGACCGGCCGATCGAGGAAGATGTGCTGGAAAGGATCCTCGAAGCGGCACGCCTGGCCCCCTCGGCGCGCAACGGCCAGGAGTGGCGGTTCGTGGTGGTGAGGGAAAAGGGGGTGCGGGAACAGATCGCGATGGAAGCCGCGCGGCAGCCTTTCATCGGCACCGCGGGGGTTCTCCTTGCCTGCTGCGCGCAGACCGACGGCAGGGTCATGCGCTGCGGGCAGGCGGCGTACCCGATCGACGTGGCCATCGCCATGGACCATTGCGCTCTTGCCGCGACGGCCCTCGGGCTGGGCACCTGCTGGATCGGTTCATTCGACGAGACGCTGGTGAAGCACCTGCTCGGCATTCCTCCCGAGGTGCGGGTGGTCCAGCTCATGCCTCTGGGATACCCTGTTGACCCGGCCCCGGTCGCCAAAGGGAGGCTCCGGCTGGATGAAATCGTCCATCAGGAACGCTGGTAGAGTGGACCCTCAGCGCGTTGAGCCGTCGGCTTCGCGTGACCGCAGTTGTTTCAGGATCGTACCGAAATCCTGCGGGAGAGGAGCCTCGACGGAGACCAGTGCGCCCGTGACCGGATGGATGAAGCTCGCCCGCCGCGCGTGGAGGAAGTGTCGGGCGGGCAGGGGCTCCGCCGCGGACGCTTCACCCCCGGTGAGACCCGCAGTTTTCTGCGCGGCCAGGAAGAGAGCCTCGTCTCTGTACAGGAGATCTCCGCGGACCGGGTGGCCGATCGCCGCCATGTGAACGCGTATCTGGTGCTGGCGCCCGGTGAGGGGGGTGACGCGGAGCAGGGTGTGGCCGGGGAATCGCTCGATGACGGCGTATCTCGTCGCCGATTCCTTGCCATCGCTGCGGCAGGTCATCTTCAGCCGCACCTTGCTTGTCATGTCCGAACCGATGGGGAGCTCGATTATTCCTTCTTCGTCACGGAGGGCACCCTCGACCAGGGCGATGTATTCGCGTGAGACGAGCCTCCGAACGACGAGATCCTGCATCGCCTTGGAAACGGCGCGCGTCGTGGCCAGGATGACGATGCCGCTCGTGAAAACGTCCAGTCGGTTGACGAGAGTCGGGTAGAACTCTCCGTCTCCGCGCTCGAGGCTTTCCCGGATGCTCATCTGGTAGCGCACACGGGCGAACTGAACCACCGTTCCCGACTGGCGCCGTCCCATCGGATGTGAGGCGACACCCGCGGGTTTGTTCACGGCAAGGAGATGACCGTCCTCATGGAGGATCTCGAGGTCCGGAACTGGACCGTGCTCCGGCAGTCCGCGCCATGAAACGCTGATTTCGTCCCCGGCGCGCAGCCGGGTTGCCGTGGCATAGCGCCGGCCGTTGAGGAGGGATTCCCCCATCTGGATCTTCTGCCGGATGCGCGTCCGCGAGAGGTACGGAAACTCGCGCGAGAGGAAGACGTCGGCGCGGAGCCCGGCGCGTGACGCGGGCACCTGCAGGACGGAGGGAGCAAGCGTCAATCCCGGCGGCATGCCTTCTTGTCCACGGTCATGTTCCATGCTTGAATCAACGGCTCAGGAGAACAGGATGGGAATACTTCTGGCGGGGCTCTCGGCCCTGATGTACGGGGCGGGAGATTTCTGCGGCGGCCTGGCTGCCCGCAAGATGCCTGTCGTCACCGTCCTCCTCTTTTCCCAGCTCGTGGGCTTTCTCGCGGCCGCCGCGGCCGCGCTGGCGTTCCGCCAGCCATTCCCGGACCGTGCGGACCTCCTCTGGGGGTCTGCCGCGGGCCTCTGCGGCGCTGCCGGGCTCGCCGCGCTGTACCGCGCTCTCGCCACGACGCCTGTTGCGGTCGCATCTCCTGTTGCCGCGGTCACCGGTGCCGCCATCCCCGTCATCCTGGGACTGGTCATCGGTGAGCGCCCCGGTAGTCTCGCCTGGGTGGGTATTGCCCTTGCCGTACCCGCGATCGTCCTGCTCGCTGCCGGGCCTTCCGAGCGCGACCGCAGAGGGGCTGCCCGGCGCGCGGCCTTCCTGGGAACGGCTGCAGGGATCGGGTTTGGCCTCTTTTTCTTCACCATATCCCGGACCTCTGCCGCATCCGGTCTATGGCCCCTTGCTGCCGCCCGGCTTTCCACGATCTCTCTGGTTGCGGTCTTCGCAATCCTCGCGCGCCGCACGCTGCGGCCTGTACGGGAGGGCTTTTCCATCGTCCTTCTCTCCGGCGCGCTGGACATGGGGGCCAACATCGCCTTTCTCCTGGCGAGCCGCATTGGTCTGCTCTCGATCACGGCAGTCGTCACCTCGTTGTACCCGGGGCCGACCGTTCTCCTTGCCGTGATTTTCTTCCGCGAGCGGCTCACCGTCCCGCGCCTCCTGGGTCTCGCGCTCGCGATGGCCGGCGTGGCCTGCATCTCCCTGTGACCCGGGGGCAAAGTGTATCGCATTCGCATGCAATGAAAAAAGCCTCCCTGGCGGTGGTCCACCGGGGAGGCTCCGACTTTCACTCTAAAAAAGGGGGAGCGCGGCTATCTCAGGAGCTGCAGCACCGACTGGGTCTTGGTGTTGGCCTGGGCGAGCATTGCCGTGGCAGACTGCGTGAGGATGGCGTTCTTGGTATAGTCCACCATCTCGGTGGCCATGTCGGCGTCCCTGATCCGGGACTCGGCGGCCTGCA
>JBEKTX010000215.1:0-7523 GCA_049515615.1 Spirochaetia bacterium
CCTGCACACCCGAAAAGTCGCCTGCCACGATGATCAAAATCGATGTGACGATGCCGAACGTGGCGGCGATCCGGAAGGATCGACGGAACATCTCTTCCTTCTTCCCGCGCAGGAGCTGGATCGCGGATATTCCCATGATGAAGAACGCCGTGAGGGTATACGCGGAAAAGATGACGTGGGCGAACTTGATCCACGCGTAGGGACTTCCCAGCAGCGCGCCGAAGGAGGTGAGCACTGCCCTGCCGCCGACCAGCTCGTATCCGCGCGGCCTCTGCATCCATCCGTTGGCAAGAAGGATCCAGAGCGCGGACAGGGTGCTCGCCCCTGCCACCACCCACATGATGCCCGCGTGCACGCCGCGCGACACCCTCTTCCAGCTGAACATCCACACGCCAATGAACGTGGACTCCAGGAAGAAGGCCACCGTGGCCTCGATGGCCAGGGGGGCGCCGAAGATGTCTCCGACGAACTTCGAGTACTCGGCCCAGTTCATTCCGAACTGGAACTCGAGGGTGATTCCCGTGACCACGCCCACGGCGAAATTCACCAGGAGGAGCCTGCTCCAGTACTTCGCCATCTTCAGGAACGTCTCGTCCCCGGTCCGCGCAAAGCGCGACTCCATGGAGGCGGTCGCCACGGTGAGCCCGAGGGTGAGCGGAACGAAGAGGAAGTGGAACACGGCAACGGTGGCAAACTGGATCCGGGAGAGTACCGCGACGCTCATGCGCCGAACATATCATGGTCTTCCGGGCCCTTCAACAACCCGACGCGCCCCGTGTAGATTCTTGCTCGCGATGACGGGCACCGCGCCGACGTACACGGGGGATTCCTCCCGCTGGCTGCGCCAACATGCTTCATCCGTGCGGGGCAGACTCGCCGCGGCGGTCGCGCTCGGAGAGGCGGCCGGCATGCTGCTCGTCCTGCAGACGGGGCTCCTCGCAAAGGTTGCCGATGGGGTGATCTTCGGGCGCTCCCCGGTTTCCGCACTCCTGCCCCTGTTTGCCGGCGCGCTGGGCGCGATCCTCATGCGCGCCGCTGCCGCCGCCGCCGCAAGACGTGCCGCATCCCGCTGCGCCTCGCAAGTCAAGAGAACGCTCCGTGCCGAATGTGTCGGGCACCTCGAACGAATCGGCCCCCTTGGCCTTACCGGTCTGCGCGCCGGAGAGATCGCGCACGTCTCGGTGGACGCGGTGGAGGCTCTGGACGCGTATTATTCGAAATACCTCCCCCAGCGTGCGATCGCTTCAATGCTTCCATTCACGATTCTCGCCGTGGTCTTTCCCCTGGACTGGATCTCGGGATTGGTGCTGGTGTTTACCGCCGTATTCCTCCCCGTGAGCATGATCGTGATCGGCGAGCAGGCGCTGGAAAGAAACCAGCGGCTGTGGGGCAGGCTTGCCGGGATGAGCGGGAGATTCCTCGACGTCCTCCAGGGGCTTGCCACCGTGCGGATGTTCGACGCCGTACGGGGGGAAACCGCCGAGATCGAGCGCGCCTCCCGCGAGCACCGCGTCCTGACGATGTCGGTGCTGCGCATCGCGTTTCTCTCTTCCTTCATGCTGGAGCTGATCTCCGCCGTGAGCATTGCCATTGTTGCGGTGATCTCGGGGTTCCGCCTTCTCCACGGATCCATGGCCTTCAGCCCTGCCTACTTCATCCTGCTGGTCGCCCCCGAGTATTTCCTCACCCTGAGGACGCTCGGCACACTCCACCACTCGCGAATGGAAGCAATCAGCGCCGCCGAACAGATCAGGAAATTCCTTGAGATCCCCGCCGGGGGAGAGGCCGCGCCCGGCACGGCTCCCGGGTCTTTCCCCGGGCGCCACGGGCGGATCACGCGAGCCCCGGCCATCTCGTTCCGCGGCGTGGACTTCTCCTACGGAACCGCGTCCGTTCTCTCGGGATTGAGCCTGGAGGTGGCCGGCTCCGAGCACCTGGCGCTCACCGGGAAAAGCGGCGCAGGCAAGTCCACGTTTCTCGCTCTCTTGAACCGCTTCGCCCGGCCGCAGCAGGGCACGATCGAGATCGACGGCGTGCCGCTCGCGGCGCTGGATCCCGCCGAGTGGCGCCGCGTTGTCGCCTGGCTCCCCCAGCGGCCCACTCTCTTTCATGGCTCAGTGCGCGACAATGTGAGGCTCGGCCGCCCGGACGCTTCGGAGCAGGAGCTCCGCAGGGCCATGTCCCTCGCTCGCGTGGGAGAGGTCGCCATGGATACGCGTGTGGGAGAGGCCGGGCAGGGCCTCTCCACCGGCCAGACCCAGCGCGTCGCGCTGGCCCGTCTCTTCCTCCGCGCTCCTCTGCTCGTTCTGCTTGACGAGCCCACCGCGCACCTGGATGCGGAGAACGCGGCAATGGTGTCCGCGGGGATCCGGGAATTGTGCGCGGAGCGAACGGCCATCCTCGTCACACACCGGGCCGAGTCCGCCGCGGGCATGGACAGGGTTGTCGAGCTCAGGGACGGGAGAGCGGGCCCGCACCCATGAAGCTGGCGCTCCGCCTCGCGTCGCTGCTCCTGCCTTCGTGGCGCATGGCCCTGCTGGGGATCCTCGTGTCCCTGTTCGCCCTGGCGGCGAACCTGAGCCTGCTCGCGCTCTCCAGCTGGTTCATCACCTCCATGGCGCTGGCAGGCGCCGCGGGAGCGTTCATGGACTATACGACTCCCGCGGCAGCGGTCAGGGCCCTCGCGCTTGCCCGCGCAGGCGGGAGGTATGCGGAGCGCCTGGTGAATCACGACACGACGCTTCGGATCCTCTCCACGATCCGGGTCTGGTTTTTCCGGCGGATTGAGCCTCTCGCTCCCGCCCGCCTTCAGGAGCATCGCAGCGGCGACCTCCTGGGCCGCATCCGGGCCGACGTGGACACGCTCGATGACTTCTACGTCCGGGGGGTTGTGCCGTCGGTGGTGGCGGTGCTCGCCCTCGGGCTCATCGCAGCCTTCCTCGTGCGCTTCGACCCGCGCATCGCCGCCATCGACGGTGCGGCACTTGCTGCCAGTGGGCTGCTCCTGCCGATTTTCCTGAAACGATTCTCCCGTGTGCCAGGCAGTGAGCGGGCAGCCCTCACCTCCGACCTTCGCGCCTCCGTGGTGGAGCACGCGCAGGGCATGGCGGAGCTGATCGCGCTGGAAGCCGTGCACGTTCGCGAGCAGGAGATGACGCTGAAGAGCAGGCAGCTCGAGCTTCGCGAGCGCCGCCTTGCATCACTCCAGGGTGCCGGAGACGCGGCGCTGATTGCGGCGAGCTCCCTTGCGGCGTGGGCCGGCGCCCTGGTGCTTGCCCCTCGGGTCGCTGCCGGGACGCTCCCCGGTGCCGAGATGGCAATGATCACGGTGTTCATCCTCGCCACGTTCGAAGCTGTCATGCCCCTCCCGCCCGTGATCCAGCGCGCGGGGGAGCTCGCCGCGGCGGCGCGGCGCCTCTTCGACCTGATCGACGCCGCTCCCGCGGTGGACGAACCGCAGAGCCCTGCGGCAGCCATGGTCTGTGCAGCGGGCGAGAGCCTCGGGCTTGTCATGCGAGGCCTGCGGTTCCGTTATGATCCGGACGGCCCCTGGGTCATCGACGGCCTCTCGATGGAAGTACCCGCGGGCGGCAGGGTCGGCGTGTCGGGTCCCAGCGGGGTCGGCAAGAGCACCCTTGTGAATCTGCTCCTTCGATTCTGGGACTACGAGCAGGGAAGCATCATCGTGGCGGGGGCCGGGAGGCAAGTTGAGCTGAGGTCAATCCGGAGTGAAGAAGCCCGGCGGCTTTTCTCCGTCGTACCACAATCGCCATTCTTCTTTCATGCCTCAATACGTGAGAATCTTTCACTTGCGCTGCCCGAAGGCAGCGAGGGAGGCGAGGGGGCCATCCGGGCCGCCCTGGAAACCGCGCAGCTCACGAAGATGGTTGCAGCCCTGCCCGATGGCCTGGAAACGACCGTGGGAGAAAGAGGACTCGAGCTTTCTGCAGGTGAGGCTCGACGGCTCGCCGTTGCCCGGGCTCTTCTGAAGGAGGCTGCGGTGTATGTCCTGGATGAGCCCACCGAAGGACTGGATGAAAGGACCGCTGACGCCCTCATGGACGCGCTGGATGTGCGCCTCCGGGCAAAGACGCTCATCGTGATCAGTCACCGGGAGCGCGACATGAGATTCATGCACACGGTCGTACGGTTGGGTAATTGAGGAAGCTTTCGCCGAGGAATCCGCAGGCAGCAGCTTTTTCGCAGCCTGCGTACGACTTTCTCCTGGCATGCCAGCAATGCGAAAACGCGGACGCCGGGAGCTGCTTGCCCGTCCCGCGAAATTGCCCTACCCTTCCATGACGAAGACGGATTTCACGTATCCCGGCAAGGAGGCGTCATGAAACTCCTCACTCGCATTTGCGGTACGATCATCGCCTTCGCGACCTGCGTCCTCGCAGTCTCTGCGGCTCCTGCCGCCGTCGACGCGCGGAAGTACCTGCCGATCGAGCCGCTTGACAACACCGTGCGCGTCTACGAAATCCGCGACGGCGGGAAGATCACCAAGTACTACCAGGAATACGCGGTTACCAAAGAAGGCGGAAAGACGATCCTGCGCTTCCGGGGATACGGGCAGGATTTCGAGCTCGTCGACGAATACCGCCAGGAAGTCACGGCCGATGGCCTTGCCTGGACCGACTACGCCACGTGGTCGAAAGGCAAGTCGGGCTCGGTCGAGCGCTTCCCCGGCTCGGCGTCGGGCTTGATCCTGCCTTGGAAACTGGACTCGTCCAAACCGTACGAGAAGAAATTCTCGATCACCTGGTGGTACGACTCGACCTGGGGCAATATCATCAACGAGATCACTCAGACGCTTACTTTCAAAGGAATCGCCACCACAGTCATCGATGGCAAGTCGTACGAATGCGCCGTCATTGTGGGCGACCAGGTGACTGACCAGCGCGACGAAAAAGGCCGTGCCTTCCCCTCGAACAAAGCATCGTACGAGTTCTACTATGCGCGCGACTTCGGCTACGCGATGTCCAAACCGCTGTCCGGCTCCACCGCCACTACTGTCTGCACCCGCTCGATGACGGTCGCCGAGTTCGAGGCGCTGAAGTCGGGGAACTGACAGACCGGCTCCATGGATTTGATGCGGAAGGTACTCGAGGCGCAGTGTTCACCCGCTTCACTTTTTTTGCGATCTTCTTCCTATGATGTTCATCCAAGGAGGAATCATGAAGCGAGCGATTTTCGTTGCAGCCATCACGCTGGCCCTCACATCCTGCGTGTCCGCCTCACTTCCCCCGGGTGCGGTCTTGCTGGGCGATCGGACAGTCCCCTTCCGCGGAGACCACGACGTGATCGAAGTGGGCGACTACGATGGCTTCTTTCGTTCCCTCGTATTGGTCGTGGAGAACAATGACGTGGAGCTCTTCAATCTCGTCGTCGTCTACGGCAACGGGGAGAGAGAAAGAATTGACACGCGGCTGATTTTCCGGGAGGGCTCGCGCTCCCGCGTCATAGATCTCGAGGGCGGCAAACGCAGGATCAGAAATGTCCAGTTCACCTACAAGACGGTCGGCAGCTGGCGAGACGGGAGGGCGCGCGTGGTCCTCTACGGAATGCGGTAGCGAAGGCACGGCTTCGCCCGACAAACACCGCGATCTCTTCCATAGAGGACGTCAACGCGGTGAATGATCACGGATTTCAAGAGCCACCCTTATCCTTCGCGGCTTTCATGCGGTCTTCGAGTTCTTTGCAGCGATCTTTCCAGGCGGCAGGGATCTTGGCGTTCGCCTGCAGCGCATCGAGGTACTCGATACCTGATGTCTTGCCCTTCGTGTAGAAAATCGCGATTGCATGCACGAGGTATGCATCCCGGTTGGCATCTGACCCTGAGCCGATGTCCTCAACGATCTTGACGTACTCAAGCGTGCGGTCGTACTGATCGTCATTGAGGAAATAGCGCGCGATCGCCAGGGCAGTGCTTTCCTGGTATGAAGCGGCAAGGGACCCACCTGATCGCAGGCGATCGAACACAGCGACGGTTTCGTCGATCCGGCCCATTTCGACGAGCATTGAGAGAAGCTCGCGTGAGTTGCGGTATGTGCCCGATTTGAACTCCGCGAGATAGGTTTTCACTTTCGGCCCATATTCAATCGTTCTTGAGATCACTGACGCGAATGAGGGCGCATCCACATAGCCCACGACTTTGTTGACGAGCGTCCCATCCCACTCGACAAAGAGAATCGTGGGGTATCCGCTGACTCCATACTTCTTGGCAAACCGCGCCTCGGCTGTGCTTTTCTCGGGATTAAGCTTGAGAGCCACGAATGGCTGCGCCCCCGCGATCACCCTGGAATCCGTGTACGTGTCAGAGTCCAGCCTCTTGCACCAGCCGCACCAATCCGTATAGACGTCGACCATCATTACCTTGCCGGTTCGCCTGGCTTCCGCGGTGGCCGAGTCGAGATCGCTTCGCCATGCAATGCTCTGTGCTCCGGCAATTGCACTCCCCAGGAGAATGAGCGAGCAGAAAAGACCCCATCTCCGATTCGACATAACGCCTCTTTCTTTTCGGATATCACTCGACGTAGGCCCCTGCATATATACTGCCGAGAAGCGAGCGTTCCTCGTCCAACTTCGCCGCAAGATGGGAATAGAGAGCGGCTTTCTCAAGGTTTCTCGGAGTGCCGCTGCCCTCCTCGAACATCCGGCTCAGCAGCCTCGCTCGTGCGATCCTCCACGCAAAGTCTTCAAACCCGTGCGACACGTACCGAACGCCCCGGAGCATATCGAATGCGAGGGCGGCGTCGTGCGGACAACCCCTGCCGTGGTAGATCATTTCTCCGAGAGCGATTATTGCACTCGGATGACCATGCTCGGCAATGACGCGGCACAACTGTAGTGCGCTTTTCTCATCCTGGGGGACCGCCTTCCCATCTCTGAAGGATTCCACCGCGAAAAGGATATCCGTCACGTCATTCGAGTCGTCAAGGGGAAGGCGGGCAAGGAGTCGAAGGTAGAAAAGACCCTTCTCCGCGTCCACGGCGACAAGACGCTCTTCTGCAAGCGCGTGAAAATCCCCGTTGAAAGGGAGGCCGCAGAGGGCATACCCCAGCGCTTTCAAGGCGGATCGATCCCCGAGCAAGGCCGCTCGCTCGAGAGAGGGCAAACAGGCAGCGGGGTTGCAGGAATCGCAAAGTTGTACGGCCAGAAGCCGACTTCCCGCGGCATAGGGGGACTTGGCCGCGTGCGCGAGGAAATTCATGCCGCGCGTTTTGTATTCCTTGGGGATCATTGTGCGAGGCCGACCGGGAAACAAGAAGAAATTGTCGAGCTGGCTCAGCAGAAAAACATCATTCAATCCTTCACGGAGCCTCCGGATGGGAATCTCGGGAGCCTTCCCGTTTGTCAGCCAATACCCCGCGAAGAGCGCACCGAGGCGATTGTTCATGCTCGCGGAGCGGATGAGGTACGCCTTTCCTCGCTCGTCGTTGCAAGCGACCTCCTCTCCGCCGAAAAGGCAGAGAAGCCCGAGGAGAAGGAGGCTGAAACCATTCGCGCGCCCCTGCTCATCC
>JBEKTX010000216.1:0-9780 GCA_049515615.1 Spirochaetia bacterium
TGAAGGGAAAGATCCTCGACGAGGCTACATCGAAGAGAATCAAGGAAGCCGCCCGGGGGGTCTTTCTTTCAAAGGGCTACGACGGGGCCACCATGCAGGCCATTGCGGACGTTTCCAAAGTCAACAAGGCGCTGCTGCACTACTATTACCGAAGCAAGGACAAGCTTTTCCTTCTCATCTTCAAAGAAGAGCTGCAACGCTTCTCCCAACCCAGCTTTGACGATCTCCAGGATTCGAGCAAAGAGCTGGCTGAAAGACTTGAAACACTGATAGCTCATGTGATCCGGCTCATCACGAAAATCCCCGAGCTTCCTCTGTTCCTTATGAACGAGTTCCAGCGGAACCCCGATTTGATACAAGGATTGCTGAATGAGCTGAAAATTCCCGCCATGACTCGTCACGTGAGGCGTCTCATCAAGCGCGGGGCCGAAAGTTGCCACGACATCAGCATTGACGAGCTGCTCATAACGATCTTCTCGCTGTTGTTTTTCCCTGTCATGTCAGCCCCGATGTTTCAATCCCTGCTCGAGCTGAGCCCGAAGCGCTGGGCCGAGATCCAGAGAAAACAGGCAATCTTGGCAAAAGAAATGATTAAGAAGTACGTGGGATAGTTTTTTCCATCCGGTGTTAACCGGTTTTTTGAATGTCCGAGACTAACCGATTGATTAATTCAATCGGTTAAGCGGAGGCGCTGAGTGAAGCGATTCTGGGAAGGGCTCTTGAAGAAAAGCTGGGGAATCGTCGCGATCTTCGTCATCGTGACGGGGTTCATGCTGGTGGGGGTCTCAAGGATAAGGCTGGACACCTCGGTGGATGCGATAAACCCTGACAACAACGCGATTGTCAAACTGAACAAGAAGATCCAGAAGGATTTCAACGCGGGGAGGAGCGAGTTCTTTGTGCTTCATGCGGACAACGTCTTCACCCGTGGCCATCTGAACGAGATCCGGGTCATTACCGAAAAGTTGAAGGCCATCAACGGGGTGATGAGAGTCACCTCGCTTTCGAACGCGAGCAAGATGATCGAGACCGACGGCGTGCTTAATGTCGGTGAGATGGTACCCCATGACAACATGAGTAGCGCGGAAATCGCCGACATTCGTCATTACCTCGATACCAACTACATGATGGAGTCCGGCCTTCTCGCAGCGCGCGACGGGACCTCGACGAACATCGTGGTGGAGTTGGTCGATAATGTCGATCTTCCCACCATTGCCGGGCAGATGGAGAAGGCAGTGGCCGATACCTGGACCGGAACGTATGACCTGAGCGGCGTCCCAACGATCGAGGCTTACCTGCTGGATACCGTCCATCGCGACCTGCCCCTTCTAGGCGGAATCGCCTTCCTCGTCATCCTGATCATGTTCGTGGTGAACTACCGGTCATTCCTGGGAGTCTGGATGCCCCTCCTCCAGGTCACGCTCGGACTGATATGGGGTGCGGGCGCCTCCGGCTGGATAGGGATGAAGTTCCAGCCGATGACCATCATCGCTCCCATCGCGATCCTGTCCGTCGGCAGTTCGTTCACACTCCACCTGTTGGGCCGGTATTTCCTGGAGCTATCCCGAGGAACCGAAAAGCGGACGGCCATCGTGAATGTCCTGAATCATACGGGACTGGGGGTCTTCGTCTCGGGTCTTGCGATTTCGACTGCCTTGCTGACTTTCCTGCTGTCGGACCTGAGCATGACCCGTGGCTTCGGGCTGCTCTGTGCGCTCGGAGTCGGTGCGTGCATGATCGCTTCCCTGACCCTGCTGCCCGCCCTGCTGAACCTCGTTCCAACCCCCAAGGTGAGGGTCAAGATGGAGAACGCCGGGTTCCTGGGCGCCCGCCTGAAGGCCCTGGGCCGTTGGATTGGACGCCATCCCAAGGCGATCCTTGTCACCGGAGCCTTCATCCTCGTCGTGAGCGTGTTCGGCACGACCAGGATCGTACCCAACACCGCTCTGGTGGCCTTTTTCAGGACCTACTCCCCCGTTCTCAAAGGCATGGACGCCGTGAACAAGGCCATCGGAGGGTCGTCGACGCTCACGGTGCTCGTCGACGCGGACTTACAGGACCCCGACGTCCTGAAGAGGCTCCTCGAGTTCCAGGAGGACATCCGATTGATTCCCCACGTTGGTCCGAGCACGTCTCTGGCCTCCCTGATGCGTTCGCTCCACGAAACCCTGATAGGGGAGCCCGGCTTGCCCGGAACCAGGGATCTCGTCGCTCAGGAGCTTCTGGTCTACCAATCATCCGGAAGCGTCGACGATATCACGAGACTCGCGAACCTCGACTACAGCCAGGGCATCGTCACCATTATCGCGCCTCGGTTGTCGACCCATGATACGGGGGTCCTGATTGCACGGCTGAAGGAACGAGCCGCCCAGATCATCGGTGACAGGGCGAAGCTGCAATTTCCTGGTCATCTGCATCGACAGCCTCATCCGAAGCATCCGGGCGGCCCTGGTGACGATCATCGTCCTGATATCCACCATCGTCGTTCAGTATGGCTTTCTTGGTCTTTCCGGCCTTCCCTTCAACCTCTCAACAGCTTTGGCAGGTGCCCTGGCCATCGGGGTCGGGGACTATGCCATCCACCTTACCGTTCGCTACATGGAGGACCGCCGACGAGGGCTTACCCCCGAGGAGGCCATCGAGATGGCCCTGTACACCTCGGGCCGGTCCATCCTTTTCACTGCGCTGACCATCGGAGGCGGGTTCACCGCCCTCACCCTCAGCCAGTTCATTCCGGTTGCAACCCTGGGGAGCATGATGGTCGCAACCGTGGTCATCGTCGGCATCGCCACGCTGACCCTTCTTCCCGCTGCATGCGTTCTCTTTCTCAGGAATCCAGTTTCCCATACGGAGGTCACAGAATGAGCAAGCTCTCAGTTCTCACCAGGTTCGCTTCGATTGCCCTCTTCGTCGGAGCCGGGGCCGCAGCCCAGGCGCAAGGCCTCACGGGCCAGGAAGTCATGGACAGGTACTTCCATATTTCCAAGCCCAAGACCGTGGTCATGAACTTTTCCATGGTCATCTCGAAAGGCGGCAAGACCCTTTCGCGCACGATGACAGCGTGGAGCATCGGTGACAACGCCAAGGGGGAGGTCGAGAGAAAGGTGATAAAGTTCCTCGCGCCCGGCGACATCAAAGGTTCAGGCTTCCTCTCGGCAAAGAAAGTCGACGGTTCGACCGAAAGCCAGCTCTGGTTGCCGGCCATGGGCAAAGTGCGCCGCCTGAGCTCTGGTCCGTCGGACCAGGACCAGGCGTTTTTCGGCTCGGACTTCACCAACCGCGATATCAGCGGCTTCATCGAGGCCGATTTTTCGTACGAGCTGAAAGACTTCAGCAACAATCTCTACACCGTCGAGGCGAAGCCCAAGAAGGCGATGGGCTACGAGTTGCTGGTTTATACGATCGATGCGAAAGATTTCCTCAACACAAAGATCGAGTACTACAAGAATGGGCAGCTAGCCAAGTCCCAGACCATCACCTACATATCGGTCCGGGCATACAATCTGCCTTCGAACATCTTGATGACCGCGGCTTCCGGCTCGTCAACCGAGATGAAGTTGAGCGACTACAAGGTTGATCAGGCTTTCGGCGACCAGATCTTCACCGAACGTTTCCTCAAGCAGTAGGAGGCCAGGCATGAAGCGTGCTGTATTGTCGGCAGCGGCCATGGCCCTCTGCCTGGCCTGCCCCAGCATTTTCGCCCAGACCTTTTCAGGCTCCCTAAAATCGGATCTGGGCAGCTACTTCAAATCCAGAGACATCCTTCCCTTTTCTCAGGACTTTCCTCAGCAGGTCGAGGGGAAGGTCGAAGGAAAGGTCGGGAACCCCGACGCGCCTGACGCCCAGTACTCTGCAACACTGCGCGTTTCATTTGACCCTACGACAGCGGCCACCACTGTATCCCTGCGCGAAGCGTGGCTGAAAGCATTTCTGGGTCCGGTCGATCTTTCGGTCGGGAACCAGATCGTGGCCTGGGGCTCAACCGACATATTCACTCCCGTCGATGTGGTGAACGCACTGGACTTAACTCTTCCTCTCAGTCCCGAAAAGATCCCCGAGTTCATGGGCCGGGCGATTCTGAATAGCCAGGGGTTCAGCGTCGACCTCGTATTCGTCCCCTTCTGGAACGGCGACACCCTTCCTGGACCACGATGGTTCGGTTCTGGGTTTCCCCTTCCACCAGGGGTGAGCCTGAGCATCGTGAATAGCCCGCCGGCGCCGACCTGGGACAATGTCCAGTTCGGCGGTCGTTTTCAGGCCAGCCTGGATTGGTTGCAGGGAGTGGATGTCGGATTGACATACTACCGGGGGTTCAACACCTTGCCGGCGAACGCATTTTCATTCGGGAGCGTAAACTCGCAAACTGTCACTCTTCTGCCGACGGCAACCCCGGGACAGTTCATCGTGGTGTACGATCGTTACAATCTCGTCGGTGTGGACGGAGACGTGGCCCTGGGCAGCGGTCTGCTGTTCAGGACTGAGCTTGGCTACAAGACCTTCAATGACACGAACCTTTTTAGTCCTGACGCAGGATCAGCTGCCGCTGAGTGGGTCGCCGCCGGTGAGTACACCTTCCTCGGGATAAAGACTATCGGTGAGTTCGTCCTGGACTGGATAAAGGGGACTCCTGATGACACCTACTTAAGAACCTTCGTCCTCATAGCCAGCACCGACCTCGATAGCCGTTCATCGCTGAAAGCGTTAGGGGGTTGGAACCTGGATGGAAGCAGCTTTGTTTCGCCCCAGTTCAGCTACAGCATCGCCGACGGCCTCCAGGCGGAGCTCAAGGTCTACTTCTTCTTGGGCGATACTTCCACGACGTTCGGCCAGTTCAACGGCAATAATTACGGCGAAGTGAGCGTGAAATATGCATTCTGAACTCGCATCGGGGCTCCCGCCTATGATGATGACATGCCATGCCTCACCGTTTCCAGATGGATCCTCGGACAAGCCCTCCGCTGAGGTGGTGATCGTTAGGGCGGTCGCGTCCCCGCTGACCGCCAGCGATGGACCTTCTACTAGCTTTTCAGACTAGCGGGGCTCAAGACGACTTGTAGATACATGTCCCTGTTTGCATTGGTTTGTAGTGAGTCGATAGGGAAATGGTCTCCTGGGAGAAATAATGTAACAGTTGGTATCTCAGCTCGAAAGGACTGTTCGGAAGTTCTTTGCTAATTCATTTCAAATCAAGGGATTGTCTTTGCTGCAGACTGGACTTGAACCAGCACACCCTTTCGGGCACTAGCCCCTCAAACTGGCGTTGGCCATCCTCGGGGCTTGCAAGAGCTTGCAGCAGAACGCACCTATTCGCAGCAAATAGCCAAGGCGCAAGGATTTCTGTCATTGGGACGTGCAAAAACGCCTAATGCTTTGCAAGGACTGCGAAAAGAATAATGTCGCAGATAGTGTTTAAACGATGCGCGCGGCGTCGGGTTCGTCCAAGTGGTTTCATGGTGGCGATCAAAAAGAAACTGGGGTTTGGCTGCCTGGCGCTCTTATCGGCGCCGCTGTTCGATCGTTGTGCGGACCACTGCCACCAGCTCTGACGATTCGAATGGGCTGGAGATTAGCGGGATTGGTCTCCTTGGATCGCCCAGCAAAAATGCTCTCTCTCGCCCGTTCCCAAGCGTAGTACACGCCGAACTCGAAATCGGCGTCTTCCCATCGAGCGGAGTCTTTTTCGCACTCAATGAGGCGAAGGCATGTGTCAATCTCAGAGATGACATTTGCGCGGGGACCAGCCGGCACAAAGCGAGGAACGTCTTCTTGACCTCTCGGCGGAGGAGATGGCGCCGCTGTACGCGAGCTGCGACGAGGATACGACCGTCTCCTCGTCGCGCGTGATCGCGGACCGCCTCGCCGAGGAGAGCGGGGAGCTCGGGCTCGTCTCCTATCACGCCAACCCGAGCGCAGCGACCTCGTGCAGTTCCGCCTGCGCCGCGCCGGCGCCTGGAAGGGGTACGACCTGCGCGGTCTGCCCACGCTGTTCTCGATCCTCAACGACGGCGGCCACGAGGGGCCCATCGGGTTCCGCATCCCGCGGAGCGAGATCGCCGGTTTCAAGGGGTACGTCGAGAAGCTCGTAGCGGACATCGGGGCCGCCATCGCCGGTTGGGCCGCCTCACGCCCCTCCCACAGGCAGTCACGCAGGCTCCCGGGAGAGTATCTCCATCTTCCTGCGGGCGACCTCGTATACGATCTGCTCCCCGCGCGCGCTTGCATCGCGGATGTCCGTCACCCCCTCCTGGAAAGCGGCGAGGAGAGCATTCCGGTATTCCGTGCGGATGACCGAGCCGATGTTGAGCTTGCCCACCCGGTGCCGGCGAAGCTCCCGAAGCTGCTCCTCCCCGAGCGCGCTCCCCCCATGGACCACGAGGGGCACCGCCACGCGCTCCTCGATCTCCGCAAGGCGCGCCAGGTCGAGGCGGGGCCTCTTCCCGAGCAGGTAGCCGCCATGTTCGGTCCCGATCGAGACCGCAAGCGAATCGATCCCGGTCGCCGCGACAAAGGCCGCAGCCTTTTCAGGATCGGTGAGCTCCTCGACGGAGCCACTCTCGCCCTCCACCGCGAGGGCGAGCCGCAGCCTCCCGACGAGGCTTTCGACAGGCACCCCGACGCAGTGGCAGATGTCCACGGCAGACCTGACCATCGCACGGCCCTCCTCCGCGGGGGAAGCGGAGGCATCGATCATGATTGAGGTGAACCCGGCGCGGAGGCACTGGATGACGGTGGCGAGGCTCATTCCGTGATCGAGGTGTAGGATGACCGGCACTTGTGCCGCGCCGGCCCGTGCGCGCGCCAGGGCGGCGACCTCCTCGCTTCCAAGGTGCTTCATGTCCGGCTCGTTCACCGAGAGGATGACCGGCACGTCGAGGCTCTCCGCCGCCCGCACAACGGCGTTCAGGGATTCGGCGTTGAAGATGTTGAAGGCGGCGATCACCCTCTGCGAGGCTGTCGCCTCCTTCATGAGCATTGACGGGTTTGCGAGCGTCATGAACATTCCTCCTCGTGCATTCTCGGGACGTGCGGCATTGCGCAGGGTCGGTCCGTGTCGCCTATTCAGCGCTCCTCAGGCCTTTTAGACGCATCTTGTAGTACAGGAAGTTCTCGAACGAGATGTCCGGCGGCGCGTAGTGGTCGAGCATGGGGAAGTAGCCACTCTGGGCAAGGAGCGGCTTCGCGACCCGCTGCAGCTCGGCATCGATCGCGCCACGGCCTTCCGCTATCGCCCGCTTGTCGATACCGCCGAAGAGGATGAGGTTTTTCCCGTACCGCTTCCGCGCCGCCAGAATGTCGTTGCGCGCCGCAACCTCGAAGGGGAGAATGCCATTGAGGCCCCCCTCCACGACGAGAGGGAGGAACTCGTCGAGGTTCCCGTCGCAGTCGACGAGGATCACCGCGACCCCGTGATCGCGGAGGAACCCGCTGAAGGTCTTCCAGCGCGGGACCATGATCTCGCGCATCATGCGGGGGGAGAACAGAGGCCCTGATTTGTAGCAGATATCCTCCCACAGGTAGCAGAAGTCGATCTGGATCCCCGTGTTGAACACCGTGCGGGCAATCTCGAGGTTCATCCAGAGCATGTGATCGGCGATCTCCTCGATCAGGGGGCGGTCTTCATACAGGGCGTAGCTGAAGTTCTCCAGGCCCATGAAGTTCCGCGGGAGGCCCATGAGGCTGAGGGAGTTCATGCCGAGGGGGAAGTCCCGCTCGTTCCACGGACGCCCCTGCAGCTTCGGGTCGTGCGCGTACATGGTCTTTCCCAGGTCGATGCGGTCCCACCCCCTCGGCCAGCGGGCCGGCGTGTGGGGATCCAGGAGCTTGCGGTACTCGTTCCAGCTCGCGCGGTCACGCACTGGGTACTCGAGGTACTGCGGAAGGACCCCCGGGGTGATCTTGGAGATGCGGTAGAGGATCCCGTCCTCGTCCCGCACGACCTGGGTATCCTTCTCATCCTGCACAACCGTCCGCTCGAACCAGGGCACGATGGAGACGAAGTAGGGCGGGTTGAAATAAGGGCGGCCGTTGCGCAGGAGATTGTGAATGGGCAGGAACTCCGTGAAGTCCTGCCCGAGGGACAGGACGCGCAGGGGATGCGCCTCCTTCGGCAGCCCTTCCCGCTGCCAGCGCTCGATGGCTTCCAGCCAGATCCACTGGTGGAAATCGTAGGGGTCCCCCGGGCGCTCGAAGCGGGCAATCTGCAGGAAACGCTCTCGATCATTCATCGTGCCCCTCCTTCATGGTTGCACGCATGAATGCGGCCGGACGGCGCGGAGCGTGCGGGGGTGGTGTGGGCGGATCGTATTAGCTGCGGCGGCGCCGCCGCGTCAGCACGTCGAAGGACACCGCCACGACGAGGATCGCCGCCTGGATGAACCCCTGCCAGTACACCGAGACGTCGTTGAGGATGAGCCCGTCGCGCACCAGGGCGAGGAGCACGAGCCCGAGGAACGAACCGAGGACCGTCCCCTCGCCGCCGGAGAGGCTCGCCCCGCCGATGACGCAGGCGGAGATTTCCGTGAGCTCCGCTCCCGTGCCCATGGGCGAGATTGCCGATCCAAAGCGGGATGCCGCGAAGACGCCGGCGATGCCCGAAAGGAGCGCGCACAGGATGTAGGCGCCCATCTTCAGCCGGTCGATGTTCAGGCCGGAGAGCTTTGCGGCATTCTCGTTGCCGCCGAGGTAGAAATACTTTCGGAGGAGCCTCGATCGACGGAGGAGAAAATCGCCGAGGATCACGACGAGCAGGCCGAGCCAGATGACGTTGGGGACCTTCAGCATGGCGCTCTGCCCGATGAGGTTGAAGGAATCCGGCAGGTTCGCGAGCACGCGGCCCGAGGTGACGATGTACACGATGCCGCGCGCCATGCCCATCGTGCCCAGAGTGGCGATGAGCGGGCTGATCCCCACCTTGGTGACGAGGAGCCCGCTGATGGCGCCCCAGGCGAAGGCGACCACAATGGCGATGAGGATCGCCGGCAGGACAGGCAAGCCGAAGTTGAGCATCTTTGCGACGATGATGGCGCTGCACGCGTACACCGAACCGACGGACAGGTCGATGCCTCCTGAGACCATGACGACGAGCATGCCCACCGTGATCACCGCGTCCAGTGCGAGCCCCGTGAGGATCACGATCGCGTTCTGCAGGCTGGCGAAGTTCGGCGTCGTCACCCCGAGGAGCAGGGACACGAGCACGAGGAAGACGATCAGGGCGGCCTCCCGCACGAGGGCCACCTTCCTGAACCCCCAGCGCAGCGCTTCGAGGAGCCTGTTCATGCCCTGACCGGAACTGTCAATGTCGCCCATCTCCCATTTCCCTTTCCGACGCGCTAGGCGCCCGCGGCTTTCGCTCCGACGGCGAGGGCCATCACGGCGTCCTCGGTGGCCCCTTCCCCCGCGAGCACGCCCATCACGCGCCCTTCGTGCATGACCATGATGCGGTCGCTCATGCCGAGGATCTCCGGCAGCTCGGAGGAGATCATGAGGATGGCGACCCCCTCGTTGGCAAGACTGCGCAGGAGCATGTGGATTTCCGCCTTGGCCCCGACATCGATCCCGCGCGTCGGTTCATCGACCATCAGGACCTTGGGCGCCGTGGACAGCCATTTCCCCACTACCACCTTCTGCTGGTTGCCGCCGCTCAGCGTGAGGATCTTCTCTTGCAGGCCGCGGGTGCGGATGGCCAGAGTGTCGACGAAGCGCTTCGCCTCCGCCCTCTCCTTGCGGGCGTTCATAAGGAAGCGCCCGGCGAAATCGTAGAGGTGGGCCGAGATGATGTTC
>JBEKTX010000217.1:0-7441 GCA_049515615.1 Spirochaetia bacterium
CGTGGCATGCCGGCCTCGTCGGGAAGTATCTCCTGGAAAATCTTGCGCGGATTCCCACGCAGGTCACTTTCGGAGCCGAGTTCCGCTACGGGCATCCGGTTCTGGAGCCTGACACCCTGGTCATCGCTGTGAGCCAGTCCGGCGAGACGGCGGATACCCTGGCCGCCGTGCGGGAGGCGAAGATCATCGGCGCAGAGACGATCGGTATATGCAACGTGGTCGGCTCGAGCATCGCCCGGGAATGCGGGAAAGGCATCTATACGCACGCGGGGCCCGAAATCGGCGTCGCATCCACCAAGGCCTTTACCAGTCAGCTCGTGGTCCTGGGCCTCCTGGCGGTGCACATGGGACGGATGCGCGGGATGTCGCTGAGGGCCGGGCTGCTCTACCTCGATGCGCTGGAACGGCTGCCCGCGCAGGCCAGACAGATCATCGGGGAGAAAGAGAAGGTTGCACGGATCGCGCGGAAGTATGCACAGTGCCGCGACTTTCTGTTCGTGGGACGGCTCTATGAGTACCCCACGGCGCTGGAAGGAGCCCTGAAGCTCAAAGAGATCTCCTACGTCCACGCCGAGGGAGTCCAGGCAGCGGAGATGAAGCACGGTCCGATCGCCCTCATCGAGCCCGGTGTTCCCACCGTGGTGCTTGCGGCGCAGGAAGAGATTCGGGACAAAATGCTGGGCAACACGCACGAGATCCTCGCGCGATCGGGCACGGTCATTGCGGTGGCGCAGGAGGGTGACGAAGAGCTGGCAAGTCTCGCCCACGACACGGTTTTCATTCCGAAAACCCTGGACCCGCTGGTGCCGATCCTCGCTGTGATTCCCCTGCAGCTTCTGGCCTACTACGTCGCCGTTGAGCGGGGGTGCGACGTGGACAAGCCCCGCAATCTCGCCAAAAGCGTCACGGTGGAATAGGGAATGGATCCGAGAATCGTTCTTTTCGAGGATCGTCTCCTGGAAGACATGACCCCCATCTCTCTCACACGTCCGGCATTCGCCGTGACCTGCGCATGCTATACGCTGCATGAGATCGCTTCCGCCATATCCGCCTCCGGCGGCGCCCAATCCGCCTCCGGCGGTGCCCAATCCGCCTCCGGCGGTGCCCAATCCGCCTCCGGCGGCGCCCAATCCGCCTCCGGCGGTGCGGTCGGCTGGATCGTGCGGGACCATTTGCAGAAAACCGCCGCCCAGCGTTTCGCCCGGCTGCCAATGGACACCAGCGGCCCGCTCTTCCTTCTCAATGCGTCCGTGGTCCCCGACGTGCGGTATGCCGCGCGCATCCGCCAGCTCTGGGAGAAAGGGGCGCCTTTCGTGGCCACCTCCGGCGCCAGAGTGTCTGCTGCCCTGGTGCCGGCGGGCAGCGTGGCGCCCGATCCGCTCACCAGCGAGAATGTCACCCCGTGGCTCCTGGAGATGAAGCTTCCTCTCATGGAGGAGGAGCTGTTCCGCACCTTCGACCACCAGTACGAGGTGATAAAACATCTCGAGCCGCTTTTCGCGGAGAACATTGCCCACCGCATCAGCAGGGGCGGATACCGGGAAGTCAAGCCGAATGTATTCGCCGCGGAAAACGTGTCCGTTGCGGATACGGCGGTCTTCCGCACTCGGGAGGGCCCCGTGGTCCTCGAAGCGGACGTCGAGGTGGCGGATTTCGCGTACGTCGTGGGCCCCGTCCACGTGGGAGCCCGGACGCGGATCACCGAGCGGGCATCCCTGAAGGAACATGTCTGCATCGGGGAGACCTGCAAGATCGGGGGCGAGGTCGAGGCGAGCATCATCGAAAGTTTCACCAACAAGCAGCACCATGGCTTCCTCGGGCACTCCTGGGTGGGGTCGTGGGTGAACCTGGGAGCCGGCACGAGCAACAGCGACCTGAAAAACACCTACGGAGAGGTCCGGTTGGAGTATCCCCACCGCCGCGTGGACACGGGGATGCAGTTCCTGGGATGCATCATCGGGGACTTCGCGAAGAGCGCGATAAATACGAGCATCTACACGGGAAAGATCGTCGGCGTCTCCAGCATGCTCTACGGCTCCATCGGCGCGAACGTGCCCAGCTTCTGCAATTACGCCCGCTCCTTCGGCCAGATCACCGAGTGCCCCGTGGACCAGGCCGTCCTGATCCAGAAACGAATGTTTGCGCGTCGCGGCATCCGCCAGACTCCCGAGGATGCGAAATTGCTGAAGGACGTCTTCGAGCTCACACGCAGCGAACGACTGATCTCCGACGAGCCGCCCGCCCTGTAGGGGTCATCTCTCAGGTCTTGTCCGCCGGCACCCCGGCGGCGGGATAACTGGCGATCGTGTCGAAGACGAATGAGGCAATGGCGGGATCGATGCCCGTGCCCGCCCGGCGGAATCTTTCCGCAACGGGATCGCGGTTGAACGCGCCATCCGCGATGATGATCGGAGTCATCTTGGAATGCCCCGGCACCTCGCCGGAATCGATGCGGTTGTGCTGGAAGCCGTGCTCGAGGGTCCAGGTGAGCGCGCGCTCCCTCTCCTGTTTGTCGTAGCAGAGCTGGAAGCCGATCAGGCGTCGCTCATCGTTGTACCAGACGATCAGGTCGAAGTAATCGTCGGTGAACCAGCGGCGGAATCCCTCCCCCTCGACCTGGCGGGCATTGCGTATTTCGGTCAGCATGGACACGCCTCCTCTATCCCTGAGTATACTCTCCCATGACGCACGCTGACCACGTGGCTCTCATAAGGGAGGGGACGGCGGGAGCAGGCGGCGCGTGGGCGGACCTGGGCGCAGGGGCCGGCGCCTTCACGCTCGCGCTTGCCTCCCTGCTGGGAGAATCTGCCCGCATCTACGCCGTGGACCGTGAGGCCGGCGCGCTTCGAAATCTCCAGCACGAGGTCGGCGCCCTCTTTCCCCAGGTGCAAACCGTCCATGCAGATTTCACGGGCGCTGTGCGGCTTCCGCCTCTGGACGGGATCCTGATGGCGAACTCGCTCCATTTCCACTCCGATGCCTGCGCGGTTCTGGCACATGCGGCCCGGTGGCTGAAGCCCGGCGGCCGGCTCATCATCGTCGAGTATGACATCGAAACACCAAATCCCTGGGTGCCGTTCCCTCTCCCATGGATACGACTGCCGGCTGCCCTGGAATGCGCCGGCTTTTCCGACCCGCGGCTCCTGGGCACGCGCCCCAGCAGGTATCATCGAAGAGTGTATGCGGCCGAATGCAACATCACTGGCGCGATCGCGCCCTGACGCGCTCCCCCCGACGGGGGAGGACGCACACGTGCCCGCCCCCCCTACGGGCGCTGGGCGATCGGCACGTAGGGCCGCTCGGATTCCCCCTTGTAGAGGCTTTCGGGCCGGTAGATTTTGCTTCCGTGCTCCCGCTGCTCCAGGATGTGGGCGAGCCAGCCGGAGACTCGCGCCATGGCGAAGATCGGCGTAAAGAGGATCTTGGGAATGCCGAGGAGGGTGTAGACGGCGCCCGAGAAAAAATCCACGTTCGGGTACAGGGGCTTGCCTTTCTCCTCCATGCGCTCCCGGAACTGCTTCTCGATCTCCTTCAGGATTTCATAATCCCGCCAGTCGTTCTTCTTTTCCGATAGCTCCTTGAGGAATTCCTCCATCACGTAGGAGCGCGGATCCTTCACCTTGTACTCCCGGTGGCCCATGCCCGGCACCTTGCGCTTCTCCGCGATGGCCTTGTCCATCCAGGCGCCGACGCCTTCCCTGGTCCCAATCTCCCGCACCATCTCCAGCACCCGCTCGTTTGCCCCTCCGTGCAGGGAGCCGAAGAGCGCGCCGATGGCGGCGGCGATGCTGCAGTAGCAGGTGGACATCGTGGAGGCCACCACGCGGGCGGTGAAAGTGGAGGCATTGAACTCGTGTTCCGCGTGCAGGATCATGCAGCTGTCCATGATCCGCGCTTCATACGGCTCGGGTTCGTGCCCCTGCATCATGTGCAGGAAATTCCCTCCGTGCGAGATGTGGGGGAGGGGCTGGACGTAACCCTTGCCCTGCCGGAAGCGGTGGTAGGTAGCGATCACGCTGGCCATCTGCACGATCTGGTGCAGCGTATCGCGGCAGTTGCACTGGGGGGAGTGCTGGATCGTGTGCTCGATGTAGACGGACAGATAGGCGACGACGGACTGCAGGAGCTGCATCGGGTGAGCGTTCGCGGGGAAGGTGCGGATCATGATCTGCACTTCGATCGGAATGTCCCGGCTGGCCCTCATGCGCGTGCGCCACTCGGCCAGCTCGGCGCTCGTCGGCAGCTTCTCGTAGAGGAGGAGGTAGGTCACTTCCTCGAAATCTGAATTCCGTGCAAGGTCCTCGATTGGGTAGCCGCGGTAGAAAAGCCTGCCGTGCGGCCCGTCGACCCGGGAGATCGTCGTCTCATCCGCGATAATCCCTTCAAGCCCCTTGGAATACGTCCCCGTTTCCAGGCTCATTCCCGCCTCCGTTTCCGCAAACTCACGGTTCGCACCGATGCATCCATGGCTGCGCTACCCAACCTTTGCTATGCTCTGCCTTCCGTCCGTCCATGGACTCGGCGGAGCTCGACTTCCCTGTCTACGCCTCGATAAACAAACGCCAGGGATCCTCCACAAGTTCCTTCACCCGCTTGAGAAAGCTCACCGCTTCCTTCCCGTCGATCAATCGATGATCGTACGTCAGTGCAAGATACATCATCGGACGGATCACGACCTGCTCGCCGCCCGGCCCTTCCTCGGCGATCGGACGCCGCTGGATCGTGTGCATGCCAAGGATCGCGGACTGGGGGTAATTCAGGAGGGGCGTGGAGAGCAGGGAGCCGAATACTCCGCCATTCGTGATGCTGAAGCTGCCGCCGGACAGCTCGTCCGGCAGGATCTTCCTGTCCCGCGCCCGTGCCGCCAGGTCCGCTATGGCCGATTCCAGTGCCGCGACGCCCAGCCGATCGGCGCCGCGGATCACGGGAACGAGAAGCCCGCGGTCCGTCGAAACAGCCACTCCGATGTCCATGGACTCGGGATAGACGACGTCGCCCTCCTCGATATGGGCCCCGACGACCGGCATCTCGGCAAGGGCGAGAGTGCACGCCTTCACGAAGAATGACATGAAGCCGAGCTTCACCCCGTGGGCACGCTCGAACTCGTCCCGGTAGCGGCTGCGAAGGTCCACGACCTTCTGCAAGTTCACCTCATTGAATGTCGTCAGGGACGCCGTTGAATGCTGCGCTTCCACGAGCCGCGCAGCGATTCGCTTGCGAAGGCTGGTCATGGGGACGCGTCGAGCGGGCGCGACGGCAGGCGCAGGGCGGGATGCGGGTATCAGCGCGGGAGCGGGCGCTGCCGCGGGCGCGGGGGCCGGCACGGAAGCGCGCACGGGTGTCGGAGCAGCCGGAGCCTTCACTTCGGGATGCGGCGTTGCCCGGGCCGGCTTTGGGGGCGGGAAGACCGCGTCCTCCCCTGCGGACGGGTTTTTCGGTGCAGTCGGTGTTTTCGGTGCCGGTTGCGCAACATCCGTATCGATCGTTCCGACAACCTGGCCGATCGTCACTTCCGTTCCGGCCGCCACAGAGACCGCAAGTGCTCCGCTCGCCGGGGCGGGCACAGTCACCGTGGCTTTGTCGGTCTCCAGCTCGAAGAGGTCGCTCCCTTCCTCCACCACGTCTCCGGCCGACTTCAGCCACGAGGACAGGATTCCCTGTGTCACCGACTCGCCGACGGAAGGTATCAAGATCTCTTTTTTCACTTCCCGCTCCTCATTTTCCCGTGATGACCTGAGAGCCGGACGCGAAGGCAGCCTCCACGATCTGGCGCTGCTCGCGCTCGTGTCGTGAATGGGATCCCGTTGCGGGGCTCGCGCTCTCTTCCCGTCCGATGTACCCGAGAGATATCCGGGGGAACGACCGGCTGAACATCTCGTGCATGAAACACCAGGCGCCACGGTTTCGGGGCTCTTCCTGCACCCAGAGCGTCTCGGTGATGCCCGTGTAGGTCTTGAAGAGCTCCGTCAGACGCTGAGCAGGAAACGGGTACAGCTGTTCGATTCGCAGGATTGCGGTCGCGGTATCCTTCTGCTCGTCCCGCCGGGCGGCAAGCTCGTAGTAGATCTTCCCGCTGCACAGCACGAGCTTTCGGGGCTTCTTCGGACGCTGAGAATCATCCAGGACTTCCTGGAATGCACCCTGCGCAAGATCCGCGATCGGGGAGACTGCGCGCGGAAGCCGGAGCAGGCTCTTGGGCGTCATGACGATCAGTGGCTTGCGAAGCGTGCGGAGCGCCTGCCGCCGCAGGAGGTGGAAGTACTGCGCGGGTGTGGTGCAGTTGACCACCTGGATGTTGTCACGCGCGCACAGGAGCAGGAATCTCTCCAGGTGCGCGCTGGAGTGCTCGGGGCCCTGGCCTTCGAAGCCGTGGGGAAGGAGCAGGACGATGCCGCTCACCGTCCCCCACTTGGCTTCGCCGCCGGCGACGTAATTGTCGGTGATGACCTGCGCGCCGTTGGAGAAATCTCCAAACTGGGCCTCCCACATCACCAGTGCGCGGGGCCGTCCGAGGGTGAATCCGTACTCGAACGCGAGGATCGAGTACTCGGAGAGAGGGCTGTCATAGACGGAGAACTGGATCTCCGTCGGCGGCACGTGCGTGAGCGGCGTATAGGGCAGCGGGAGCCGGGAATCGGTATCCCACCAGACCAGGTGCCGCTGGGAGAATGTCCCCCGCGCGCTGTCCTGGCCGCTCAGCCGGATGGGCACGCCGTCGGTGAGGAGAGTGCCGAAAGCGAGCGATTCCGCGAATGCCCAGTCCACGGTCCCGTCCTTCGCCAGGCGCGATGACTTCTCGTCGATGATCCTTTTCAGCTTCGGATGAATGTGAAAACCCGGCGGCTGAAACGTGATCTTCCTGGCGATCTCCCGCAGGGCCGCCTCGGTGGGCGTGGGGATCTTCTCATCGGCGGCCGCGTGAACCGGCTGCTGCCGGGCGGGTTCTATTTCCTGAGAACCGCGCGCTGACTGCAACGCCGCCTTCAGCTCGCTTCGAAAGTCTTTCCTGATCTGTTCATCCTGATCCGCGGTGGTGACCCCCTGTTCATGGCACTTTTCAGCGTACATGGTCGGCGGGCCCTTTTTCTTTTCTATGATCCGGTACATCAGGGGATGGGTGAAGGACGGGTCGTCTCCTTCGTTGTGGCCGTACTTCCTGTAGCACATGATGTCCACCACCGCATCGCGCCCGAAGGTGTGGCGGAATCGAAGGGCAAGGTCGACGCAGTAGACAACCGCTTCCGGGTCGTCACCGTTGACGTGGAAGACGGGAATGGGCAGCATCTTCGCCACGTCCGTGGAGAAGAAGGTGGAGCGGGCATCACGCGAGGAGGTCGTGAAGCCGATCTGGTTGTTGATGATGATGTGCAGTGTGCCGCCCGTCTTGTATCCCTTGAGGTTGGCGAGATTGAAGGTCTCCGCGACCACTCCCTGGCCCGAG
>JBEKTX010000218.1:0-7391 GCA_049515615.1 Spirochaetia bacterium
TTCGCGTAGACGTCCTTCTCGTCACGCAGGTACCCCCGCGAAGCCACGGCATGCACGAGCGTGCGCAGGGCCTCTTCACGGGTGCGTTCCTGCAGCGCGGGGAGAAAGCAGTCGGGGCGGATGTAGTGGGTGAGCTTCATTGCCATGGTGAACTCCCGGAGTAAATACCCTCGATGCAGAGGTGTCAATGGCGGCGCTAGCGCGAACGGTAAGCGTCCTGGAACAGAAGGCAGTCGGCAAGGACGAGCGCAGTCATCGCTTCCAGGACCGGAACCGCCCGGGGCACGATGCAGGGGTCGTGGCGTCCGGCGATCTCCACGGTCACCTCTGCCCCGGTCACATCCACCGTTTTCTGCGGCCGGGAAATCGATGCCGGCGGCCGCATCGCGGCGCGGATGACGATCTCCATGCCGTTGGAAATTCCCCCCGCAATCCCGCCCGCGTTGTTCGTGCGTGTCCGCATCCGCCCCTCGTCCATGTACGGCTCGTCGTTGTAGGTGGAGCCCCTCATGCGGGAGGCCTCGAAGCCTGCGCCGATTTCCACGCCGCGCACGGCACCCACGGAGAGGATGGCATGCCCCAGGAGCGCTTCCAGCTTGTCGAATACCGGGTCACCGAGCCCCGGCGGGCAGCCCTGGGCCACCACTTCCACGATGCCGCCAACTGAGTCGCCGTCCGCCTTGGCCTTTTCGATCCGCGCGATCATGAGGGGAGCTGCCTCGGGGTCAGGACATCGGGCGGGATTTCGCTCGATCTCAGCAGGGTCCACCCGGACAGCGCGCACCCCGGCGATCTCCCGGGTGTATCCCAGGATCGACGCGCCGCGCGCCGCGAGAAGCTTCCGTGCCACCGCCCCAGCGGCCACGCGCGCCGCGGTCTCCCGGCCGGAAGCCCGGCCGCTGCCCCGCCAGTCCCTGACCCCGTACTTGGCGCCATATGTCCAGTCGGCATGGCCGGGACGGAAGAGGCTCTTCAAGTTGTCGTAATCGCTGCTGCGCTTGTCCTCATTGCGGATGAGCAGCGCGATGGGAGTGCCGGTGGTAACTCCGTCGAAAACGCCGGAGAGGATCTCAACCCGATCCTTCTCGGCCCGCGGGGTGGTGATGGCGCTCTGGCCCGGTCTTCGCCGGTCGAGCTCCTTCTGGATGTCTTCCGCGGCAAGGGCGATGCCCGGAGGAGCTCCGTCCATCACGACCCCGATGCCGGGCCCGTGGCTCTCCCCGAATGTCGTGACGGTCAGTATCCGTCCGAACGTGCTGCCGGGCACCAATCCTTCCTTTCTTCCGGTCGCGCTTCCGTGGGCTCTCGCCGCCCTGCGCGCGGCCTCGACTTCCCTGTCTACGCGCGCGTGATGAGGTGGGTCTTGATCGCATCCACCCACTGCTCGGGATACAGAAGGCGGATTGCAACGCCATCCTGCTTCCCCGACGCATCGAGAAACCGCACCTCGATCCGGTGCCTGTCCACGCGGCTGCCCTCACGACCCTCTGAGACGCCGATCCACGAGATGGAGGCCCCGGGGATGAACACCTCGCGGCGCCCCGTCCACGACTGAAAATACAGCCCGCGGGGGAGAAGCATGAGAATACCGACGGCCAGGGACGGCCGCTTCCCTTCCGCAGACCCATCGTACCCGCCCACCCGGGCTACCGCGGCGAGCAGATGCGCGTTCTGGCCGAGCTCCCCCTGCACGTGCCGGAAGATGCGCCGGCGCGCAAGGGCGATCGCCACTGCGCAAGCCGCAATGATGATGCCGAGGCACAGCCCGCTCCACTCCAGCGCCCTCCAGAGGTTTCCCATGAGTCCTTGCACAAAGTACAGAAAACCTTTGATGCCTGCAAGCGTCGGGCGGAGATGAGCTATTGACGATTGGCCGCCCATTTCCCATCTTTGTCTGTGGCGCAGTCATGAAGAAGGCGCTGATTCTCGCATCCATCGCTCTTGCGCTGGCCGCCTGCTCACGCGCGGACAAGCCAGCCCCTGGCTCCGTCCCGGCGGCTCGGCCTCTGGAAGAACGACTCCTGTATTACCCGGCCCGGGAGCGGGTTCTCACCAGCGGGGACAGCTCGAGCGACGATATGCACTGGCAGTCGCTCGGAATGACTTTTCCCGCTCTCCTCGCGCAAGTCCGATACGGGCTGACCCTGGTGGACACCCCCCTGGTGGACAAGGATGGCAATTCCAAGGGGACCCTGATCCCGGAAGCATCCCACGTGACGGTCCTTCAGGCAGGAGAATGGGTGCCGTGGGCGTCCGATTTCCGCATGATGTACCGGGTGCGCACCACAGCCCGGGGGACCCCCGCGCTGGGATGGATTGACTCTTCGGCCGCCGCGCTGATCCTCGCTGAAACGAACGGGCTTGCCGTCGGGATCGTGCCGCGAAAGATCCTCATCGGCGGCGGAGAATCAGAATACTGCCTCCTGGCGATCGCCGACGGCCGGCACGTGACTCTCGTGGATACCAGTATCTTCCCGTTCCCTGACTCCTTTCACCCTTCCGGTGTCGTGCGGGTGTCGCTGGAGGATGTGAACTCCGATTCGCAGCCCGAGGTCCTCCTCGAGGCGGAGACGATCGTCTCCCTGCGCTACCTGGGCACAACGCCTGTGCGGTGGAAGGCATGGCTGCGGCGCCGGGAAGGGACGCTCGTCCCGATCTTCCGATACAACGTGAGCTTCGGTTCCGATGCCGGCTACTCGTACACCGCCACCGATCGCGCCTTCGATTCCGACGGGAGCGGCATGCGCGACATGGTCCGCGTGGACACCGATTACACCCTGCTCTCGGGCCAGGACGAGTTCCGCACCTCGGTCGTGAGCTTCTATCCCTGGAACGGGAGCGAGTTCAGAAGAGCCGCGCTGCAGGACCTCCCGAAGATGGGCACCGTCACGGCCGGCGAGGCATCGCTCCTCGCCGATGCCGACCCGGGGAGCGCAGTCAACGCAACCCTTTTGAAGGGCGACCAGCTCTATGTGTTCGACCGCAGCGACACACGCCAGGTCCGCGAAGATCCGGCGTCATGGTGGTACAAGGCGGTCACGAAAACGGGCGTGGAGGGGTGGATCAGCGGCACCCTGATAGAGCTTTCCTGGATCGATCCCATGAAGCTCAACCGGGCCGCGTTCCTTGGCCAGGGCTGAGCAGCACGCCAGAGCTGAGCCGCCTTGACACCTTCCCGTTCAACCCTGTAGTGTCACGCTGCCCTGCAACGGAAGGCGGTGAGAATCCGCCGCAGACACGCGCCAGTTGGGGCAGCACGCACCTTTGCCTGCACGCGGTGGACCAATGCAGGAGGTCCTTGTGAAAGCCCCCCGTACGACCCTTCTCCTCTGGCTGCTCTACGCCGCAGCAACACTGGGCGCCCAGGAGAAGGGTTTCCCGCTGCGCGTCGCTGACGACACGGGGGCGGCGGTCACGCTGAACGCCCGCCCGGTCCGCATTGTTTCCCTGACACTCGCGACGGACGAGATGCTCCTCGACCTGGTTGAACCTGGCCGCCTGCAGGGCGTCACCACGTTCGCCACGGACCCTGCGATCTCGAACGTCGCGGATCGCGCCGCCGTTGTCCCCCACAAGCTGGCGGTAAACGTGGAAACGATCCTCTCCCTGAGCCCGGACCTTGTGCTCGTGGCCAATTGGAGCGACGCCGGCCCGGTCCAGCAGCTTCGGGACGCGGGTGTGCCCGTGTACCTCATGGCGAGCGGCCTCACGATCGCCTCCATCGAGCAGACGCTCACCCGGCTTGCCTTGCTCACCGGAGAGGTGGGCAAGGGCCGGGAAATGGTTGCGGCAATGGAGGCGCGTCTTTCCGCCGTGGCGCGCCGGGTCTCGACGCTGCCCCCGGAGAAACGGCTGAGGGTCATCGACTATGCCACGTGGGGTTCCTCGCAGGGACGGGGAAGCTCGTGGGACGAGATGCTGGGCAGGGCGGGTCTCGTGGACGGCGTCGGGGATCTTGCCGCCGATGAATGGGGGCAGGTGCCCCTGTCCCGCGAGAAGCTCCTTCGGCTGGACCCCGACATTCTCGTGCTCCCCGGCTGGGTCTATGGCAACCCGGGGGGAGCGGCGGCATTCTTCGCGCAGGTCACAGGAGACCCCTCCTTGAAGGGGCTCCGCGCCGTGAAGACAGGTCGGGTATACCAGATGCCGGAGAGCCTGAAGAGCTCCACCTCGCAGTACATTGCCGAGGCGGTGGAGTGGCTCGCCCGAACGGCGTACTCCGAGTCATTCCGCTGAGGAGAATGCGCGAATGCTGATCCTCGTCACGGGCGGAAGCAGGAGCGGGAAGTCGCGCTTTGCGCTCAGCCTCGCTGAGAAGCGGGAAGGCCCGCATACGTACATCGCCACCGCACAGGCCTTTGACGACGAAATGAGGATGCGAATCGCGGCGCACCGAAAAGCCCGGCCGGCCGGATGGGGGCTCGTGGAAGAGCCGGTGCAGGTCCCGCAAGCCGTGGCCGCCGCGCTTCCTTCGGCGGGCGCCATCCTCCTGGACTGCGTCACGTTGTGGATCTCCAATCTCCTCCTCGCCGATGACCTTTTCGATGAGAGCTCGGCGGAGGAGCGCGCGAGGGAGCTCGTCGAAAGCGCCCGGGGCCGTCCCGGCGCGGCGGTGATCGTCGTCACCAACGAGGTTGGTTCCGGGGTCGTTCCGGAGGCGGTGCTGGGCAGGAGATTCCGTGACTGCGCGGGCAGGGCCAATGAGGTGATCGCGCGCGCCGCGGATGAGGTGTACTTGATGGTGAGCGGGATTCCGCTCCGCATCAAACCCGAAGGAGCGACATGACGATGGCTGATCAACCTGGCATTCGGGTTCCCCAAGTCGACCAGGAAGGGAGGCGGCGCGCGCACGAGCGGGCGGAGGCCCTGTTGATGCCGCACCGCGCACTGGGAAAGCTCCTGGACATGGGAGAGAAAGTTGCGGGAATCGCGGGATTCCCGACGCCCGACCTTTCCCGCAAGGTGATCGTCGTCATGGCCGGGGATCACGGGGTCACCAAGGAAGGAGTGAGCGCCTACCCTTCGGAGGTGACCGGCCAGATGGTCCACGGGTTCGCCGCAGGCCTCGCCGGTATCAACGTCCTCAGCCGTCACGCAGGCATCGCCGTGAAGGTGGTCGACATGGGATGTCGCGCGGACCTCTCGGCCCTCGTGGCGTCCGGCGCGGTCATCGACGCGAAGGTCGGCCCGGGCACGGCGAACATGCGCAGGGGGCCCGCGATGAGCCGGGAGCAGGCGCTGCTCTGCATCGAGCGGGGAGCGGCGATCGCTCGTGGCCTCGCATCCGATGGCGCGCGAATGATCGGCACGGGCGACATGGGCATCGGCAACACAACCCCGTCCACGGCAATTGCCGCGGTGACCACGGGCCAGCGCGTTGCCGCTATCACGGGACGGGGAACGGGCATCGACGATGCCGGGCTTGCCCGAAAGGTGCGCGTCATCGAGGAGAGCATTGCCGCGCGAACCCCGGACCCACGTGACCCGATCGACATTCTCAGCAAGGTCGGCGGGTTCGAGATCGGGGGCATCACGGGACTCATCCTCGGAGCGGCGGAGAGCCGCGTCCCGGTCGTGATCGACGGGGTGATCTCCACCGCAGGCGCCGTGCTGGCATGGTTGATCGAGCCGCGGCTGGCGGACTTCATGTTCGCGGCGCACCGCTCGGTCGAACCCGCTCAAACGGCAATGCTCTCCCTCATGGGCCTTGCCCCGATCCTCGACCTGGACATGAGGCTTGGGGAAGGCACCGGCTGCGCGTGTGCAATGCCCCTCATCGAAGCAGGCGTGAAGGTGATCCGTGAAATGGCGACCTTCGCAGAGGCGGGAGTCAGCGGGCCGTGATCTTCCGTGGATTCTTCTCCGCCCTCGCGTTCCTGACAGTGATACCGATTCCGGATTTCCTGAAGAGCCGGCGGGAAAACGGGATGTTCGTCGGCTATCCTGCTGCCGGGTTGGTCATCGGTGTGCTGCTCGCCGCTGCGGCTGCAGGCGCGGAGTGGATCTTCCCCCCGCCCGTCGCGGCGGTGCTCCTGACGGGGGTGTCTGTCCTCCTCACCGGCGCCATCCATCTGGACGGCCTTGCCGACTGCGCCGATGCGTTCTACGGCAGCAGGGACAGGGAAACGGTGCTGTCGATCCTGAAAGACCCCCGGATCGGGACAATGGGCGGCGCGGCGATCGGGCTCTCGCTGCTACTCCGCGCCGCCTCTTTTCTTTCGCTTCCCGCGGCCATTCTGATCCCCGCCCTGCCTGTCATGTCGATGTTTTCCCGCGCCACAGTGCTCGCGGCCATGCGCGTGCTTCCCTACGTGAGAGCCGAGTCCGGTATCATCTCGTCGCGGGAGACCTCGCGCCCCTCCCTTGTCGTCCTGGCTGTCGCCGTCACGCTTCTGGCCGCAGCGCTCTTTCCGGTCCCGGTCTGCGCGTCGCTTGTCGCATGCATCCTGTTCTGGCGGCTTTCATGGAAGAAGATCGGCGGCTGTACGGGTGACGTGCTGGGGGCGACCATCGAGATCGCCGAGATCGTGTTCCTGTTGGGCATGGCCGCTGAGGCTCGCACCGGTTTCTCCTGGGGGGGCTTCGTCACGCTGGCCCGCCTGTTGCCGTCCGGGCTGTTCGCAGCACCAGCACCGTGAAGAGCAGGGAGACGATGACGCACACGGCCACAGCAGCTTAGAAACCCGCCCCGATGTTCCTTGGAGTGGCAGCAAGATGGCTCGCCGTTTCAGGTCTTGTGCGGGGCCAATTACTCACTCGCCTCAGCGTATCATCCAGTCTTCGAGAGCTTCGGCTGGTTTCAGGTCATCGATCCAATCTCCTGACCTCAAAGAAAAAAAGGTCAGTTCGGACCGACGAAGATCGTGGCCTGTAATGACCGGCCTCTCTCATGTCGGTGTCGGGAATGATCTCAGCGGGATTGACGACAATATCACCAGCTGAGCGCGGCCCGCCCCATGGTGGAGCCCAAAGTCAGCAAGCCGCGCGATCTCTTGGGAGTAATCGCTCCTGCACCACGCCGCTCATCACCACGGCGCTCACCTGCACCCACACGTAGTAGGCGTACTGTCGGCTGCCCGTAAAGGTGCCGCTTCCTGCCGCGACGTTCGTCGCCTTGGCCTACGCGCCAGCCGTGGCGCTCATCGCCATTCCCAGCGCCGAAGCGGCTGCCGCGGCGGCGATCCTCTTCCTTGTCTTGTCTTTCATCGTGTCCTCCGCGCTCAGATTCTCGCCCGCGTACCTCAAACTCAGCCGCGGCCCCTCGCGGGAACCGCGGCTGATTGAGATCTATCGCTTCGGCTCCTGCCATATCAGCCATTGATTCCCATCGGGGTCAAAAAGATTAAACCACTTTACGCCTGACCCCGGGCCGAATAGGTCGTCTTTGATTT
>JBEKTX010000219.1:0-7325 GCA_049515615.1 Spirochaetia bacterium
GACAAGGCCCGCGTGCAGCTTCACCATCATGTCCGGCAGCGCGAGGATCACGATCGTGCCGTCGATGGCCGCCATCAGGGCGCCGATTGTCGTCACGCTGAGCGCGATCCACTTGTAGTCGATTCTCCGATGCACCGCGGGACCCTCAGGCTCACTGGGTTTCCGAGGGATCATAAGGGTTGCTCTCCTCCAGTTTCACCCCCCCATGGGATGATGTTCAACCTTTTGAAAGAAGCAGGGCCGCAGGAAGGAAGACATTCGGGGATCTTTGAGCGAATGGCGGCCGCTCGACGCGCGCCTTCTCGCAGGGAGGCAGCGTGTGCGGTCAGTCAGATCATGGCTATCTCGCCATAAGATCCTTCCCGTGTCAAGCAGAGTGCTGTTTACCGCAGGCATGTCTTGACTCCCTCTCTCACCTTCGCCATCGTCGCGGCAACACAGAATTCGCCGGGCAGATGCGCCTGCAGCTTCGGTCGAGGTATGGCGACCCGGTTTTGAAGGGCTCTGTCGGATTGCGACCGGGGAGAGAGGAAGAAAGGAAGAGTCATGAAGAAGAGATGCAGGCTTATTGTCCTCCTGCTTGCTGTTGCCAGCGCGTCCTTCGCCCAGCAGCACGAGCTCATGGTTTCTGCTGCCGCAAGCCTTACCGACGTGCTCAGCGCGCTCACGCCCCAGGCAGAAGCATTCGTCGGCGCCCGGGTGCTCTACAATTTCGGCGGATCGGGAACGCTCGGCAGGCAGATCGAAGAAGGAGCACCTGTTGACGTGTTTTTCTCGGCCGCGGCCGAGGACATGGACAGGCTCGAGAGAAACGGAATGATCGAGCAGGGCACCCGGACGGATCTCCTTTCCAACGCCATCGTGCTGGTTGCTGACATGGACATCGGGACCATCGGGGACCTCGACGGTCTTCGGAATCTGCTCGAGAAGACCGAGCTCCTGGCGATCGGCAATCCCGATACAGTCCCCGCGGGCCGATACGCTGTTCAGGCTCTGACCAGCTATGGACTTTACCGTACGGTCGAAAAGAAGCTTGTCCTCGGCGGAACGGTCCGCGAAGTGCTGCAATACGTGCAGAGCGGCTCAGCGCCCCTGGGCATCGTTTTCGCCACTGACGCCCTCTCCTCGAATGCGGCAAGTCGCGTGCGGCAAGTGTTCGCGTTCCCCGAAAGCGCCCTGGAGACGCCGATCCTCTATCCAATCGCTGTCGTGAAAGCATCGAAGAACAAGGAGAATGCGAGAAAAATGATTGAATTCCTCCGGAGCGCTCCTGCAAAGAACGCGTTCCGCAAGGCGGGATTTGTCGTGGAATGACTCCCGTTGCGGTTGATCGGCGCAAGGGTTTGCATCATGGCGAACTTGGCCCTATAATCGATCTTCATGGAGAATGGCCTGTCGGACTTCCTGCCTCGTCTCGAAGAGGCACTCGCGCTGCGGGCGACGTGGCTGGATGAAATCAGAATTCCTCAGCTGAAGGACATGATGGGCACCTACCGGGCCCTTTTCGAGAGCGTCACAGGGACTCTCGACAAGAAGGGGCTCCTCCGCGAGGATCCCTACGACTATGAAGGAAAGGTGCGCGAGATCATCGTGCCGCCTGATTCCGCGCTTTCCGAATCCGGTGACAGTGCCGAGGTGAGCCGTCGGATCGTCGCCTATCGCCGTCAGCTCGATTTCCTGGTGGACGGATTGCCGTTCACTCTTGCCTCATTGGACCTCGAAGCCTTGAAGAGGATCTCCGCCCTGTTCTCCTACGTGGATTGGGGAAGCTTCAGGGAGAGCTCGCACAGCCCGACAACGCGGGCGCTTGCCCGACTTGTGACGGGCGTGCGACTGAGCAAGGACGGATTGTCCTCCCGGGTCCTGCACGAATCGCAGACGCAGATAGAGAAACTGAGCAGGGACATCAGCGAGCGCGTGGCTGAGCTGGAGGCCTGGCACCGTGAGTCTTGGAAGGCCGATGTGCGTGCAAGAGTGCTTCCGCGGATTTCGCCCAACCGCGCCCGGACGGGGGAGGAACGGACAGCGAGAGCGCTCCTCATCAGGAAGGCGTTTGAACAAGCGATGCCGGAAAGTGCATGGCATCCACAGCTTGTCCAGGAGATTCTGGGGGAGGACCTCTCCCCGGGTTCCGCAGAGCGCATGGAGAAGATCGTTGCCTCCCTCGCAATTCCACAATCATCGCCCTCGTCGCTCGAAGATGCACCCCGGCACAGGGTCGAGCTCCTGGACACCGTCCTCAGCGTGTGCACGGCGGCCGAGGAAATCGGGTATTGCGAAGAGGTCCTGGCGGAGAACGAGCACGCCGTGGAGAAACGCCGGCTCAGCCTCCTGCAGCGGGTCAGGCGATGGTTCCAGAGGTCTCTCGGCAGGCTCGATGATCGTTTCTACGATATCGAGTATCGCCCGTCTGCCAACGCAGATGTGAGAACCGAAACCATCGACTTTCTGAGATTCGTTTCAGAGATGAGGGAGTTGAAGGCCGTGCTCGCTGAGATTGCGGAGACGGGCAGTCCCGGGTATCGCAGGGTCGAGGTTATGGACGAAGAGCAGCTGTGCGACTTTCTCGAATGGCAGCTGCGCCAGCTGCGCCACCTCCATCGCCGGATGGAGGGCCTCAACGCCCTCTTCCAGCTCAAGGCCGCGCACGAGCGCGGAAGCGCGGCGCGCAGCATAAAGCTCGAGCTCCTCGCCATAGAGAACGGCATGAATCGCGCTGAGGCGGTCCGCCGCGAAACCGTCGCCCGCCTGGAGAACAGGGAGCATCAAATCCCGTGAGTGCGCTCGCCGAGGTCTACTTCAGATCGGCGTGCCGCCTCACAGCGATGATCTCCCCAAGGATTGAAACGGCAAGCTCCGCGGGGGTCTCCGCTTTGATATCGAGTCCGATGGGCGCGCGCAGGCCATCGATCTTCGCCTGCTCGAACCCGTCGCTCCTGAGCTGCTCGCGCAGCAGCTTCGCCTTGCGCGCGCTCCCGATGAAACCCGCGTATCGGTACTTTCGCTTGAGCACAGCCCGAACGCATTCCAGGTCAGTGAGGTGGCCGCGTGTGACCATGACGACATACGTGGCCGCGTCGAAGGGGAATCTCTGCACGATCTCCGTGTAGGTTCCGCAGAGGGTCTCGACCGTCGGGGGGAACCTGTCGGCCGCGGTGAACTCGGGCCGGTCATCACCGACGGTGATCCTGAAATCCAGGCGCGAGGCCTGGGATGCGACAGCCTGTCCAACGTAGCCGCCCCCAAGGATGAGGAGCTTTTCCTCCGGAAAGACGGGATCCAGAAAGACTCCCTGCTCTTCGAGGAACTCGGGCTTGCCGCGGTGAAGGGAACTTTCCGCGCTGCTCATCACGGGGGCGGGGAGTGAATTGTGCAGCGGCGCTCCCTTTTCACTGAGCACGGCGACTTTCACAGACAGGGGGGCCGTCCCCATTGCACCCTCGAGCGTCTTGGCAACAAGCGTGCGCTCACCCTGCTGCAACCGGGCGAAGGCGATGCGGTAGGGCTCTCGATCCGCGAGGTACTCCACGAGGATCCGGCAGGCACCGCCGCAGATCATGTCTTGCCCCTCGACCTCCGTGCCCTGGAACTCGAGGGTAAGCGTGCTCGAACGCTTCTGCTCGATGCATTCACATGCCATCGCGATGGCGCGTGCCTCGCCTTTTCCGCCACCCACCGTCCCGAGGCACACGGTCCTGCCCCGCACGAGCATCTTCGACCCTGCGTGTCTCGGCACGGAGCCTCGTGCATCGATGACCGTGACGAGCGCCATCTCTTCACGAGTTTCCGCTATCGCCCGTATGATTTCGTAACTCATGCTTCTCAGCGATCCACTTGATGAAATGGATACATCGGCAACGCGGGTTGTGGCAAGACCGCTGCACGTGCTCCCCGGTGCTCGCCTCTGGTTGACACCATCTCTGGCAGGGCACACATTGGCCGCGGCGATGTTCACGATCCATCCTGCCGCACCGACCGAGAGCGGAACAGTATCCGAGTTGATCCTTCAGTCGGATTGCGGGCTGCTCGCGGCGCTTTTCGGGACTACCGTGAAGTCTCTGTTGTCCTACCTGCAGGCCAGGCCTGGAAACCCTTATAGCTCCACGAACATGCTCGTGGTTTCCGATGACGATGGCAGCCGCTTCGTCATTGGAGCGCTGGTCGGCGCTCTGGCCGCCGTCACCAGGCGCTCGAATCTTCGTACGGCTGCGCTGCTGCTCGCCTGGTACGGCCCCGCAGTCGCCGCTCGCTTTCCCAGGCTTGCCCGGGCGGGGAAGGCCCTCGACGACCTTCGGCGTGATGACTTCTACCTCTCTCACATCGCCGTCCTGCCTGAACATCGCGGACGAGGAGCAGGGCGCGAGCTCCTCCGATCCGGAGAAGAACGCGCCCGTCAGCAGGGAGCAAATCGTCTTGTGCTGGACGTCGAAGAGCACAATGACAGGGCGCGTTCATTCTATGCCAGGCTCGACTACCGACCCGCTTCACTCCTTCGCATTGATCTCGGAAGGCGCGGGGCGTTTTCCTTCGTGCGGCTTTTCAAGGATTTGTGATCCACCTTCGGAAGGGACAGCACGCGGCTTCGCAAGCCCGTCCGCTATTCCCTCACCGGAGAACCGGGACAGGAACACAGCGCCGACAATGATCGCCGCATAGCCGGCGGCGGCGATCATCCGCAGGCGCGGATCCCCTGACAACTTCTCGCCGAGAGCTGACATTCCGATGAAGATCGCTGTGAGACGGGAGCACAGATCCGAGACTGCGGTAACGAGGATTGCCCGGCCGAGCTGGTAGGCCTTCGAAAGAACGAGAAATCCCGACACGTAGAGGAGTATCAGGCCTGCGCCGGCGCCCCCTGCCAGGAAACCGAATCCCGTCCCTTGCAGTGCGGTGAGCAGGACTTTCGTCGCTGCATCCCCAAGGCCGAGGAGAGTCCCCGCGACGACGGAAAAGACGATTACCCACGGCACGCGGATTCGAAGCAGGGCAGGCACCGCGGAAGCCGCGACGCACGCCAGCAGGCAGGCCGCCAGCGAAGGCAGGAGACGCCCGAGTGAAACCGCACTTTGAATGCTTTGCGAATGACTGTCCGCGATTCCCAGTGCCACGATTCCGGAGGTCACCAGCGCAACGCCCGCCCATTCCCGCATTGTAAGCTTGTGCCCGAGAAAGAGCAGGGAGAAAAGGGCGAGGACCACGAACCCCGATCCCTGGATTGCCCGCGCAACCGACACGGGTGTGAAGGCGAGGGCGAATGCGAAGAGCCCCCATCCGATGGCCGACGCGGCAAGGCCTGCCATCCAGCGGCCGGATCTCAGAAGCGAGAGCAGCGTCACCGCCAATCCGCGGCCCAGAAGGATCGGCGGGATGCGGTCCACGGCAAGCTTCTGCAGGACTATTCCGACATCCCACAGCAGAGCGCAGAGGGTGATAATGACTAGTGCAAGCCAGATCGACATGTCACTTTCCAGCCGGAAATGTACACCGGCGGAGGCTCCCGCATTAAGAGAATTTAACGGAACCGCAACGCGTCCTGAAAACTGCGCTTTTATGTTTCTCGACGGAGGTCGAAAGACATGAAACAGAAAAACAGGATTCTCGCGGCGACCGCCGCGATCGCTTTCTTCCTTGGCGCCTCCGTCCTCGTCAACGCGCAAGATGCGGGTTCGCGGCCGGTCCAGGCCGCGACATCACTCGGCAGCGTCCAGGCTTCCCTTCGGGACATCTCGCAGAAGATCCGGCCTGCGGTCGTCGAGATCAACGTGACGGAGATCATCAAGCAGCAGGCTCCCCAACTCGACTCGCCGTTCGAATGGTTCTTCAACCAGCAGCAGGGCAACGGGCAGAGAGGCCCGCGAACGTTCCGCCAGTCCGGCCTTGGCTCCGGCATCATCGTGAAGAGGTCGGGTGACAGGGTGTACGTGCTCACCAACAACCACGTGGTGGACAACGCATCCGACATCAGCGTGCGTCTCACCGATCAGCGGGTGTTCAAGGCGGCGGTCGTGGGGACCGATCCCCGCAAGGACATCGCGTTGGTGTCCTTCACGACGAATGAGAAGGTGGCGATCGCCGAGCTTGGTGATTCGAGCGCGCTGCAGGTCGGTGACCTCGTCCTCGCGGTGGGAAACCCGCTGGGGTTCGAGTCCACCGTCACGATGGGGATGGTAAGCGCACTCGGCAGGCGCGCTTCCCAGGGCGGGAACCCATCATATACGGACTACATCCAGACCGATGCCGCCATCAACCAGGGCAACTCCGGCGGAGCCCTGGTGAACATAGACGGGCAGGTCATCGGCATGAATACCTGGATCGCCGCGCCGTCGGGTGGAAATGTCGGGCTCGGATTCGCGATCCCGATCAACAACGCGAAATCGGCGGTAGACCAGTTCATCGCGAAGGGCCGCGTGCAGTACGGCTGGCTGGGCGCAGTGATCGGCGACATCCAGGACACCACGACGTATCCGCAGCTCGCCCGGGACATGAAGGTGGAAGGGATGAAGGGCGCGTTCGTGCTGGATCTGTACAAGGGCTCCCCTGCGGACAGGGCAGGTCTCAAGCCTGGTGACTACCTCACTTCAATCGGCGGCACTCCGATTACCGATGCGAACCAGCTCACCCAGGTCGTCGGTTCTCTGGAGGCGGGCAGGACTGCCAACCTCACGGTCATCCGCTTTGGCGACCAGAAGGACCTCTCGGTAACGATCGGCGAGCGCGACGACAAGGACCAGGTCGCGCAGGGCAAGAATCTCTGGCCGGGCATGACGGTCGTGAACCTCAACGACCAGATCCGCCAGGAAGCCGGTATTCCGCAAACCGTCCGCGGCGTCGTGGTCGGTTCCCTGGTCAATCAGGATACACCGGCGGCCATCGCAGGATTCCGGCCCGGGGACGTGATCACCTCGGTCAATGGCAGGCCAGTGCGGAACATGATGGATTTTTTCCGAGCTCTGAATGAGGGCGCGGGCACAAATGCATCCTTCCAGATCGTGCGCGACGGCACCGAGGTCACTCTCGGCATCCAGGCATAGATTCAGGAACGGCCGGCAGCAGACAGGGTCCGGCCGGGGCATACCCCCACCGGACCCTCTTTATCCAGAGAGCCTTGATCCCAATCGATCCCCCGATTCCCATGCTGCCTGCAGCCCGCCGCCGGGAGAAAAAAGGTCCCCTGCGAGACCTACCCGGGACACGCCGTTTCGGAGCTCGAGCGGTCCGGCGAGCTCGTTTGCCCGGTCAAGCCGTGAGTATCGCCAGCGATGCAGGTGAGTCCATGCCGGAACGCCGGCCCAGGAGCCCAGCCTGCGGGAGACTATGTCCAACAG
>JBEKTX010000220.1:0-7320 GCA_049515615.1 Spirochaetia bacterium
CAGCCCGTAGCCCGCGCTTCCATGCGCCGCCTGAAGGTATGCCCTGACGTCGGCATTCTGGGCCGCGCTGATCTGCGCAAGGAGCGTGCCCGTGCCCGCACCGTCTCCCACGTCCACCACCGTGGTGAGTGACAGTACGAAAAGCTCCGAGACGGTCCATGTAAGTGAACCGTAGATATTGTGTGAGCCTGGGTACAGCAGGTCTGCTGCCGTGCCTCCGCCGTTGTAGTAGTACTCTGCGGCGACAATGAAGTCACCAAAGGACCAATCCGCGCCGGCAGCAGCCAGGACAAAACCCCACTCCCCGGCGTCGGGCCGTGCGTAGATCGCATCAGCGTAAAGCCCGACGACGACGTCCGCCTTGAAGTCAGCCCCCACCATCCACTGTTTTCCTGCTCCGCCGCGGGCCCCCATCACCGCAGTATCGATGTCGCCAAGAAGCCCGCCGAGCCGGGCCGCGTATTTCCCGCTGCCGGGGAAGAGCGTCGGTGCCGCGGCCAGGTCCAGCCCGCCTGTCACGCCGAGCGGCACGACGACCCGCAACGCATCCGTTCCCCGCCTTACGGGCGAGATTCCTGACAGGTCGAGCTCGGTGAATATGTCAGTGGGCGTCCAGAGCGCGCCCCGTCCGTAGTTCAAGACCTGGCGGCCTGCGGTGAACGACGCCCAATCGAAGTCGAGCTTTGCGTAGAGCGTGCGGATCCGGGCAGCCATTGCCGCATCCAGGCCGGAAGCCGAGGAAGGAAGAAGAAGCTCGTCGGTCCGGGCGTAGGGGCTCGCTGCGATGGCCCACGCGAGCTGGGCGGCTGCCCCGGTGAACACCGCGGCCTCAAAGGAGCCTTCGGCACGGGCCCTTCCGCCTCCGGCCTTGAAGGAAAGCCCGAGGGTGGCCCCCGATCCATAGGTGAAATCCGATGCGTCCAGCGAGCCCGTGCCCGCATAAGAAACGGCAGGCTGCAGCAGGAGAGAGCCGCCCAGGGTCCATGATGAGGCGTCCTGGGCGGCCGGACTCTGCCGCGTCGTGCTCTCTGCCGGCGTGCTCTGCGCCGCAGCACACGCTGCCGCGAGGGAGGCAAGAACGATCAACGCGCTGCGTCTCACGATCCGCCTCCTATTTCGTAAGTGCGGCCATCGAGAACTGCCGGTCGTCCATCGGCACATCCATCGCCACATTGCTCATCGTGAAAACGGTCTTCGTATTATTGCGCAGCTTGGAGACGAACTCGACGCTGGACGGAAACCAGCGCTCGCCCAGGCGCTCGACCTTCAGAGTGTTGCTCACCTTCAGGAGCCGTCCCGATTTTGCATACATCTCCTGCTTCAGCGTCACGTATCGTTCCTCGTCGACCCAGAGCACACGCCGCTCATAGGCGGCAGTGTCCACTCTGGCGGCAAGCTCCACCACGAAACAGCGCCGGTCCCCCACGGTGTCATCGCCTTTCAGGACGGCGGAATACTTCGCGCGGTAGTCCGATGACTCCAGCGCGTCCTCGTAGGAAACGTCGGAGCCCATCATCCCTTCTTTCAGGAGGTGCCCGGAGATCTTCACCGTGTCCTGCTCGCTGGGAAAGTAGATCCAGATATTCTTGTCCCGCTTCAAATAGCGCACTCCCCTGTCCTCGGGATTTGTGAACTCAGCAAATGCTTTGCTCGACCCCTGGGCGAGGGCATCCATCGTCTTGTACCGGCTCTCTCCCGCGATAGTGATCTCCATGCGGCCGCTGTAGCGGATGCTCGCATAGGAGACGTTCGCATCGACACGGGAAAGTATTTCGTCGACAGATTGAGCGCGGGCGGCAGCCGTCCCGACCCCTGCGAGAACGATGGCCAGGGCCGCGGCGTGCAGTGATCTCATGACTTCGCCTCCCCCTATGCCGATCGAATCGCATCGATCGGATCCAGCCGCGCCGCGCCCCGGGACGGCAGGAATGCGACGATTGCGGACACCGCCACTCCGATCAGGAACAGCAGCGCCACATTGAGGGGGTGCACGCCGGGATGAACGACATTGTCCATCGCGATGCCAGTGCCCGCGATGTTCCGGGAGAAATCAATACCCTTCACGGAAAGCCACACATTCAGTCCGGTGCCCAGGAGCGTCCCTGCCGCGGAGCCGATGATGCCCAGGAAGATGCCTTCCACCAGGAAGAGGCGCAGGATCCGCCAGGGTTCCATGCCCATGGATTTCAGGATGCCGATCTCGTGCCGGCGCTCCAGGACGACCATCATGGTGACGTTGGCAATGATGAAGGCCCCGAGGAACGCCACGACGATCTCTCCCCAGAAGTAAATCTTGCCGGCGACCGAGATGAGCGCAGCCACGTCGCCCAGGGATGTCCAGCTCTGCACGGAGAGTGAGCCAAGGCCCGCCGAGGAAAGCCGTGCCGAGATGAGTTTTGCGGCCTCATCCGATTCACGGTAGTCTTGCAGCATGACGAGGATCTGCGACGCCCCTTTTCCGAGGCCGAGGAGCTCGCGCGCATCTGCAAGGCCTATCTGGAACGTGGACGCGTCGAAGGTGTCCACGCCGGTGCGGAAGATGCCCGCAATCTTGAACTTCTTGAATCCCATCCCGTAGTCGGCCTTCTCCGCGATGACCTTCAGGGTGTCACCCACCTTCAGGCCGAGGTCCTCGGCGAGCTTCGCCCCCAGGATGGCGGTCCCTCCGCGTTGGTCGATGTAGGAGCTGCCCGGCAGGAGCGTGCGATCCAGCATGAGCAGGTGCTTTTCAGCAGCGGGATCGCCGCCGATTCCCCGGGCTGCCTTGGTGGCCTTTGCGGATGAAAGAACGACGCCGAACAGCGCTCGGGGGGCGACCTGCACGATGCGCCCCTGGAGCCCAGGGGTTCCGCGGATCGCTTCCATCACCGCCTCGGAATCGGCCAGGGCGGCGGAAGCAGGCATGAAGCGCTCGCGCATGCGGTATTCGGAAGTGGCCACGTTCACGTGACCCGTCTCGTTCTTGGTGAAGTTGCGCGCCATTGAATCGAGGATGCCGGCGACGAGCCCGTCCATGCAGACGACCATGGTCATGGCGATCAGCATGGAAAGCACGGCGAGGGAGGTTCGCCGGCGGTTGCGGCCGAGGTTGCGGACCGCCATGGAGAAGATGTTCATGACGACTCCTGTCCTACTGAAACCTGAGAGCGGCGGTCGGCTCGAGGCGGCCGGCCCGGCGCGCCGGGATCCGCGCGGCCACCAGGGACACCACCACCCCGAAAATGAAGCCGATCAGCATGGTTCTCGGATTCCATTCGCCGCGCAGGATGCCGGAGATCGGAAGCGATCCCATTGAAAATGCGGCAATGTTGATGCCGCGGGCGATCAGGAGAAGATCCAGCAAGGATCCAAGTGCCACTCCGAGGAGGGAGCCGGCAAGCCCCAGCGCCAGACCCTCAAGAGTGAAAAGTCGCCGGATGTCGCGGGGCGTCATGCCGTATGCCCGAAGGACGCCGATCTCCCTGACCCGGGAGAATACCGACATGAGAATCGTGTTCACGATTCCGACGGCGGAGATTATGAGCACGATGATCACTGGAATCAGCGAGTAGCTCGCCTTCGCGTTGCGAAGCGCGAGGTAGCCCGCGGCCAGAGTGCCTATCGGATCGATTCGTTCCGCGGGGAGAACGGGGCGCAGCCGCGACGCGGCATGCTCGCTCTGGACGAGCGCCGCTGCCAGGCTGGCGGCGCGGGGAAGCGCGACGTCGACCTCGGTGACAAGCGCGCCAGGTCCCGAAGGCGTGTCCAGAAGAACGCGCGCGTCATCCAGGGGAATGAAAAGCCCGCCGCGGTTGACCTCGGGGGCGGGGGTGCTCACAAGGCCGGCGATGGTGTACTCGTCCGCGTTTGTCACGTCGTTGACCGTCTGCGCGGTGACGAGGACCGGGTCCCCCACGTTCAGCTTCAGCTCGCGCGCGAGTTCCGCGCCGAGCACGACGGAACGGGGCGCGGCGCGTGACAGCCACGCACCGGCAACCACGGCCTGCGAGAGCTTGAACACCCGCGCGTCAGCGGCGGGGTCCACCGCGTCCGCCAGCACGGGGATCTCGTCGGTGTAGTTCGAGACCCGGGCGATGAAGCGGATCCGCGCCGCGCCCTGCAGGCCCTGTGCGGCCACCGCCGCGAGTGTTTCCTCGGGATGGGCCAGGCCCTTGTCAAGCGGCGTAGCCTCGATGTCCTCGACATAGGCGGGGTTGCGGATCTTCAGGGATGAGAGGGTGTAGTCCGCCATGTTGTCCACCGCCATTCGGTCCAGTCCTGCGAGCATGGAATCAAAGGAGATGAACACCGAAATGCCCACCATCATCACCACCGCCGTGATGATTGTCCGCCGGCCGTGCCGCACCGTGTTGCGCAGGGCGATCTTCCAGAGCGTGCCCATGCCTACTTCCCCGCCGCCGAAGGCGGATTCTTTTGCGCCGCCGCAGGCGGATTTTTTTGTTCATCCGAGGTCACGCGGCCGTCGCAGATCGTCACCACGCGCCGAGCGTGCTCCATGACCAGCCGGTCGTGCGTGGAGAACACGAAGGTGCTTCCCTTTTCAGCGTTGATGCCGTGCATGAGATCAACGATCTCCTGCGCGGTCCGCGAATCAAGATTCGCGGTGGGCTCGTCCGCAAGGATCACCAGCGGCTGCTTTACCAGCGCGCGGGCAATGGCCACTCTCTGCTCCTGTCCGCCTGAAAGCTCGCGTGGATAGCGGTTCTCCATCCCGGAAAGGCCTACCGCGGCGATCATCTCCGCCGCCCGACGACGGATCTCCGCGGCGCCCAGCTTCCGCTCGATCAGGAGCGGCAGCTCCACGTTCTCCCGCACGGTGAGAACAGGAATGAGGTTGTAGGACTGGAAGACAAAGCTGATGCGATCCCTCCGGTACGCTGACATCCCTTTTTCCCCGAGCCCTCGCAGCTCCGTCCCGTCATAGACGATCCGTCCGTCCGTCGGCGAATCCAGGCATCCGAGGATGTTCAGGAACGTTGTCTTGCCGGAGCCCGACGGCCCCACGACGGCGAGGAACTCCCCCTTTTCGATGTCAATGTCGATCCCGTCCAGCGCGCGGACTTCGTTCTCACCCTTGCGGTAGACCTTGGTGACCTTCTCCAGGTGCAGTGCCGTCATGGTGTATCTCCTGTCCGGGTGGTGCGCGCCTCGTACGCGCGCACCAGATATGCCTCACTGATCTCTTTCGATTTCGTATAGAGCTCGATCACCTCCGGCGCAATTGCACGGAGCGTGTCATCGGATGCCGGGAGCACGAAGGTCCTTTCAATTGCAGCCTCAAGGAGATCCGCTTTTCGCTCCAGCGCCGGTCTGCTGAATGCCTCCAGGAATGCGTCTCCAGTCAAAAAGCCGAGCGTGACTGCCCCGACGCCGTAGACCAGCTCCGCCGCGGAGATGCCGGGTTTGACCAGTGAGTGCTCGATCATCAATTGGAAGTAGTCAGAGGAGACGAGTCCCAGCAGCTTCCCGACATCGGATCCCCTGGCGGCATCGACGAGCCGGCCCAGGATATCGGGATCAGCCGAAATCACAGCCCTGAGGATGGGCCGTCGCATCACTGACATGTACTTCATCCGGATCAGCCTGTGGGGGAGGGCATTCCTCGAGTCCTGGCGGACCGCCTCGATGAGCTCGATTGTCGCGCCTGCCTGCTCCCGCATGATGACGGAAAAAAAGAGCTCCTCGCGTGTCCGGTAGTGCAGGTAGACCGTGCCCTTGCCGATGCCTGCCTGGTCCGCCACGTCCTCGATCGTGACCCTCTTATAGCCCCAGCGCAGGAGGAGCTCGGCTGCCGCGTCCAAGATCCGCTCGGCTCGAAGCCTGCGAGATTGGGCGTCTTGTACCCTTACTGCACTTATCATGTCCTATTTGTTGACTATTCTTGAAAAATAGTCAATAGAAAATATTTGCCTCATATTGGCACCTTTGAGTGCCAATTAGTACCTTGTGTACAAAGTAACTCGTGTTCGATTTCTTGTTCCTATGGAGGATTGGAGCATGTTGAATCTTCGCTACCACGGCCACGACTGCTGGGAAATCGATGACGGAACGCATCGGGTGCTCATCGACCCGTTTCTGCAGGGAAACCCGATGGCGACCGCGAAACCCGATTCGTTCACGAAGCTTGACGCGATCCTCGTGACGCATGGGCATGGGGATCATCTGGGCGATGCGGTGGAGATCGCAAAGAAAACCGGTGCACAGGTGGTCTCGAACTACGAGATTGTCGGCTACCTGGAGGCAAAGGGAGCAAAGGGGCATCCGCTGCACATCGGCGGCGGATGGCAGTTTCCCTTCGGCCATGTGAAGCTCACGATCGCGCATCATGGCTCCACGGGACCGAACGGGGAAGCGCTCGGAAGCCCTGCCGGGATTCTCCTCACCATGGGGGGCAAGAAGGTCTACCACGCGGGTGACACGGGGTTGTTCCTCGACATGCAGCTCATCGGCGAAGTCTGGGGCCCTCTGGATGTCGCCCTCCTTCCCATCGGCGACAATTTCACCATGGGAATCGATGACGCGGTGCGGGCAGCAGGTTTCCTGAAGGCAAAGGTCTGCATCCCGATGCACTACGACACCTTTGACCTGATCAAGGCGGATCCAGCGGAGTTCGTCAAAAAGGCGGAAGCAAAAGGGCATCACGCTGTGGTCGTGGCGCCCGGGGGGACGTACAAGGTCGGGTAGCTCAAGCGCGCGCGCGGGCCGGCTTCTCGACGAGCACGTATTGCCGGGCCGCGAAATCGGCTCCCCTGGGGCCTCTCATTCAGAGGATCCCCTGCTCAGTTCCTCGCTTCGACAAATGCCGCATTCCAGCGCTTCCGCGAGGCTTCCGCCGGCATGGATGCTTCGAATCATGGCTTCCGTCACTCCGCCGGGAGTCGCCGCAGCCGCAAGATAGTCTTCACGGGCGCCGGGCGTCGCGAATCGTGGCTCGGTTCTTAGAGCCCAGTCGAGAATCGCCTTGTAGTTCCCGAGTCCGTGCGAGCGCGCGCAGATCATCAGCGCCTCTTCATCAACGGCGTCGCCCTGTGCCCTCCAACAGGCGAGCACGATGGGCAGACAGACTCCCAGGGCGGTGAAGGCATGCATGTCGCCCTCACTGTCCAGGAAGAACTGCTCGACGCGAAGCGCGCCGAGGAGCTCCTCGATCACTGGATTCCCGCGGGGGTACACGCCCGCAATCGCTGCGCCCCGCACTATTGTGTCAGGCGCGCTTGTCATCACTCGGATCCGGCGTTCATGGGCGATCCGCACGGGAAGCCGCGCCAATGGCGTGCCGGCGAGGAAGGAGACAATGAGCGCATCACCGATCAGCTCGCA
>JBEKTX010000221.1:0-7284 GCA_049515615.1 Spirochaetia bacterium
CCAGGGCTCTGGATTCTCGAGGGACGATCCACGCCCCGTGCGAATCAGGAAGAACACTTCCCAGGCAACTGCGCCCCTCTCCCTGGCCAGATGGAAAATGTCGGCCAGATCCCGAAGGTTGCTCCTCATGACGGTCGTATTGACCTGGAGCCTCATGCCGCAGTTCTTTGCCGTCTCGATTGCCTGAAGCGTCCCGCGCCAGGTCCCCGGGATGTCCCGGATCTTGTCGTGGATTTCGGCTGATGCTCCATCCAGGCTCACGGACATTATCTCTACCCCGAGCTCTCTCATGAGCTCGAGCTTCTCCCTTGTCAGGAGAGGCGTGACGCTTGCCGCAACAGCCGTGTAGATGCCGCGCTTCTTTGCGTGTCTGATAAGGTCGAAGACGTCGGGGCGCATGAGGGGATCTCCTCCCGTCAGCAGCAGGGCGGGATAAGGATCGCCAAACTCCAGGAGCTGATCGATGAGCCTTACCCCCGCCTCGTAATCAAGCTCGCCCGGGAGGCGGCTCCTTATGGCCGTTGCCCTGCAGTGCCTGCAGGAGAGAAGGCAGGATTTCGTGGTTTCCCAGCAGACAAAAATGGGCTTCGTGGCATAATCCACGTTCTTGGTCCATGGAGGCTGCATGAGCGAATTTCCCTTTCTTTTAAGAAGCGGGTGGGATCAATCAACAATAGTACACCGGCAGCATGGTCCCGTCAAGCGCTGGAGGCCGCTTGGGCCGCTTGAGGCCGCTTGAGGCCGCTTGAACCACCGACGCCGACCAGCCACACCCGATCAAGTCGTCGCGGCGATTCCATGTGACAGACAGGGCTGTTTCGCGTTATAGTCCCGCCGGCACGGGAGGAGGAGTCGAGTGAGCGCCTTGTATCGCTTTTTCAAGTCCACGCGGCTGGCCATCGTCCTGATTCTTCTGATCACGTTGCTGTCGCTTTTCTCCACCCTTATCCCACAGGGCCAGGATGAGGCGTTCTACAAGCAGAAATACTCTCCCGCGCTCTACGTTGTGATCACGACCCTGGATTTCAACCGTTTCTTCACGTCCGTTCTTTTCCTCGCCCCGGTGGCGATGTTCACGCTGAGCCTCGGCGTCTGCGCGGTGGACCGCCTGGTACGCCAATCGCGCTCGAAAGCCAGAAAGAGGCTCGGACCGGACATCGTTCACCTCGCCCTGCTGGTGCTCATTGCGGGAGCCCTGACCACTTCATTTGGCCGGCAGCAGAAAGACATCACGATGAGCCAGGGTCAGAAAGTCCCGCTGGACTCCCATTACGCGATCAAGCTCCTCTCATTCGAGTTCCTCAAGTACCCGAACGGGTCCCCCAGGGCCTGGATATCCACCGTCGACGTCTTCCGCGATGGGGCCCTTGAATCGAGTGCTTTTCCCATCCGGGTGAACCACCCGCTGCGGCTGAAGGGCCTCGCCGTCTACCAGACCACGTGGGACAACCAGACGACACTCCGCCTGCGCGATTCGACCGGAGCCGAGGTGACCGCCCAGGTCGGGCAAGGTTTCAATTACGAGGACTCTTTCTGGTACCTGTCGGACGTGGTGGAAGACGGCGGTGTCTTGAAGGCGTTATTCATGCAGTACAAGGCCGACGAACTGATCTCGATGAGAAAGCTTGCCCCCCAGGAATCGCTGGGGCCGTATACGCTCCTGAGCGTCTCGCAGAAGATGGCCACCGGGCTTCGGACGGTGAGTGATCCCGGCTACCTGCCGGTGCTCGTCGGCGTCGTGCTCCTGGCCCTGGGCCTCGCGCTGACGTTTCTCCAGAAGGAGCGGCAAGAGCGCGCCTGACGGCGGGCGGCCCCTGCCGGGTTTGCCCGCTTTTTCTATCCACGCACCCCGCTTCCTGCTATTCTCCGTGCGAAAGGAGTCCCCGACCTATGGCACAAACCTTCGCAACCGCGGCACTCATCCTCATGGCCCTCGCAGCGGCGCTGCAGATCATCTTCCTGCTCCGCAAGGGCGAGGCGAGCGACCCGGTGTCGCACTGGGCGCTCCTCGCCGCTTCCCTCCTTCTTTTCGCGGTCACCGTGGACCGGAGCATCAGGATAAGCTTTCCCGCCGTCACCAACACGTACGAGTCGCTGGTGTTCTTTTCCGCGGTGGTCAGCGCCGTGATCTTCGTCCTGCGGCTGGTAACGAAGTCCTCCGTGATGCGCTTCATCCTGCTGGGCGGAACGATCGTCGCCCTGGCGCTGCTCATGATCTCTTCCTCACCGATCGCGCCCCGCGAAATCCAGCCGCCCATCCCCGCTCTGCAGTCCCTCTGGCTCGTGCTGCACGTGACCCTCGCTTTCATCGGCGAGGCGTTCTTCGTCGTGAGCTTTGTGGCCGCTATTGTCTTCCTGGCCTCGCAGGAGGAGGAGAAGAAGGCAGCAGCCGACAGAATCATGTACACCTCCATCGGCATCGGATACCCGATCTTCACGGCCGGCGCGCTCATCTTCGGCGCCATCTGGGCCGAAGTGGCCTGGGGTCAGTGGTGGAGCTGGGATCCGAAGGAAACGTGGGCCCTCATCACCTGGCTGGTTTACACCGCCTATCTGCACACCCGGCTGGTCAGGCGGCTGCGGGGGAAGGCCTCCGCCGTGCTCGCCATTATCGGCTTCGTGTTCACCGTCTTTACGTACTTCGGGGTGAACTTCCTGTTGTCCGGCCTGCACAGCTACGGCTGAAAAGCCCCCGCGGGCGCGAGCTTCTACACGACGGCCTTCCTCAGCCACAGGTCATACAGGGGGAGGAGGATCAGGGCCAGGAACGAGATGGCCAGGCAGACTCCCCCGAGAATCACCAGCGGCGCCATGGCGGCGAAGAACTTTGCCAGCCACCAGGATCCTATATCCACGACAATGGAACAAAGCGAGAACGCCATGACGACAATTTTGACGGGCTCAGCGAAGGCCGTGAAGGAAAACACGAGGCAGAGGAGGAACACGAGAGACAGGATGCCCATCACGTGCAGGTGGCTCAGTGACACCAGCCTCGGGATCGATTTTCCAGAGTCTATCTGAAGAACCGCGGAGGCCTCCGAATAGTTCTCCAACGCAACCCCCCCTGTCTTTGCGTCGGTCGAATGGCAGCTTATACAGGAGCTGGCGAAGACGTCCTTGACTGAGTTGAAATCGGCCTCCTTGGCGCCTGCCTTCAGCCATGCCTTCACCTTGTTGTACTCCGCGTCGCTGGCGAAGTTCTGTTTCATGACACCGTCCACTGCTTTCTCCAGGGTGCTGACGCCGCCTGAGCCATGGAAGGCGATCCGAATGTCCGCCATGGACAGCCCAGGCTTTCCGTCTACCCCGCTGTAATTGAAGTAGATGTTGAAAAAACCTAGGACGTACCCGATCCCTGCCACGCAGAGAAACAGCGTGATCGCCACTTTTGAGCTGATGGGGAGTGGTGACAGGCCTTCGACCTTTTTCCAGAACATCTCAGACTCCTTTCCTGTGATTGTTTGCGACAAAACGTTATTCAAGCACGATATGGTTCTATGGATGGTCTTTTTGCAGGATCACGCTATCTTATTCGCGACATACGGTCAACATATTTTTTATTCGCCATTTTGTTGACAATTCCATTCAGGAAATGATATCAAGTATTTTTCCGAAGAAATCAGCGTTGTGTCTGTGATTTTTTTGATCACGGCGAACGCCATCAGAGGAGGAGTAGGGAATGAAGTGGGGAAGAACGGTTCTTTTTCTCGCAGCGGGCCTTGCAATTTTCGGAGGCGCCGCCGCTCTGTCCGCGCAGTCCGCAGCGGGTACGCCTTTCCTGCCCGGAGTAGCGGCAAAGGATCCGTTCCCCAACGGGTGCGTCGATTGCCACAAGGACCAGGGAGACGGGAAGGACTTCACTGTGATCGCGGAGCTGGCCAAGATTAGTGGGCATCCAAAAATCGACAAGATAGCGAAAGTCGTTCCCAAGGACTGTCTCATATGCCACAAAGGCGGGCCGAAGCCGCCCGTTTTCAACCAGGCCATGCACAGGGTGCACTTTCAAAAGCCTGCAGAAAATCGCTTCATCACCGAGTATAAGGGCGCCTGCCTCAACTGCCACTCCCTCGACCTGACCACCGGCGAGATGAGCATGAAGAGCGGACCCAAGAACTGGTAGGGGGGGAAGTGCGAACCCGCTGTCACCCCGCCCAGCGGAGTGTCGGCTCCCCCCCGAGGGCGATGCCTATCGAGTGAAGTCTGAGGAGAAAGTCGTTCTGCGTCCGAGGCAGAAAAACGCCCCGGTTGAGACCGCGGCCTTCGTCATGTTCGGCCTTCTCGGTGTCTTTACTCCAGCCGCGGCCCTGGACCATGCGAAAGCTATCCAGGGCTCGAATGTGCTAGAAGTTGATCCAGACAAAACCGTAGAACGTATTGTTGTCGGATGCATTTCGTCCGTTGCCATCGTAGTTTGTGCTCGCCCCATTGAATGTGATAAATCCTCTATACTGCAAGCCGATTTCAAAGTTCTGCCAGGGCCAGTAGGCGGCTTGAACAAGAAAGCCATTATTGTTCGGGCTGCCATTGGAATAGCCGCTGAGGGACCCCGCAGGATAGCGCAAGACATCGCTGGTGCCCCAGGTCAAGAACGGCCCGGCAGTGAAGGTCAACTTGCTGCCGAAATGGTAGCTGGCATCCAGACGGAAGGTGTTAAGGTCATCATTGGCTTGGGAGGCGTTGCCGGCGGCGACGCTGGCACCCAGGTTCGTCATTTCATGGATAAAGGTGCTGTGCAAGACGATCATGTCGCCGTTGGCGAGGGTTAGCTCATAACTCGCGTCGCCGGCGAAGTCCACGTAACTGTCCGTCGGGCCGCTGACTGCGCCTGGATAGGAGCTCACGTAGATTCCATAGGTACCAACCTCGAAGTAATTGTTCTTGCCAATGTTCTGCTGCCAGGCAAGCCGCCAATAGGGTGCCACAGCCTGGATGTTAATGGGATTGGGGACCGTGCCGGTGACCCCGTTTTCCGGCTGCGGTGTTCCGAGATGTTGTGAGCGGTAGACTTCAACAAGGGCATAGAGGTGATTGTCCAACATGACATAAGGGCCGCCGCCAATGACTTGTGTGGCCAAGGCGCCGTCGATCATGGTTGCCGCCGCCGGGAGGAAACCCGCCGAATCCGGGTTGGCATACGCAAAACCAAAAGCCGGGGTGCTGTTCCACAAATCCTCGATCGTGGGGTTGTTGTTTGCATCAATTCCCCAGACGAGGCTCTTGCCGGCCAATTTGGTCTCGGTTCCAAAGAAGCGCACGTCGCTGCTGTCGCCGCTGAAAGTGTCGGAGCTTGCGGTGTAAGTCAACTGGAGGAAGGTCCCAAAGTGGGGCGTGATTTGGCCGGCCAGCCAAAAGTTGATCTGTTGAGGGAACTCGACGCTGGGGCTTTGCGAACTAGGTTGGCTTCTGTCGGTCGCGGTCACGGATGTTTGGAAGCTGATTGACAGCGGCACGTCTTCAATGAGCGAAAGCGCGGAGCCTTTGTTGGTGCCTTCTTCCGTGAGATTATTGACGCTTGTGGTGAAGCCGTGGAGCTTGAAATCCCGTCCGACCGGCGTGAGTTCCGGAAAGGACATATGGCACGCGCTGCAGGCCAAGCCTGTCTGCCTGGCAAAACTGGCGAGCGCATACACGCTGGAAGGCGCAAGCCACCAAGTCGCGCTCGCCACGGCAACGGCGATGACTATCGTCTTAATCTTCATAGGAAGTTTCCCTTTCGACTTTGCGAATGACACCCGACTAACAGGGCCAGCTCCGTCAAGAAGGCCGATAAGGGTGATGGTTTCCAGGTGCTTCATAATCTCCCCCTTGCACTACGCTTCGAAGTTGAATGTTGAGAAGTAAACATAACTCTTTTCCTAAAAAAGAGTTATGTTGTCGACCAAATCTATCAGCCTTAGAATGGCGCCATTATCATATAGATGAGATGATTTGTCAACTTTATTTTCACGATTTTTCTACGATTCGTGAACGGATCTACGATACGTAGCAGCCCAGGGGCGGCGAGACCGGCAAAGGGGGGACGCGCAGTCGCCCGAACCATGCACGCAAAATCGATGCCCTGCAAGATGGGCGGACGCGGCTCCAGGGCAGTTGAAATCCTGCGCTCGGTTGGTTTCCGCAGGGTGAAAACCTCACCGGCTGAATCGACCTCTCGGCGGAGCAAGTGGACAAAAATCTGGCGACGCACTTGACTTCTGCCGAGCCCGGGGCGCACCCTCGGCTCCGAAGGGGGCGATCCTTGGACGTCGTTCTGAAGGGGCTGCCGTTCATTTCGGGCGCTGTCAGCTTGGTCTTTGCATCCCTCGTTTTCCGCAGGTTTGTGGTCCGGCACGGTCTGCACCTGCTCCTGTGGGGAATCGGCCTCGTCTTCTACGCGATCGGTGGCCTCTGCGAGGCGATCAATGGTGCCCTGGGATGGAGTCCTGTTGTATTCCGGTTGTGGTACTTGTTTGGAGCGATCCTTGTCGCAGCATGGCTCGGTCAGGGCACCGTGTACCTCTGGGTGAAAAGCCGTTGGGCCCACCTGCTGATGGCCTTGCTGGGGCTTGCTTCGATCTATGCTGCGCTCAAGGTCATCGGCGCGAAGCTCGACCCGACCCAGATGACCGCGAGCTTCCACACGGGGAGCGAGTTGAGCGGCCACGCCATCGTCACGCCCGGCGTGCGCTCCCTGACACCGATATTCAACTCGTACGGGACCCTCGCCCTGGTGGGGGGTGCGGCGTGGTCCGCAATTCAGTTCTGGCGGAAACGCGTGCTGCCGAACAGGGTGGTCGGGAACATCCTGATTGCCGTCGGCGCCCTCCTTCCCGCATTTGGCGGAACCTTCAGTCGCTTCGGGATCGGGGGAGCGCTCTACCTGAGCGAGCTGCTCGGCGTGGTGCTGATGTTCGTCGGATTCCTCCGGGCGGTCGCTCCCGCGAACACGCCCTCATGATCCGGGATTCCTATGGAGCTGCCCGTCGAAACGAACGTCACCATGGGCCGGCAAGGAAGGCTGGCTGATCAAGATGACTCGAGCAAGAAGACATCGCAACGCCGGTCCCGAGATCGTCAAAAAAAGCCTCTCCAGTCTCGTCCTTCGCGATCTCATCAAGGTCTGCGCGCCCGGAAGCGACAATGTCAAATGAATCTATGTCGCTTCCTTTCCGTACTTGTCTTTGACTTGCACCGTCCTTGACGCGAGGCTTGGAGGCAGTAAGATGGGGGCTGGAGATGGGGAGATCCACGTGACTGGCAAGAATCGCGAGGCATCCGGGAAATTTCGGTTTGAAGGTGTAATTC
>JBEKTX010000222.1:0-7171 GCA_049515615.1 Spirochaetia bacterium
AAAAGCGCACTGGAGCAGTTCGCCGAGGAGATCAGGAAGCTCGGAAGAAAGGTCGCCCTGGTGGAGCTGGATGTCCGGGATTACCAGAGCATCCAGCGCATGGCGGAATCGGCTCACGCGGCCTTCGGAAGGATCGACATCCTCGTGAACAACGCGGGCTGCAACGTCAGGAAGAGGGCTGTCGATGTGACCTGGGACGACTGGAACCTCGTGCTTGACACGAACCTGCGCGGCACATTTTTTGTCTCCCAGGCCATCGCGAAGCTCATGATGGAGGCCCGCTACGGGCGGATCATCACCCTCGGATCGGAATCCTCGGTGTCGGGGTCCGCGGGTCTGGGACCGTATGGAGCGAGCCGCGGCGGAATCCGGCAGCTCACCATGAGCCTCGCCCACGACTGGGGCGAGTACGGCATCACCGTGAACTGCCTTGCACCGGGATGGTTCAAGACGACGCAGAACGAAGTCATGTACGAGGATGCCTCCTGGGTCGCCTCGCTGAACGAGCGCATTCCGCTGGGACGTCCGGGCGCGCCGAACGACCTGGACGGGGCGGTCGTTTTCCTTGCTTCGGAGGAGAGCAGGTACGTGACGGGCCAGCTCCTGCTGGTAGACGGGGGGCTCTCCACAGGGGCGTTTCGCGCGCTCCCCGGCACGCCGTCGAAGTAGAAATCAGGACGAGACGGATGTGCCCTTCGAGAACATCCCCTACGATCCGCCGGAATCATCCGCCTCGACATACACCATGCGGGTGGAGTGCGCGTGGTCTTCGTACCAGTAGGTAAGGGCGTTCAGTTCCGTCTGATAGAAAAAACGGCCATTCCGCACAACTGGGCTCCGTGCTGCTGCAATGCCGCGAAGCCTTTCCCTCAGATGGGCATCGCCTTTTCCTTCCCGCCCCTCCTCCAGACTTTGCCGTGCTTCTCTCGTGTTCATCTGCCGCCTCACTCCGTCTCTTGACATTATCGGCAGTAAAAGTGTGGAGGGCGGACGGAATTGAATCGTCTCGTCCAAGCCGCTAGTCTGACTCCGGCCGCGTGCCATACACCGCGATCTCTCCCGCTGCCTGATTCGCGGCAAACAGCAGGTCACCCCCGGCCTGGGGAAGCACGAGCATGTTCGCGGCGCCCGCGCCCTCATCGACGACGATCTTTCGAGGCGGGGTGGACGCGTCGGCGCTGAACTGGAACAGGAGGAGACTCTTGTTACCGGCCCTGTTGCTCACGAATATGCTCCTCTGGCCTTGGAACATGCCTGCCAGCACGCAGTGCCCGAAGCTCAGCTCTGAATCCCAGAATGCATGCCAGCCGCCCGCGGTTTTCTTGTACGCTCGCAGCACGTTTCCATGAAACGGCTCGATCGTGACCAGCTCGTCCGCGCCATCGCCGTCCAGGTCGAACATAGCCATCTCGCTCGTTTCCCGCGCGAGAACCTGCCGCGATGACCATGCTTTTCCCGGCGAATCGAGGTCTACAGCGAACACCCCTTCGGCCGCCCCGATGAGAAGCGTCCGCCGGCCTTCGAAATCCGTCAGGAGAAATCCGTGGTTCTTGTGCATCCCCGTGAGCACGGGCTGAGCGGTCAACACTGAGGCGCCGTCATCACCACCCAGCTCTGCCGCGTACACGGCCCCGGGGAGTGACCAGTCCGCGGCATCCTTCTTGTCCTCCGCAAGGTTCGCCGCGAGCAGGTAGCGGGCTCCACCACGAGTGACAATACCGATGCGGTGGGCAAAGGGAAGATCCAGCACCCGAACGGCAGGGCTTCCCTCCCGGATGTGGTACACCCCACCCCCCTGGAACTTGTAGCCGAGGAAGCATCCCATCACAGCATAGAGCTCCCCAGGCTGTTCAGGGTCTGCGACCAGCGCCATGCATCCGCCGGGCCCCGGCACAAGTGTGCGTGCCTGGCGGTAGGGTGGTTCGATCAGCACCACCGGCCCATGGTCCTCGGTGGCGCATGCCACGCTCGGATTCGGGCCTGTGCCGAGCGTGCCGATGGCATAGGGCATGTTCATTCGATGGATGACTGTCTTGTCGAATCTCATTGTTCTCCGTTTAATATACTATACTGCCGGTCGGTGCGGAGGAGCGGATGGCTGAGAGAGTGGGATTCATTGGGCTGGGAATCATGGGGCGTCCCATGGCGGAGAACCTGGCGAAAAAGTTCGACGTCGTGGGATTCGACGTCCAGGAGTCCCGCCTCGCCGGGCTTCCGGGGGTCAGAGCGGCGCGCAGCGCGGCGGAGGTGGCCGCCACGTGCGCCGTGGTCTGTCTCTCCCTCCCTTCCGCTGCGGTCGTGGAAGAAGTCGTGCTTGGCGGCGGCGGATTGGGGGCATCCCTGAAGAAGGGGGCGCTGCTCATCGACCTCAGCACGAGCCTGCCGTCCCTCTCCCGCCGCATCGGCGCGCAGCTTGCGGAGAGGGGCATCGACTTTGCCGATGCGCCGGTAAGCGGCGGCGAGGCAGGTGCCCGCACGGCGGCGCTGGCGATAATGGTAGGAGCTACTCCTGACACCTTTGCGCGCGCCCGGCCGTACCTTGCCGCGCTGGGGAAGTCGGTCGTTCACGTCGGCGACGTGGGCGCCGGGGGAATCGCGAAGCTCGTGAACAACATGATCGTGGGTACGACATTTGCCGTTATCGCCGAAGGCTTCGCACTTGCCCGGCGCAACGACGTTGATCCATCGAGCCTTTACGAGGCCATCCGCGAGGGATGGGCGGGTTCGAAGGTGCTGGACGTGAGCGCGCCGTCCATAGCCGCGCGGGAATACGTGCCGGGAGGAACCGTCGACATGATGCAGAAGGATCTCGCCTACGCCCGGACGCTTGCAGCGGAAAGCCGCAATCCGATCCCGATGACGGCCGCCGCTCACGAGCTCTACGTTGCCGGACAGGCCGCGGGCCATGGGAAGGAGTCCCAGCCGGCGCTCTTCGAGCTCTGGAGCGCGCGGGAAGGAGCGTAGATGCGCGTGGCAATCGGCGCGGATGATGCCGCCTTTGATCTGAAGGAAATTCTGAAGTCCCACCTCGCGGAAAAGGGCGTGGAGGTGGTGGATTACGGAGCCTTCGACAAATCGCCCAGCCTGTATCCCGACATCGCCGTGAAAGTCGCGGAGGCCATCGCGGAAGGCAGGCATGAGCGCGGCATCCTCATGTGCGGGACGGGCCTGGGCATGGCGATTACCGCAAACAAGGTCCCCGGCATCCGCGCGGCAACCTGCCACGACACCTACTCCGCCGAGCGCGCGCGAAAAAGCAACGACGCGCAGATCCTCACCATGGGCGCCCGGGTGATCGGCCCCGAGCTGGCCAAGACGATCGTCGACGCGTGGCTGAAGTCGGAGTTCGAGGGCGGGGGCTCGACGCGGAAGGTGGAGCTCATCGCGGAGTACGAGAAGAAGTTCCACAAGTAGCAGCGCGCGTTCGTCAGGAGGAGGTCCACACGTGCAGCGAATCCTGAACGATCCGGCCCGGGTCGTCGAAGACATGCTCAAGGGATTTCTCCGTGCCCACAGGAACATCGTCGCACCGACGGACAACCCGAGGGTGGTGAAGTACCGGGCCGCGCCCGTAAAGGGGAAGGTGGGGATCGTGACGGGAGGCGGCTCGGGGCACAAGCCCGCATTCATCGGATACGTCGGCCGCAACATGGTGGACGCCGCGGCTGTCGGAGAAGTCTTCACCTCTCCCACGGCAAAATCGTTCTTCGACGCGTTCCGCGCGGCGGACGCGGGCAGGGGAGTGGCCTGCCTGTTCGGCAACTACGCCGGGGACACGATGAACGTGAAGCTCTCCATGGAGCTGGCCGAGGATGCCGGTATCCAGGTGAAAACGGTGGTTGCCAACGATGACGTCCCATCCGCCCCCCGGACGGAGAGAGGGAAACGACGCGGAGTTGCCGGCGAAGTGCTGATGTGGAAAGCCGGTGGAGCGCGTGCGGCGCTCGGCGGAGACCTCGAAGCGGTCGTCTCGGCGGCGCAGAAAGCCATCGACAACACGCGCAGCATCGGCATTGGCCTCTCACCGTGCACGATCCCCGCGGTCGGCCATCCCAATTTCACGATACCTCCGGGGAAAATGGAGGTCGGCATCGGGCATCATGGAGAGCCCGGCATCCGCGTGGAGGACCTGCGCCCGGCGCGCGACATGGCGAAGATGATGATCGACGTCATCCTTCCCGATCTTCCGTTCGAGCCGAAGGACAGGGTGGTGGTCCTGCTTTCCGGGCTCGGCGCTACGCCCGTGATGGAGCTCTACATCCTGTACGACGAGGTGGAGGAGCTGCTGGCATCAAACGGCCTGGTCGTGCACCGACCTTATGTCGGCAATTTCTTCACGTCCCTGGACATGGCCGGGGTGACCCTCACGCTCATGAAGCTGGACGCGGAGCTCGAGGAGCTGATCGACCTGGAGGTGGACTGCATGGGGCTCACCCAGTTCGGGCGATAGGATATGGAGAGCTTTGCCAACACGCGCGGGTATCCCGTAATCCAGCGGGTGATCGCCTCGGTTCGAGACAACGCGGCGAGCTTGAGCGAGATCGACGGGGCCATCGGGGACGGTGACCACGGGGTCAACATGGGCAAGGGTTTCGGCCTTGCCGCGGAGCGGCTTGCCGCCGGTTCGTGCTCCCTGTCGGAAGGCCTTGCCACCATAGGGAATGTGCTGCTCACCGAGATCGGCGGTGCCATGGGGCCGCTCTATGGCACGTTCTTCCGCTCCATGGCGCGTGAATCCAGGAGCTTCTCGGAGATCGACGCGCAGGTGTTCGAATCCATGCTGCGGAAGGCGGAGGAAGGCGTCGTGTCCCTCGGCAATGCGAAGAGGGGAGACAAGACGATGCTGGACACGCTGGGTCCCGCCCTGGAGGCCTTTCGCGGCTCCCGTCGCGGCGGCATGGGCTTCTGTGATGCGCTTCGCGCGATGATGAAGGCGGCGGAGACGGGAAAGGACTCGACGAAGGACATGGTCTCGCGCGTCGGCAGATCCAGCCGGCTCGGTGAGCGTTCCCGTGGGACACTCGATGCCGGGGCAGTGTCCTGCTGGCTGATCCTCACCGCCATGGGTCAATCGATGATCGAGCTGCTCGGAGGATGATGCACCGCCGTCTCGACCGCAGATTCGGATAGGGCAAGTCCCACCACAGGGACTCGTAGTCAATTTCTGACTCCCTTCTGCATATTTGCGGCTCGCTTGAACGGAAAGCCGGGTGGCCTCTTCAAGCCAGCCTTTTTCACCTATACATGACTAAATTGGTCAGGTATATTCCAGGGGTGCAATCGATGTTCCGTCCCTTGCTTTTTGGCATGTGCATGACTCTGGCATCCCCGCCGCTGCTTCAGGCCGCCGATAATCCCCGGCAGCTCGTCCTGGCGACGCTGGCCGCCATGGCCGCGAAGTCCATCGATCGGCTGAACGCCTTAGATGTCCCTGGCGCGCTGGGCGTCTTCAAGTCGTTCGAGGCATTGTGGTCACCCATCGAGGATTCGGTGAGGGCCGGCAATCCCGGTCTCTACGCCCGGATCGAAGTCGCCGCTGCCCGCGCGGAGGCCGCGATGGAAGCGGCGCCTCCTGACACTGCACGCGCCGGCCAGGCGCTGAGCGACCTGGCGCGGGCCGCCGAGGAGTACGGAAGAACTGCTGCCGGCCCTCCCGCCGCTCGTACAGGCAGCGTGGAAAGCCTGGGAACCTTGCTGGCACAAGTGCGGGACTCCCTTGCCACGGCCCGTTTCGACCAGGCGTCGGACCTCATGGAGAGTTTCGTCGGCCTCTGGCCGATCGTCGAGACCGACGTGAAGAGCCGCTCCCCGGCCATCTACTCCAGGCTCGAGGCGGAGATGACGCGTGTCTCCAGCCTGATCCTTTCCGGTCCCGGTTCACGCCCGGCCGCGATGAACGTTCTGGAGGTTATGCTCGGCCAGATCGAACAGCTCCGTGTCTCGGCAGGCTACACGGCCTGGGACGCGGGCTTCATCCTCCTGAGGGAAGGAATGGAGGCGCTGCTGGTCCTGGCGGCCCTGCTGGCAATGCTCAAGAAGACGCCCGCGGGGAATGCCCCGCTCTGGGTCTGGGCAGGGGCCGGTTCGGGGCTGCTCCTGAGCGCAGGGCTCGCGCTCGTTCTCAGCCTCCTGATCTCGGCCGCGGGGGCCGCGGCCACGCGGGAGGTCCTGGAAGGCGCGGTCGGGCTCGCTTCCGTCATCCTGATGATGAGCGTCGGCGCATGGCTGCATCGCCGGGCGAATCTCAAGGCGTGGTCCGGCTACATGCAAAGCCGCGCCGGCAGGGCGATCGCGGCCGGAGGGACCTGGTCACTGTTTGCGCTTGCGCTGTTCGCGGTGCTCCGCGAAGGGGCGGAGACCGTGATCCTGCTCGTGGGAATCGAGTCGGGTATCGGACCTGTCCAGCTTTTCGCCGGCGTCGGTGTTGCCCTTGTGCTGCTGGTGCTGATCGGCTTCCTCGTGATCCGTTTCAGCGCGCGCCTGCCGCTGCATTACTTCTTCCTGGTGGCAACGATCCTCATCTACTATCTGGCCTTCAAGATCGCCGGGGAGAGCATCCATTCCCTGCAGGTCGCCGGCATCATTCCCTCCCACTACGCCGAGCGGCTGCCGGCAGTGGGCCCGCTGGGAATGTCCCAGACCTGGGAGACCTTCGCGCTGCAGGCGATCGTGCTCGCGCTCGTTTGTGCGGAAATCGCGACGACGGAAGCGCGCCGCTCCACGGGGAAGAGAAAGAACGCGTCGTAGGAGCCGGCAGCCCCCGGCCCGTTCAGCGAAAATCCTCCTCGGTATCGATATCCCGGAGGACCGCGTTGTCCGGCCAGTGCAGCTCACTGATCCGATATGATTCGGCGATTTCCCGCATGCTTCCCCTGCCGGGATCTGCCGAGTCGATGGCGCGCTTGACCCGCGCATGGAACAGCACCGGATGCCCCCGCATCCCGCCGTGCTCGGGAAAGACCACGTCCGCCTCCTCGTGCTGAAGCAGTGCCGAGTACACCGCCGCGGTGATCCACGGCATGTCTCCGAGCGTCACGAAAAACCTTCGTGTCTTCACCGCCGCGGCGCCGAGCCGAAGCGAGCTGAACATGCCCTGCTGCCAGGATTGATTCTGCACGGGCAGGACGCGCGGATCCGCCTCGAACAGGCGGGCAAGCTCGGCCCCGCGGCA
>JBEKTX010000223.1:0-7164 GCA_049515615.1 Spirochaetia bacterium
GCTGGGCAATTCCGATGTGAAAGGGATAGTCGAGAGCCTCACTTATGACCGTCTTTCCCTCTTCTTCGACGAGAACCCCGACATCGTCAAGAAGATACTCGACAAGTCGATAATGGCGGCGAAAGCGCGGGAGGCCGCGCGGAAGGCCCGGGAGCTCACCCGAAAGAAAGGACTCCTGGAGAACAGCGGACTTCCCGGAAAACTGGCCGACTGCTCGGAGGACGACCCGGCAAAGTGCGAGCTGTACATTGTCGAGGGTGATTCGGCCGGAGGCAGCGCGAAGCAGGGAAGGGATAGGGCCTTCCAGGCCATCCTCCCGCTCTGGGGCAAAATGCTGAACGTGGAGAAGACCCGAATCGACAAGGTGCTCACCAACGACAAGCTCTTTCCCATAATCTCGGCGCTCGGGACAGGGGTCGGAACGCAGTTCGAAATTTCCAAGCTTCGCTACGGGAAAATCATCATCATGGCGGACGCGGACGTTGACGGCTCGCATATCCGGACACTTCTTCTCACCTTTTTCTTCCGCTACATGAGAGAGCTGCTCGAGCAAGGTCACGTCTACATCGCCATGCCTCCTTTGTACAAGATCGAAATGGGCAAGCAGGTGATCTATGCCTATGACGACGCGGAGAAGGACAGCGTGCTGAAGCGCAGCGGCAAGACTGAGAGTGAAGTGTCCATCCAGCGCTACAAGGGTCTGGGAGAAATGAATCCCGAGCAGCTCTGGGAGACGACGATGAACCCTGACAAGCGGAGCATCATCCACGTGAAGCTTGAGGATGGGGTGGAAGCTGAAGAGATCTTCACCACCCTCATGGGGGAAAACGTGGAACCCAGGAGAAAGTTCATCGAGGACAACGCGCTGGCGGTGACCAACCTCGACGTGTGATCTGCCGCCCAGGGAGAAACGATTGTGGCTGACGTGAAATCCCGGACCATCCCCCTTCCGATCGAGGAAGAGGTAAAAACCTCGTATCTGAACTACGCGATGTCCGTCATCGTTTCCCGCGCTCTCCCGGACGTGCGTGACGGTCTGAAGCCCGTCCATCGGCGGATCCTCTTCGGCATGAACGAGATGGGCCTCCATGCCGACCGGCCGTACAAGAAGTGTGCCCGCATCACCGGCGATGTCCTCGGGAAATACCACCCGCATGGGGACATCGCCATCTACGATTCACTTGTCCGCCTGGCGCAGGACTTCAACATGCGCTACCCCGTCGTGGACGGCCAGGGGAATTTCGGCTCCATCGACGGAGATCCCCCCGCTGCGGTGAGGTACACCGAGGCGCGGATGAACTGGATCGCGGAGGAGATGCTTCGCGATATCAACAAGGACACCGTCGATTTCGGCCCCAACTATGACGGCTCACAGACCGAGCCCCTGGTTCTGCCGGCCGCATTTCCCTTCCTGCTCGCCAACGGGTCCAGCGGCATTGCGGTAGGGATGGCAACCAACATTCCCCCGCAGAACCTGCGCGAGATCTGCGCGGCCATCGTGAAGCTGATCGACACACCCCAGGCCTCCGACGAGGAAGTGATGAAGCTCGTCCGAGGACCTGACTTCCCTACCGGCGGCATCATACTCGGGCGGAAAGGCATCCGAGACGCCTATCTGACGGGAAGAGGGAAGATCATCGTCAGGGCGAAGGTCACGGTGGAGAGCTCCAGCCAAGGAAAGGATTCGATCATCGTTACGGAGATCCCGTACCAGGTGAACAAGTCCGCATTGATCGTTCGGATCGCCGACCTGGTGAAAGAGAAAAAGATCGACGGAATCGTCGACTTGAACGACGAGTCCGATCGTCACGGGATGAGGATCGTCATCGACCTGAGGCGGGGCGTCTCGCCGAAGGTCATCCTCAACCAGCTCTTCGCGCACACCCAGCTTCAGACGGCGTTCGGGGTGAACAACCTCGCGCTCGTCGGTGGCCTTCCGAAAACACTTGCTCTGAAGCAGATGTTGGAATACTTCATCGACCACCGCAAGGAAGTGGTGACCAGGCGGACGAGGTTCGACCTTGCAAAGGCCGAGGACCGCGCCCACATACTGGAGGGGCTCAAGATCGCCCTGGAGCACATTGACGAAGTGATTGCCATCATCAAGAAGTCGGAGAACACCGAGGCGGCCCGGCTGAATCTGATCGCTCGCTTCACCTTCTCCGAGAAACAGGCCCAGGCGATCCTCGACATGCGCCTCCAGCGCCTTACCAGCCTCGAGGTGCAGAAGGTCATCGATGAGCTCGCCGAGGTGCGCGCCCTCATCGAGCATCTGAAAGACCTTCTCTCAAGCGAGCGGAAGATCCTGGGAGTTGTAAAGACAGAGACGGAAGAGATCTCGAACAAGTTCGGCGATGACCGGCGGACGGAAATCATCGAAGAGGAAGCCGAGCAAATCAACATCGAAGACTTGATCGCGGTAGAGGACATGGTAATCCTCATATCCAACCGCGGCTACATCAAACGGATCCCGGTCACCGCCTATCGCCGGCAGGGAAGGGGGGGGAAGGGCTCATCCTCTGCTCTCCTGAAGGAGGACGACTTTATCGAGCAGTTCTTCGTTGCTTCAACCCATGACTATGTGCTCTTCATCACCAACCAGGGCAAAGCCTACTGGGTAAAGGTGCACGAGATCCCCGAAAGCAGCCGACAGGCAAAGGGTCAGAGCATCAAGGTCCTGCTCTCGCTGGGCAGCGAGGAGGAGATCACCGCAGTCGTGAGCCTCCGCAACTTCACCGATGAACGGTTCGTGCTCATGGCAACACGCCAGGGTGTCGTGAAGAAGGTGGCCATCTATGATTTCACCAATGCTCGCACCAGGGGCATTGTGGCAATCAAGCTCGACCAAGGGGACGGCCTGGTGACCGCCCTGCTCACATCGGGCAAGGATGAGGTTGTCCTGGTGACGCGCAAGGGCAATGCCCTCAGATTTGGGGAAGAAGCTGTCCGCGCGATGGGTCGGGCCTCTCATGGAGTTCAGGGAATCCGCCTTTCAGACAAAGACGAGCTGGCTGGAGTCGCGATGGTCAGCAGGGGCGAACAAATGCTTCTGGTCAGCGAATTCGGGTACGGCAAGCGCACTGAATATGGCAATTTCTCCGCCCATGGCAGGGGCACGAGGGGCCAGATCTGCTACAAGGCCACGGAGAAGACCGGCGAGGTTATCGGCGTGCTGTCCGTGAATGACCGGGACGACCTTGTCTGCATCACATCCCAAGGCAATACACTCAAGCTGCGGCTTGCGGAGGTCGCGACGCTGGGGAAAACCGCTATGGGCGTGCGGATCGTAAACATCACAAAACCCGATGTAGTGGTCGGCGTTGCCAGGGTCGTGAAAGAAGAGCAGTCGCCGGACGCTCCGGAGGCAGGGCCTTCAGGGACCGAAACCCCAATAACGGAGGCTTCCGACGAAGAGGCCCCTGCTGGGGAATGATGTTTCACGTGAAACTTCCGGATCTGGATAAGGAATTGGAGTGCCAAGTTCCGCAGCGTTGCGCCATCGGACTCGGTGCAGGATGTTTCACGTGAAACATCCTGCACCGAGTCCCTCCGAGCCGTCTCGATTCTCGCCTCTCACGTCCTTGCAAAAAGCAGTCTCATCTCAGTAGGGTTCGGGAGAGAGCTCCCAGAGGATCATCATGCTGCTGTGGGTTTACCTTGTTCTTGCTTTCCTGCTCATGTTGTTGAACGCATTTTTCGTGCTGGCAGAGTTCGCCGCAGTGAAAATGAGGCCCACGCAGGTTGAGGCGCTTGCCGAAGCAGGGAACAGGCGTGCAAAGACACTGGAGCGGATCCAGTCGCACCTGGACGAGTATCTTTCCGTCTGCCAGGTGGGCATTACAATGGCGAGCATCGGTCTGGGGTTCGTCGGAGAGCCGGCATTCGCAACCCTGATCTTCCCACTTGTCCGCCATATCGGCATGTCCGGTCTCGCGGCGGGCGTCACCGCCCACACAATCTCCGTGGCCCTGGCATATCTCCTGGTATCGTTTCTCCACATCGTGATAGGCGAGCTTGTGCCGAAGTCGGTTGCAATACGGAGCACGGAGAAGTCGGCACTGCGCACGGCGTTCCCCATGGTGGTCTTCCGCTATGTTTTCATTCTTCCCATCCTCCTGCTCAATACCACGGTGAATGCGATTCTCCAGATTTTCCGTCTTCCCCCGGTCACTGATCAAGCCGCTCATTCCGAGGAGGAGATAAGGATCATACTCGACCAGTCACAATCCAGTGGCATGCTCTCCTTTCGGCGTCTCCTGCATATTGAAAACGTGCTGGACATGGGAAACCTGACCGTTCGGAACGCGATGCGCGCGCGAAGACTCGTTCGGTGCCTCATCCTGGGAAATGCCCGCGCAGAAAACGAAAGCGTGATCGCTGAGTACCGATTCTCCCGGTACCCGCTCGTGGGCAATGACCCGGAAAAACCGCTGGGTTACGTGCACGTGAAAGACCTGCTCCTTGCCGAATATGCGGGCAAACCCACTGATTCACTGTTGAATTTTGTCCGACCTTGTCTCAGCTTTCGCGAGCAGGATCCCCTGGAGCAAAGGCTTTCTGAAATGCAGAGGAAAGCCGCACATATGGCCCTGGTCTACGGGGAGGACGGGCGATGGACGGGCATCATCACGCTGGAAGATGCGATAGAGGAGGTCATCGGGACAGTGGAAGAAGAGTACCCGACCGAGCCGACAATCCGCCTCTCCGACCTGCTGACGCCCGAGCACACGCTCCTGGAGGTCGAAGGCACGAGCATCCAGAGCGCCACCCGAAACGCCCTTCAGCGAATCAGCGTCCAGGATCTCCCCGTTTCACGCGACGCGATCATGCTCTCAATCGTAGACAGGGAGCGGCTTGGAAGCAGCTACGTGGGGAAGCGACTTGCGATCCCCCACGCCCGCTTGTCTCGCCTTGCCCAGCCAATGGTCATCGTTGCCCGTCTGAAGAATCCAATCCCGTCGCCTGTACCGGGTGAGGACATCAACCTCCTTTTCATCCTCCTGACTCCTGCCGACACGCCGCGCATTCACCAGATCCTTCTTTCCCACATTGCGGGGATCTTCGAAAGTGATTTTCTGGAGGGACGCTTGGAGGACGCAACAACGGCGTCGGAGCTTCACAACGTAATTGTCACGGCGGAGCAGGTCGTCCTGGCTTAGCAGGGCTTTCAGCGAGTTTCGACCTTGAGGCCTGTTCTGGATAAGGCAACAACGACCTCTTCGAGTCGAGTTTTTTCCAGCGGGAGTTCGACTGCCAGAGACGGGTCCAACACCCTTCCTCCGTGGAACGATTGAAGGATGTACCGATCGCATCCTTTCACGAGCTGTCCAATGTCGAGCAGATCGCCTGCCGAGAGGAGCGAATCCACGCATGTCGTCCTGAACTCGTGGGGGAGGCCGGAAGCGAGTATCAAACCGATGCTCTGTTGTATGTCCGATGTCTTCGCCGGGACTTTTACAGTCTGCTCATAGAGGGCCAGGGGGGCCTTGATGTCCATGGCGATGAAGTCGACAAGCCTGGCCGTCATGACCTGCCGAATCATCAGAGGTTTCGTGCCGTTGGTATCGAGCTTCACCGCAAAACCCATGTCCTTCAGCTCACTGAGGAACCATGGAAGGTCCTCGTGCCAAGTGGGCTCTCCTCCGGTGACGACGACTCCCTGGAGCTGTCCCTTTCGGGATCGGAGGAACTCCCGGATTTCGTCCAGCGGAAACTCTGCGGTATACCGTGATGGATCGACCAGCTCGGGATTATGGCAATAGGGACAGCGGAAGCCGCAGCCGCGCGTGAACACAATTGCGGAGATCAGGCCTGGGAAATCAGAGAGTGAGAATCGCTGAAGACCGCCAATGACCATCGGAGGAGCGGGCAGACCGCGACTCAGGCGAGCTTGAAGGTCTTTCGCACCTTGAACTCCTCTACCTTCCCCTCGTTCCATTGGTTCACGGGACGAAGGTATCCGACGACACGGGAGTACACTTCGGCCGCTGCGCCGCAGCGCGGGCACGACTCCTGCTTCCCCGACAGGTAGCCGTGGGTCGGACACACGCTGAAGGTCGGGGTCACGGTGAAGTAGGGCAGGTGGTAGCGTTCGCAGATCAGTTTCACCAGCCTTTTCACATTGCCGGTGTCCACGATCTCTTCACCGACGAAGAGGTGTACGACCGTTCCCCCGGTGTATTTTGTCTGAAGCTCGTCCTGCAGATCGAGGACCTCGAAGATGTCGTCGGAATACTGCACGGGTAGCTGGGAAGAGTTCGTATAAAAAGGACGGCCTCCCGACGCTGAATCGTTTCCCGACTTGATCCCCGGGAACTTCTCTTCATCCAGCCTCGCAAGTCGATATGAGGTGCCTTCTGCAGGAGTAGCTTCGAGGTTGTAGCTGCTGCCAGTCTGCACCTGGAACATGACAAGCCGCTCCCTCATGTAATCCAGGACGCGCAGCGCGAATAACTGCCCGGGCGGAGATCCGATGTGGGTGCCCAACAGGTTCAGGCAGGCCTCGTTCAAACCTACCAGTCCAATCGTGGAAAAGTGGTTCTTCCAGTACTGGCCGGAACGCTCGCGCACTCCGCGGAGATAGTGTTGTGTATACGGGTAGAGATTTTTCTCGGTGAAGCGTTCCAGCATCTTCCTCTTGATCTCCAGCGAATCGCGGGCAAGATCCATCAGCTCTCCGAGTCTGATGAGGAACTCCTTTTCGTTTGAAGCGAGATAGCCCAGGCGCGGCATGTTGATCGTCACCACACCGATCGACCCCGTAAGCGGGTTTGCCCCGAAAAGTCCTCCGCCGCGCTTCTCCAGGGATTTCTGTCCCGGCAGGCCGCGAAGGTCGAGCCTCAGCCTGCAGCACATGGACCTCGTATCCTCAGGGGACATGTCAGAGTTCACAAAATTGGAAAAGTAGGGGATGCCGTAGCGTGCCGTCACCTTCCAGAGGATGTCGAGTGCGGGATCGTCCCAGGGGAAGTCTTTGGTGATGTTGTAGGTCGGGATGGGGAAGGTAAACACCCTGCCTTTGGCGTCTCCTTCAGAGAGCACCTCCAGGAAGGCGCGGTTGAAGACCGCCATTTCCTCCTGGAACTCCGAGTATGTATTCGTGAGGTATTCGCCGCCGAGGATGACCGGGATGTCTGACATGTGCGCGGGGACCTTGAGGTCCAG
>JBEKTX010000224.1:0-7136 GCA_049515615.1 Spirochaetia bacterium
TTCTTTGTTTTCATCTTGGGCATCGTCTATCCTTTCTTGGCCTTGCTTCCCTTGGGATTGAGGAGAATCGACATTGTCCGCCCCTCCATCTGGGCGGGCTTCTCCACGAGGAAGGAATCTCCGAGCATCTCGAGGATCTTGTCCAGGACATCCTTGCCGAGCTCCGTGTGGGCAAGCTCACGCCCGCGAAACCGGACCGTGACCTTGACCTTGTTGCCCTCGTCGAGGAACTCCCTGACATGCCGCGTCTTGAAGTCAAGGTCGTGCTCGTCTATCTTCGGCTGCATCCGGATCTCTTTGATCCGGATCAGTTTCTGGTGCTTCTTCGCCTCCCGGGTTTTCTTTTCCAGCTCGAACTTGTACTTCCCGTAGTCGAGTACTTTGCACACCGGCGGCTGGGCCTGAGGAGCTATCTCCACGAGGTCCACGCCCGCTTCCCGCGCCAGCTGCAGCGCTTCGAATGTCGGCACGATTCCCTTTTGATTCCCGTCCGCGTCGATCAATCGCACTTCGCGGACCCGTATGCCCTCATTGATCCTGAGATCCTTCTCGGCCAATATACCTCCTTCCCGCAGAGTGGGGATTTTGCGCACTATAGCACCCGTTCAGGAAAAGGTCAAATGCTTGCCATCCGGTGATCGGCGGACGCGTGCCTGCTACAGGTTGCCCATCAGCGCATTCCACTTTTCCTGCAGGTACTTCTTGAACTCGTACTCGTCGTGGTAGTCCGCGGCCAGCTCTTCGATCGCCCGCGAGATCTCCGAGAAGATCTCCTGAAGCAGCAGCGTCAGGCCTTTTTCCGCCTGCGCGTTCGCAGGAATCTTGAAGCTCGGGACGAAGATCGACTCTTTCAGTTTCTGCAGCCCCTGCTCAGGTGCGGCGTCGATGACCTTCGCGGGGTCCGCGATGAGCTCCTGCGCGGAATACGCGGGAACCCCACCCTCGATCCCCTTGACCTCGATCCTCCCGAGCTCGGTGCATCGCACGTAATCGCGGATTTCCTGGTAGGTGGCGTCTGTGAGAAAGGTCTCGCCGGGAGCCGCCGCGGTTTCCATCCGCTGCGCGACGTTCACGACATCCCCGAAGATGTCCTTGCCTTTGCGTATGACCGAGCCCGAATTCAGGCCGATCCGCGCCTGGATCTTTTCCTGCCCCACCTTCAGGGAGCTGTACTCCGTGAGCTTCCTCTGGACCGTGAGTGCCGCAACGATGGCCCCGACTGGTGACTTGAAATATGCAAGGATTGCGTCACCCATCTTTTTCACGATCCGGCCCTGGTACTCATCGATGGTCGCCCCGACGATGTCCTCGAAAGCCTTGATGAGCTTCATCATCACCGGGGGCGACAATTCGGTCGACTTTTTTGTGTAATCCACGATGTCGATGAAAAACACGCTGAGTATCTGCTGGCTTTCGCGGCGGAATTTGAACTCCAGCTTTGCCTGCCCGAGCGTGCTCTCGGTCTCCGCCGCGGTGTCCTCTTCACGGAGAGTCGGAAGCTCCGGTTTCGAGCCTTCGCTCGGCGCCTGGGTGAGCGCGCCCACCAGGCCCTGGCGGAGCTCTTCCGCGAAGCTGCCCTGGCTCAGCTCGGGCAGCAGCGCGCGCAGCGCTTCCTGCACCGGCAGGCTGTCCATGCGGATCATGTCCAGGACGAGCGAGAAGGTCTCCCGGGTGAGCGGCTTCGAGAGGCCGGCGAGGATCTCGGCGACGATCACGCTGTCACCGGCCCTGATGTAGTCGCTCACGATCTGGGACGCATAGTCATCGCCCATGGCGAGGAGGGCCAGCAGCGCCTCCACGCGCACGCCGCGGTCCGCGTCCTCCAGGAGGAGGTAGAGACGGTTGGTGACGATCTCCGCGGGCGCGCCCGCGCCGCGCGCGGCGAGTGACTTCACGAGACGAATGGCTGTCCTGCGGCCGACCGGAGTCCCATGCGAGGTGAGATCCAGCGCGACCTGACCGAGAGACGCATCCGCCCAGCGCGCCACGAGGTCCCCTATCCTCAGCTTCAGATCCTCGCCGACATCGCGAAGGTCGAGTATCTTCAGGAGCGGATGGAGGACACGCTGCAGGCCCGACAGGTTCATGTTCTCCAGCGTCTCGATGACGAGCGCGCGGGTGGAAAGGTTGAGGGAAGGGTACTGCGCGATGTGGATAAGCGGCCCGACGAGGATCTTTGCCGGGATGAAGCGCGCGCCCCGGATGTAGCCGTTCAGGGCCCTGATGTTGCGGGAAGGCTCCTTGAAATACTCCCGCGACAGCTCGATGATGGATCGCGTGAGAAGCTGGCAGAGCGTGACAATGCTCGTCTCTTCGAGGAAGTGAATGCGCTCCGCCCGGGAGAACTCCAGGATCTCCTGGATCTTCTTTGACGTGGTCTTGATTTCGAGCGCTCCCGCGACCCTGATCAGCCTGTTCAGCCGCCGCAGGAAGAAGGGCCGGTTCAGGTCCACTCGAAGGATCTGCTGGAGCACCGTGAGCCTGTCCTTTTTTTCCTTGAGGGCGAACAGGGGGATGCACGCCTCGAACCTGTTCTGCTCTTCTTTCGAGGTTCCCGAGAGCAGCGATCGGATCTGCGCGATGGGGGGAGTCCTGTCCGAATAGCCGTCTTCCTTGAAATATGCCTGAACGTCGGCGAGAACGGACGATGTGGCATATCTCTCCAGCAGGGTGGCGAGCACCGTCGCGAGGAGCACGTCCTTGTTCGTGATCCCCTGCAGCGAGATGTAGCTCTTCCGCACCTTCCCGAACACCGTGTCGATATGGGCGGAGGCGATCACGGAGAACTCGCTGAGCAGGTGGGGTGAGGCGCCTTTCACTTCACCCATGAGCTTTTTGAGGAAATCACCCACCAGCGTTTCGGTCTCCGCATCGACCCATGGAACGACGAGCAGAAGCCGGAAGACCCGAGTGGGAAACCGCAGCCGTCCCTGGAACTGCGTGAGCGAAACGAGGAAGGAAAGGACGGTCTGTCGGGCACCCTTCTGAAGAGATTCCAGGATGTAATTGGCCTGCGGGTTCTTCGACTTCAGCGTGTAGACGCACAAGTAGCAGCCTAGAGCTGGGGGGGACAGCGTCTCCGTCGGCAGCTCGAGGACCTCCTGGCTGCCGGTCTGCATCATCTTTGCGAAGGCCGCCTCCTGCACTCCCGGCTGGGCGCGGGGAAGGGCTTCCTTGAGGGTTGTGTAGCGTTCTGCTTCGACGAGGGCCTCTGCCGCGATGCGCTTTGCCGCCTCGCTCTGCTTCGGGTCGGCGAAAACGGCCTGGTTCAGCTCCAGGACCTGCTGGGCGGTGGGGGAGATCGTGTTGATCGCCCGCAGGATCTCGGTGCGCAGCTCCTCCTCAGGGAAGTGGCTGAAATACTTCACCAGCATTCCCGTCGACGAGGGCGCCCTGATGGAGGTGAGCGATTTGACCGCAGCAAGTCGCTGCGGCTGTTTTCCCCGTTCCACCATCTGGTAGAGGTGCGGGATGGCAATCTCGTTGCCCAGCGAGCCGGAGGAGCGGATAGCAGCCTCGCTGATGCCGAGATCCGCGTTGTAGATCTCCTTCACGAGGAGGGTAAATGTCTCTTCGTCGTAGTAGTTCTTCAGCAGGGTGAGAGCAGTGATTTTTGCTTCTCTGCTCAGCGTGGCCGGAGCATGCGGCGGGACCAGGTTTTGCGCCATTCGCTTTTCTCCATCTTACAAAGGCGGATTTCGCTTGTCAACCTCACGGTCTCATCCTATAGTAGTGCGCGTGAGGCGCATGCTCCCCGCGGCACTCCTCCTGGTTTTCTGCGCCCTGACGCTCGGCGGCTGCGTCACCGCCCGGCGCGATCGTGACGTGGCATCGGAGTACTACGACCTCGGGAACGCGTACGTCGAGCTGGGGAAGTACGACAAGGCCATCACGGAGTTCCAGGCCGCTCTGAAGATCGATCCAGGATTCGTGAAAGCCGACTACAACCTCGCGCTTGCCTACGCGCATGCAAAACGCACCAATGATGCCATCGCCGCCTTGAAGCGGCTTCTCGCCGCTGATCCCCAGAATACCCAGCTTCTTTCCGCGCTGGGATGGGCGTACCATCTCGCCGGGCTCGAGGAGAATGCGCTCTCGCAATACTCGACCGTCATCAGCCTTTCCCCTGCCGACCTGAACGCGCTCTACAACACCGGCATCATTCTCTGGAAACTGAAGCGGCCGCATGAGGCAATGGACAAGCTCAACGCTCTCCTGGCCAGAGCGCCTGACGATACGGACGCCTTGTACGCCGCGGGATCACTCTTGCTTTCCCTCGACGATGCCGCGGCATCCGGCGACATGATGTCGCGCTACCTGGAAAAGAAACCCGGCGATACCCAAGGATGGTATCTTCTCGCGGCAGGCGCCGAAAGGCAGAAGAAGTACGCGCGCGCGCTGGAAGCGTATGACAAAATCATTGCAATCGATCCCGCGCAGGGCGATGCCTGGTTTGGTGAGACGCGGCTTCTGTTGACCGTCGTCGAGGACCCCCAGAAAGGCCTGGACGCGCTGGAGAAGGCGCTCGGAGCGGGATTCAAGGATACAAAGGCAGTGAAAGCCCTGCTCGATTCAACCGGACTGCTGGAGCGCGACAAGGTCGAGGCCGCCCTCAAGGACCATGGCCTCCTCCCTGACCAGGCTCAGTCCGGGGCGCCGCCGGCCCCGGCCGACGCCAAACGACCCGCGGGACCGGATGCCAAGCCTGCCGCGGCGCCCTGAGGAAAATGGGCGCTTTTCACTTGAACGAGGCGAGCTCCTTTTCGATCTGGCCGTGGGTGTCCTCGGGGGACCGGGAGGAATCGATGTCCCTCAGGAGCTTTTTCGCTCGGTAGAAATCAATGAGCGGTTCGGTCTGCCGGCGATAGACGTCGAGCCTGTTGGTGATGGACTCCAGCGAATCATCGGGACGGGTGTACAGCGGGCCGCCGCATTTGTCGCAGACGCCCTTCACCTTCGACGGCATGTTCGTCACGTGGTAAATTGCCCCGCAGTTTTTGCAGATCTCGCGTCCCGAAAGCCGCTTCACGACCAGATCGTCATCGATTGCAAAATTGATCACCGCATCGAGGGCCTGGAACTTTTCCAACGCTTCGGCCTGCGGGATTGTGCGGGGAAAACCGTCGAGGATGTATCCTTTCGCCGCATCAGCCTGGGAAAGCCGCTCCCTCACGAGATCCACCGTGAGCTCATCCGGCACGAGGTCTCCTCGACCAAGTATTTCCTTCACCTTCTTTCCGAGCGCCGTTTCCTTCTTGATCGCCTCTCGGAACATGTCCCCCGTCGATATCTGCGGGATCCCATGATCCTTGCTCACCAATCCGGCGAGCGTCCCCTTGCCGGCCCCGGGAGGGCCGAGAAAAATCAGCTTCATCTCTACACCTCTGTCACCACGGTCACCGGCTGGGGACCGTATTTTCTCAGGATCTGGTAGCGCACCGTGCATTCACGTCTGCAGGACTCGGCATCATAGCCCTTGCCTTTCAGAAAGACCCTGCCGCAGTTCGTGCAGCTGGAATAGGCCTGCGTGCACTCCTCCGAGCAGTACCCGCGATTCACGAGATGAGCGGCAGTCACGTACCTGCCACATGTGCGGCACACGACGTAGGTCGTCACGTCCCGCTGGCGAAATCCGTGAGGTAGGCGACCTGCGCGGGGGTGAGCGCGTCGATCTTCCTCCCGAGGGTGGAGAGCTTGAGACTTGCAATCTCCTGGTCCTGAGCCCTGTCGATCGTGTACACCCTCTTTCCCATGGACGTGCCCTCATGCGCGAGCCGCACCAGCGCAAGGAACTGGTTGGCGAACGACATGTCCATGACCTCGGAGGGATGGCCTTCGGCGGCGGCAAGATTCACCAGGCGGCCCTTGGCCAGCAGATAGATCCTCCGGCCGTCCTTCAGCGTGTATTCCTCGTTGTTCGCCCGCACTTCCCGGACGGACTTCGCCAGCCCCGCGAGGTCGGGGACGTTGAGCTCGCAGTCGTAATGGCCGGTATTGCACACGATCGCGCCGTCCTTCATGCGTTCGAAGTGGCGCTTCACAACGACATCCTTCACGCCCGTCGCGGTAATGAATACATCACCGGCCGCCGCCGCCTCGTTCATCGGCATCACATCGAAGCCTTCCATCATCGCCCGAAGGGCACAGATTGGATCGACCTCGCAGACTACGACGCGCGCGCCCATCCCCTTTGCACGGGCGGCAACTCCCCGCCCGCAGTGTCCGTAGCCTGCGACGATGAATGTCTTGCCCGCCAGCAGGATGGAAGTTGCCCGGAGGATGCCGTCGATGGAGGACTGCCCGGTGCCGTACACGTTGTCGAAATCCCACTTGGTCTCCGCATCATTGACAGCGATGACCGGGTACAGCAGCTTGCCCGCATCGCCCATTGCCCGCAGGCGATGAACTCCCGTGGTCGTCTCCTCGGTGCCGCCGAGGATCCCGCCCGCGAGGTCCGTGCGCGCGCTATGCACCCGGAAGATCAGGTCCGCGCCGTCATCCAGCGTGAGGGTGGGCTTGAGCTCGAGCGTCTTGTCGATGGCCCAGTAGAACTCGTCCCTGGTCTGGCCATGCCACGCGTAGACGGAGATCTCATCCGCCGCCAGGGCCGCTGCTACGTCATCCTGCGTCGAGAGAGGATTGCACCCCGACCACGAGACCTCCGCGCCCGCGGCGACGATTGTCTTCACCAGCACAGCCGTCTCCTTTGTCACGTGCAGGCAGCCCGACACCCGCATGCCCTTCAGGGATTTTTCCTTCGCGTGCTTCCCTCTCAGCGCCATGAGGACGGGCATTCGGGACTCGGCCCACTCCACCCTCAACTTCCCGGCCGTCGCCAGGCCGGGATCCTTGATCCTGCTCTTCTCCATTCCAACTCCTCGATGCATTGCTCGTATCGATAGTAGTCTCCACTCCTGGGGGCGTCAAGTTGGAGGAGCCGCTCTGACCTATTGACAGGCCTCTGAAATGGGTATAGAAAGATACTTGCCTCACGGGAAGTGCTTTCCTCTGACCTGAATGCGAGGGGGGGAGTGCCGTCTCTGGGGCAACGTGCGTGTTTCGGCCTCTGGGCCGTTGCGCGCCCGCGCTAATGCACGGAGTACAAATGCCACGGGATACCGTGGCCGACGTGCACG
>JBEKTX010000225.1:0-7068 GCA_049515615.1 Spirochaetia bacterium
TGATGGGGATGACCCGCGCCACCCCGGGCAGCAGCTCGACCTCCCGCACATCGACTCCCTTGACGCCGACAGCACCGAGGATCGTTTCTTCCTCCCCGACGATTTCCCTGATCGTGTAGCCTCGGGAGACGAGAAAATCCCGGATGTGGCTCTTGTCCTGGTCTCGGATGGTGCGCTCGAGAACGACGATCATGCCCGGCCCCTCACCGCCCTCAGCTCGGCCGGAGCGCGCTGACGGTCACCTTGTTGCGGCCGTTCTCCTTGGACTGGTACAGGGCACGGTCGGCCTCCCTGATGATCTCCGAGGGAGCGTACGCGGATTCGGGATCGAACTCCGTGACGCCCACCGAAATGGTGACGTGCAGGGGCGCCCCGCCGTCCGAGCTGGGGAAACCGAAGGTCTCCACCCTCTTCCGCAGCCTTTCGGCCACCACGACTGCGCCCTTCAAGTCGACGGCTGGCAGGATCACCGCGAACTCCTCCCCGCCGTAGCGCGCGGGAAAATCGACCTGCCGGATGGACTTGCAGAGCAGCTTGGCGATTTCCCGGATGATCCGGTCTCCCTGCAGGTGGCCGTAGGAGTCGTTGAACTTCTTGAAGTGGTCGATGTCGAACATCACGAGACTGAAGGTTGACTTGTAGCGCCGGGCCCTCTCCAGCTCCTCGTCGAGGTTCTTCTCGAAGAAATGGTGGGAGAACAGGCCGGTCATGCGGTCCGTTGTGGCCTGGCGGAACAGGCTGGCGTTCTCGATGGCGATGGAAGCGAAGCGGACGATCCGGGTGATGTACTGGATTTCCAGCAGGCCGTAGGAATCTCCCGCCCCGTTGCGCGGCAGGAGGAGGATGCCAATGGAGCCCTTGTCCGTGCGCAGCGGCACCAGAATATCGATCGCCAGCATCGCAATGCGGTCGACGACCTCCTTGTCGGGAAAGTTGTCCCGCAGGTAGGAGAAAGGGATCTGGCTGTACTCGTCCTTGTCAAGGAAGGCGAGCAGGGGCTGGAGGGAGGGAAGCGAGAGTCCCAGATCCTCCTTCTTCAAGCCCCGGTACGAGACGACCTGGACGGCGGTTTCGTCCATCTCCCCGGGCAGGGCGATGGTCACCGTCTCGGTATGAAATTTCGAGACGAAGCTCCACACGACATTCTTGATGACGTTTTCGATTTCAAGCTGGGCAGTGATCTGGAAGGCGATCTCGATGATCTCCTTCAGGTCCTGGTTTTCCCTGTCGAGCGGCACCCCGTGAAGCTGGTCTGCAAGTCCGCTGCTCATGGTGTGTGGAGTATACCGCCCCCGGGTCGTCTTGCCAAGAATTGATCGCCGGGCCGGTCACGTGACGCCGTGGAGCTCCCGATCCATGGGATAGAACACCAGGCCGGAAATGGGCTTGGGATAGAAATGCGTCGATTTCCTCGGCATCTTCTCGTCGTTCTCTGCGATGGTAATGACGTCATGCAGCGCCGTCGGGTTCAGGATCAAGGCCACCTGCATCTCGCCCGAATGCACCTTCTCCAGCGCCTCGTCCACGTCCTTCGTGTACGCGATGCTCGTGGAAAGGCTCAGCTCCTCCTCGGTGATTCCGAGGATGCGGTCCAGGATGAGCGTATTCAGGATGTTCACGTCCAGGAGCTTCCACTCGGAGGAGTTGTCGAGCTTCACCAGCTCCTCGTACGCCTCCTCGTCGCGGAGCGTGAGAAGGTAGTAGCCGGTCGTGTTCACGATATACGCGCCGAATGTGTGCTCCCCGGGCCCCACGTCACGAAGGTCTCGCAGCCAGCGGCGGCGCACTTCCGCCTCATCCCCATCACGGAAGACGTACTTCTTCACATGGAAATGCTCCAGGATGTCCGCCCCGAGCTTGAAAAGGCTCTCCACGCGGATGTCGTGCAGCATCCGGTGGGTCGGCAGGATGGTGAGACCCTCGTGCTCGGAGTTCGTCAGGAACATCATGATGAACTCCCAGGGTGCGTCGGGACCCGCGTCGGGGAAGCGTTGCCGCATCCTGTCGCGGATGGTGAGCATGGTCTGGTAGCGGTGGTGCCCATCCGCAATGTAGATTTTCTGGCGCGCGATGGTGCGCCGCACGATCTCGCACGTGGCCGGGTCCGTCAGCCGCCACATGCGGTGGCGCACGTCGATGGGCTTCTCGACGTAGTCGATGATCGGTGAATCCCTTTCCTGTTCGTTCAGGATGTTGTCGATGACGTACGCCTTGTCCTGGTACAGGCCCCAGATGTATTCGAACTGGGTGCCGGTTTCCTCGGTAAGCCTGATCCGGTCTTCCAGCGGGCCCTTCAGCACCTTCTCGTGCGGCAGCACCCGGCGCTCCGCGTAGTCGCGCAGCCGCACGGCCCCGATGAAGCCCTTCACCGTCCGGCGGCCGATCCCCGGGAGGTCAAACGACTGTTCGTAAATCCAGAAAGAGGGCCGGACGGTTTGGTGCAGGATTCCTTCGCGGCGCCACCGATCCAGCTCGGCGTGCGCGCGCGTGTAACGGTTTCCGTTCTCCCCGTCACCCGGCTGGACCCTGTTGAGGATGAGGCGGATGACGTTGTACGGGTGAAGGCGATAATACGCATCCTGCTGCGGGGGGGAGATGACGTCGTAGGGCTGGGAGAGACAGTCCCCGATGTCCTTCACGACCGTGGGGTCGTAGTGCAGCGCGCGGAAGGGTCGTACGTCGTTGACGGAATCTGGCACCGGGAATATCTCCGCGCGCACGATAACGCTGATCGCGGCGCGGGGTCAATACAGGGGTGTTCGCTGCATTCGCCGCGGTCTCTGCATTGACATTTTCCGCAGCAGGGGTCCACGATCGTCTCATGCAGAAAAGAAAGATCGTGGCGATCCTCGGCAGCCCCCGACCACGGGGAAACACCGACACGCTGGCCGAGTGCGTCCTGGAGGGCGCGCGGGAGGTCGGCTGCGAAACGCAGAGCTTCGCGCTGCGCACAATGAAGGTGCACCCCTGTACCGGCTGCGGGTACTGCTGGAGGAAAGGCAAACCCTGCATCTTCCAGGACGACGGCACCCAACTGTACGAGGCGATGGCCAGGGCGGAGATCTTTCTCTTCGCCACTCCAGTCTACTGGTACGGCCCGACGGCGATCATGAAGGCATTCGTGGATCGGCTGCTCGTCTTCAACAAGCCGGAGGGCCGGCCGCTTGTGAAAGGAAAGTCGGCGCTGCTCGTCTCCGCATGGGAGGAGAAGGGAATGAAAGCCGTGGAGCCGATGGTGCGGCTCTTCGAGCTGGGATTCGAATACCTGGAGCTTCGGTTCGAGGGCAGCCTCCTCCTCGACGAGATGGGGCCGAAGGAGGCAGTCATGGACCGGCCCGGAGCACTGGAGAGTGCGCGTGCTCTGGGACGCTCGCTCGCCGCTGATGCCGCGGTAGTCCGCGGCTGAGGTGGATTCAGTGTATGAGGATCCTGCTGGCAAACACCAACCGCATGAAGCCCGCCATCGCGCCGATAGGGCTGGATTACCTCGCCGACAGCCTCCGCGCCGCCGGGCATGAACCCATTCTCCTGGACCTGTGTTTCTCTGAAGACCCGGATCGGGACATCGCATCGGCGTTCACATCCGCCCCTGACCTCATCGGGGTGGGCATCAGGAACACGGACGACTGCTACTTTGCCAGCGGCCAGTTCTTCCTGCCCCGCGTCCGCGAAACCCTGCAGGCGCTGCGCGATCTATCAGATGCGCCCGTCGTGCTCGGGGGTGTCGGCTTCTCGCTCATGCCGGAAGCAGTCCTGGAGTATTGCGGCGCGGATTTCGGCGTCGCCGGGGAGGGCGAGGAACCGCTCGTGCAGCTTCTCGCCGCGCTCCAGGCCGGCACGGACCTCGGCCGCGTGCCGGGGCTGCTCTGGTGGGACGAGACGGGCCTGCGCCGCAACCCCGGATCGGACGCCCCCCTGGAACGGTTGCCCGCTCGCACCCGGTCCTTCGTGGACAACCGCCGCTATTTCACCGCGGGAGGCCAGGGGGGATTCGAAACGAAACGCGGGTGTCCGATGGCGTGCGTGTACTGCGCCGATCCCGTTGCCAAAGGCAGCCGGACCCGGCTTCTCCCGCCGCGCATGGTCGTGAAAGAGCTTCAGGCGCTCGTGTCGCAGGACATCGACCACGTCCACTGCTGCGACTGCGAGCTGAACCTCCCTCTCATTCACGCGCAGGAAGTGTGCCGCGCGATCATCGATGCCGGTCTCTCAGGGCGGATACGGTGGTATGCGTACTGCTCGGTCGTGCCGTTCGACGCGGAGACCGCGAAGCTTTTCGCCGAAGCGGGGTGCGCGGGGATCGACTTCGGCGCGGACAGCGGGAGCGCAGAGATGCTGCGCCGCCTCGGCAGGCACTACGGTCCCGAGGCCCTGGGGGAGTGCGCACGCGCCTGCCGCGGCGCGGGCATCCCGTTCATGTATGACCTTCTGCTGGGAGGTCCGGGTGAGACACCTGACACTGTCCGACAGTCCCTTGAAGTGGTGAGAAGAGCGGGACCCGACTGCATCGGGCTCTCCGTCGGTGTGCGCGTGTATGGCGGCACTCCCCTGGCGGCGCAGGTCCGTGAGATGGGCGGCATGGAAGGCAACCCGGCCCTCTCGGGGGCGAAGCTCGACAACGAATCATATCTCCGGCCCGTGTTCTACCTTTCGCCCGGGCTCGGGCCCGACCCGGTTGGCTTCGTGAGGGACCTCGTCGGCGACGACGGGAGGTTCTTCCTCCCCGGCGGCCCCGACAAGGAACGCGACTACAACTACAACGGCAACGACTGCCTCGTGCAGGCGCTCGGCCGCGGTGAACGGGGGGCGTACTGGGACATCCTCAGGAGGATGCGCCGCACATAGGGGCCGGCGCAGGAATCACCGTGCTCTCCATTGCCACATCGCGCGCCCTGCGGTAGATTCTGCCTCAGATGAGCGATAAGGACCGGGATCCAGGGGATACGGGGTCGACGGAGGAGCAGGGTTTTCTGGGCGGGAGCTTCCTCGTCTCGGAGATCGCCCTGTCGGACCCGAACTTCCGGCAGACCGTCGTCCTCATGATCTCTCACGACGAAAACGGCGCCTTCGGGCTCGTCGTGAATCGGCCTTCCCCTTTCACTCTCGGGGACGTGGTCGAGGGGATTGATGATTCGCCGGCACGCACGATTCCCGTTTTCATCGGCGGCCCCGTCCAGCAGGAGATCCTTTTCCTGCTCCATACGGCGTTCGTGGGGCAGCCCGGTGACGATGATGCGTCCCGGCCCGTGGAAGGGGTGATCTCGGAGCCCGCCACCCTTGCCCTCATCGAGTACTTGAAGAACGACTGGGCCAGCCTGCCGCCGGAGGACCGGCCTGCCGTCCGCATCTATGCCGGCTACTCGGGGTGGGGCCCGGGGCAGCTTGAAGGCGAGCTGAAGTCGGAGGCCTGGGTGGTCGTGAAGGCGACGAGGGAGCTCATCTTCCGTCCCGATGCGGCGGGGGCATGGGAAGACGCTTTCGCCCGGAAGGGCCCGCTGTACCAGATCATTCTGCAGACGGGTTTCAAGCCGTCGATGAACTAGGCCGGGTCGGCCCTGCGCTCATTGCGCCGCCGCATGCGCCGTCTCAATCGCGATCTTCAGGTTCTCCATCGGGATATCCGATGGCACCGTGCAATCCGCTCCAAGCACGAATCCCGGCGGTGCGCCGCGGATGACCTCCTGCACTTCCCGCTTGATCTGCTCACGCGTGCCATTCACGAGGATTCCGTTTCTGTCCATTCCACCCATGAAGGGCCGGCCGAACATCCGGGAGAGCTCACGGGGCGTGCGCTCGCCGGATCGCAGCCTGGTGCCGCTGTTCACAAGGCGCCCGGGGTAGTCGAGGTAGGGCGTCAGCTCGTCGTACACGCCGTGGTAGTCGCAGACGTGGAGGATGTTGAAGGGACAGAGCCGATCGATCTCGTTCATGACGAGAAGGTCGAGGGGCTTGAGGTGCTTCGTGAAGAGCGCGGGATCGCTGAACCTGCCCGCCTCCCCTCCCTGCGTCGAAGCGTAGAAGCCGTCGACTCCCCGCTTCACGCACTCGCGGACGAACACGAGAATACTCTCGTCGATGATCTGCAGGCCCTCCGCAGTACGCTCGGGATCCTGCTGCAAATGCTCCGTGAGCAGATCCCTGCTGGTGGCGTGCCCCGCGTGCATGACGGCGGAGTAGAGGGTGACGACGACCAGCGCCTCTTTCTTCACGGCCTTCACGATCCCCGAGATCACTTCCAGGGGATCGGCGAAGTGCTCGGCGTCGAACCGCGGAATCGACGACCAGTCCCTGGGCCGGGTGATCTGCGGCATCCGCGGAAAGGGGTGCTCATACTGAATTTTCACGAAGTCCATGCCGGTGGCGCGAAAGAACTCCAGGTGCCTGTCCACGGCGGCCTGCCCGCGGTGAAAGGATGGATCAAAATGGAGAAAGAAGGCCGCGGGCACATATCCGGACGTGCCCCCGTTCTCCGCAAGGCCGAGCATCGTTTCGCGAAGGTTCATCCCCTGGCCTCCCGTGCTCATAAGTACGCGCGATCCGCTCTCCCGTCAAGGCGGCGTTCACTCAACGGGAGTGCTCAGCGCGTGATCTTATATCTGGCGAAGTAGACGATGCCGCCCACGACGATCAGCACGGCGAACGCCAGCATCAGGTTGCTGTAGCCGAACGCCTTGCTCTCCGTGATGAGGGGGTTGAGCCTCACATCGAGCCAGCCGCTGGCCAGGACCCTCGCGACGAGCGCAGTGCCGACCGCTGCGGAAATGAACGTGATGAGGTTGAACAGCCCCATCCCCGTCCCCGTCTGGCGGACGTCCAGCGTCTGGGAAACACTGTTGATCAACGCGGTCTGCAGGAGGGTGAACCCGATGTACGTCAGCAGGAGCCCGCCGGAGACGAACCACGGAGAAAGCCCCAGGAGCGAGGAAATCAGCAGGAGGCTGGCGGTGAGGAGCAGAAGCCCGACGCCCATGACGAGGCGGTTGCCCTTCCTGTCCGCGAGGTTCCCGCCCAGCCTGCCGAACACGACCCCGCTGATCGCCCCCGGGAACATCAGGAGCCCGATCTCCC
>JBEKTX010000226.1:0-6950 GCA_049515615.1 Spirochaetia bacterium
TCCACGAACCAGCGGGACGACCAGGTCTTGTTGATCCCCAGCCGAAGCCCGATCGGGTTAACCTTCTGACCCATTCCCCACCTCTTTCGCGCCGATCTCGTCGACGACAACCGAAATGTGGCAGGACCTCTTCAGGAGGCGGTCCGCCCGGCCCCTGCCGCGCGTCCACATCCGCTTCATGGTCGGTCCCACGTCTATGAGCAGCTCTTTCACGTACAGCATCCCCTCGTCGAGGTTCTTGTTCTGCGCCAGGGCATTGGCCGCCGCGGACTGGATGAGCTTTCGCAGGAGACGCGCCCCCTTGTGGGGAAGAACGTCGAGGAGCGCAATCGCTTCCACGTAGGGCTTGCGCCGGACATTGTCCGCAATCCTGCGCACCTTCGTTGCAGAGACGCGCTGGAAGGGCACGTTGGCGCGATAGCCGGTCGTGATCTTCCGCGGAGGACGCTCCTTCCGCACCGGCTTCGCGGTTTTTGCGCCGCCGCTCCCGCCGGTCTTGTCCACGTCACTCATTTCTTCACCACCTTCTTGTCGGAGCCCGAATGCCCCCGGAAGATGCGGGTCGGCGCGAACTCGCCGAGCTTGTGCCCGACGAGGTTCTCCGTGACGTACACGGGAACCCAGGTCTTGCCGTTGTACACGGAGATCGTGTAGCCGACCATCTCGGGGATGATCGTGGAGGTCCGCGAGAAAGTCTTCACCATGCGCTTCTCGCCGCTCTTGTTCATGTCCACAACCTGCTTGTACAGGCTCTTCGCGATGAACGGTCCCTTCTTGATCGATCGTGACACGCCCGTTCCCCCTTATTTCCTTCTCTTGACGATGAAGCGGCTGGTCGTGTTGCGCTTCTTGCGCGTCTTGTAGCCCTTCGTGGGCTGTCCCCACGGGGTCACCGGGTGGCGTCCGCCCTTCGTCTTGCCCTCGCCGCCGCCGTGGGGGTGATCAACGGGGTTCATCGCGGTTCCGCGGACCTTCGGCCGCCTGCCCAGCCAGCGGCTGCGGCCGGCCTTGCCGAGGGACACGTTCATGTGGTCCTTGTTGCCCAGCTCTCCGATGGTGGCAAAGCAGCGGCCGTTGACCAGCCGCATTTCCCCGGAGGGAAGCCGCAGCGTGACATAGTCGCCTTCTTTCGCCACGACCGTAGCGCTGGTCCCCGCAGAACGGGCCATTTGCCCGCCGCGGCCGAGGTTCAGCTCGATGTTGTGGATCTGCATCCCGAGGGGAACCTTGGCGAGGGGAAGGGCATTGCCGACCTCGAAGGCCGCCTCCGCTCCACTCACGACCGTCTTCCCGACTTTGAGACCTTCCGGAGAGAGAATGTAGCGCTTCTCCCCGTCCTTGTAGACGATGAGGGCGATGAGGGAGCTTCTGTTCGGGTCATACTCGATCGCGCTCACCCGCCCGGGAATGCCGATCTTGTCACGGCGGAAATCGATCTGCCGGTAGGCTCTCTTGTGCCCGCCGCCCTTTCGCCGGACGCTGATCCGGCCGCCGGCCCCGCGGCCCGCGTGTTTCGGCTTGCCCTTCGTGAGCGCCTTCTCGGGGTGCTTCTTCGTCACCTCCTCGAAGGTGAGGCTCGTCTTGAAGCGCAGCCCCGGGGTGAGCGGCCTGTATTTCTTGATTGCCATTCTCTGCTCCCTGCCCTTTTCCTTAGACGCCTTCGAAGATGGCGATCTTTTCCTCGGGGGCGATGGTGATGATCGCCTTCTTCCACGACGCGGTGTAGCCGAGCTTGAAGCGCACCCTCTTGGGCTTGTTGGACGTCCGCAGCACGTTGCACTTCAGCGGATGCACGGCATACAGGCGGCGCACGGCATCCATGATCTGGTATTTGTTCGCCCGGGCGTCCACCTTGAAGACGTACTTGTGGGTTTCCCTCATGATGTTCGTCTTCTCCGTCACGACCGGCTCGATGATGATCCGCTCTATTGTCATTCCTGCCCTCCGTCGCCGTAGAACTCGTTCAGCTTCGTGGCGGCCCCCTCTAATAGCAGGAGCTTCTGGCAGTAGAAAAGGTCGTGGGCCTGGAGCCTGTTGAAGCTGAGGAAGCTCAGCCACGGCACGTTCCGACCCGCTCGCTTCACCATGGCATCATCGTCCTTGAGGATGACGACCGTCCGCTCCTGCGCCGAGAGGTTCGAAAGCATGGTGACGAGATCCTTCGTCTTGCCGCTCTCCACCGTGAAATCTGTGACGACGCGCAGCCTGTCTTCCTTCGCCTTCAGGGAGAGGAGGGAGATCAGCGCGAGCCTCTTCACCTTGCGGGGAAGCACGTAGCTGTAGTCCCGCTGCCGCGGCCCGAAGATCTTGCCGCCGCCCACCCAGATGGGGGAACTTCTCTGCCCCGAGCGCGCCCGGCCGGTGCCCTTCTGCTTCCAGGGCTTTTTGTTGCTGCTGTGCACCTCGCCGCGGTCCTTGATCTTTGCCGTGCCCAGGCGCTTGTTGGCCAGCTCGTTCCTGATCGCGTGGTAGATGGAGCCCTCGCTCACGTCCCGGCCGAACACCCTGTCGGAGAGCTCGATCTCCCGCACGGCGTTCCCGTCCAATCCATAGACCTTTGTCTTCATCTATTGTCGCTCCTTGCGACTTTCCCTGCCCTACTTCTTCGAGGCCTTGAGCACGACAACCATGCTGCCGCGCCTGCCGGGCACGGCGCCGTTGATCAGCAGCAGGCCCTTCTCCTTGTCCACGCGGAACAGCCTCAGGTTCTGGACGGTGAGACGCGCGTTGCCCATGCGGCCCGGCATCTTGGAGCCCTTGATGATCTTGCGGAACGCGCCCGTGCCGACGGAGCCCATTTCCCTGTGGAACTTGGAGCCGTGCGCGCCGGGGCCGCCCTGGAAACCGTGCCGGCGGACCACGCCCTGGAAGCCTTTCCCCTTCGTGGTGCCGCGCACGTCCACGTAGCGCACGCCCTCGAAGATCTCCACGCCGAGGGACTCCCCGACGGCGCACTCTTTCTCGAAGTCCTTGAACTCCAGGAGGAAGCGCTTCGGGTCCACGCCCTGCGGGAACTGCCCCGCGTACGGCTTGCGGGTGCGGGATTTCTTCAGGCTGTCGGCGCCGAGGACCATTGCCCGGTAGCCGTGCTTTTCCAGCGTGCGCTCCCGCACGACCACGTTCGGCTCAACCTTGATCACGCTGACGGGAATCCGCATCCCGTCGTCATTGAAAAGCTGAGTCATACCGATCTTTCTGCCGATGAGTGCAAGCACGGTCCGCCTCACTTCGGCGCGGTACTCCGCGCCATTCATTGCTTGATTTCGACGTCCACCCCGGCGGGAAGCTCCAGACGCATGAGGGCGTCCATGACCGCGGGCGTGGGCTCGAGAATATCGATGAGCCGCTTGTGGGTGCGCATCTCGAACTGCTCCCGCGACTTCTTGTGCACGTGCGGCGAACGCAGCACCGTGAACTTGTTGATCTTCATCGGCAGCGGGATGGGTCCCGAGACCCTCGACCCCGCCTTGAGCACGGTCTGGACGATCGATTTCGCGCTCTGATCGATGAGCTCGATGTCGAATCCCCGCAGCCGCACCCGAATCCTTTCCCTGGCCATCTCACACTCCCCGCTGTCTCAAAGAGCTTCCCCGACCTTCTACTCGATGATGTCGGTGACCTGGCCGGCGCCAACCGTCTTGCCGCCCTCCCTGATGGCGAACTGAAGCCCCTTGTCCATTGCGATGGGGTAGATCAGCTCGACGGCCAGGTCGGTGATGTGGTCACCGGGCATCACCATCTGCTTTCCTTCCGGAAGCGTCACGGAGGCCGTGACGTCGGTGGTGCGGAAGTAGAACTGCGGCCGGTAGCCCGTGAAGAACGGTGAATGGCGTCCGCCCTCTTCCTTCGTGAGCGCCACCACTGTGCACTTGAACTTCTTGTGCGGGGTGATGCTGCCGGGCTTTGCAAGAACCTGCCCGCGCTCCACGTCGTTCTTTTCAATGCCGCGCAGAAGCGTGCCGATGTTGTCACCCGCCTGGCCCTCGTCCAGGAGCTTGTTGAACATCTCCACGCCGGTCACGACCGTCTTGCGCGTGTCCTTTATGCCGACGATTTCGCACTCGTCGCCGACATGCACGACGCCAGTCGCGACCCTTCCCGTCACCACCGTGCCGCGGCCGGAAATGGAGAACACGTCCTCGATGGGCATCAGGTACGGCTTGTCCACGGGCCGGGGAGGAATAGGGAAGTACGCGTCCATGGTGTCCAGGAGCTGCTGGATGCACGCCGCGTTCTCGGGAACTTCGGGATGCTCCATGGCCTTCAGGGCGGAGCCCTTCACGATGGGGATCGTGTCTCCGGGGAAGTTGTAGAACTTCAGCACGTCGCGGATTTCCACTTCGACGAGCTCGATGAGCTCCTTGTCGTCCACCATGTCGATCTTGTTCAGGAACACGATGATGGCGGGCACGCCAACCTGCCGCGCAAGGAGGATGTGCTCACGGGTCTGGGGCATGACGGAGTCGGGGGCGGAGACCACGAGAACCGCGCCGTCCATCTGGGCCGCGCCGGTGATCATGTTCTTGATGTAGTCCGCGTGTCCCGGGCAGTCGATGTGCGCGTAGTGCCGCTTCTCCGACTGGTACTCCACGTGCCGCGTATTGATCGTGATGCCCCGCGCCTTCTCCTCGGGAGCGTTGTCGATATCCTCGTACTTCATCAGCTTGTCGCCGTACTTCTTCGCGCAGTACATGGTGATCGCTGCCGTGAGCGTCGTCTTGCCATGGTCGATGTGACCGATGGTGCCCACGTTGATATGAGGCTTCGACCTGACAAATTTCTCCTTCGCCATACAACTCCTCCTTGCACGCCGCGGTTTCCCCGCCGCGGGTATTCCCGCGGATTTGCCGCGGATTCGGTTTCCTGACGCGCGCACTCTTGCCGCGGGCGTCTCCGACGCTCACGGACATGTTTCTGCTCCGCGAGCATTCCGTTCACTCGCGGCTTGTTTCCTTTCCCGGCGAGGACGCTTCCTGCGTCCGCGCATTTGTTCCCCGGCGAGGACGCTTCCTGCGTCCGCGCATTTGTCAAGACCGCGGGGCTACTTCCTCTGCCCGCGGATCTTCTCGACCAGCTCTTCCTGGATCGATCGGGGGGTTTCTTGATAGTGGGAGAATTGCATGGTGTGTGATGCGCGCCCCTTCGTCATGGAGCGCAGCGACGTCACGTACCCGAACATGGAACGCAAGGGTACGAGGGCTTTCACCACCTTACTCCCAGGCCGATCTTCGATTCCCTCCACGTGGCCCATGCGTGCGCTGAAGTCCGAGATGACGTCCCCAAGGTGCTCCTCGGGTGTCGCGCACTCCACGGCCATGATCGGTTCAAGGATAGTCGGTTTGGCTTTTGCACAGCCCGACTTGTATGCCATCGATGCCGCAACCTTGAAGGCCATCTCGCTGGAGTCCACGTCGTGCGAGGACCCGTCCAGCAGGGATGCGCGGAAGTCCACCATGGGATAGCCGGCCAGAACGCCGTTCTCCATGGCTTCCCGTATTCCCTTCTCCACCGCGGGCACATACTCCCGCGGCACGCGGCCGCCGATGACCTTGTTTTCAAAGACGAATCCCGTCCCGGCGGGCAGAGACTCGAAGCTCATGATCACGTGCCCGTATGCCCCGTGACCGCCGGTCTGCTTGATGAACTTCCCCTCCGCTTCGGAGCTGCCCTTGATCGTCTCCCGGTAGGCCACCTCGGGCCTTCCGACGTTGGCCGCCACGCTGAACTCGCGGAACATCCGCTCCACGAGGACCTCGAGGTGCAGCTCGCCCATTCCCCGGATGATGGTCTGGCCGGTCTCCTTGTCGAACTTTACCTTGAAGGTGGGGTCCTCCTCGGAGAGCTTGTGCAGGGCCGAGGAGAGCTTCTCCTCGTCGTCCCTGGTCTTCGGCTCGATGGAGACGGAGACAACCGGGTCGGGGAACACCATCGATTCCAGGATCACCTGGTTTTCCTCGTCGCAGAGCGTGTCGCCCGTCGTGGTCTTCTTCAGCCCCACGGCCGCGGCGATGTCGCCGGAATAGACCGCCTTGATCTCCTCCCTCTCGTTCGCGTGCATTCTCAGGATCCGCGTCACCCTCTCCCGGCGGTCCGCCGTCGAGTTGTAGATGTACGAACCGGACTGCAGCGTGCCCGAATAGACCCGGAAGAACGTCAGCTTGCCCACGAAGGGATCGGTCATGATCTTGAAGGCCAGCGCACTGAAAGGCTCGCTGTCTTCGTGCTTCCTCTGGATGTAGTCCCCCGTGCTGGGCACCGTCCCCATGGTCGGCGGGACATCCGCCGGCGACGGCAGGTAGTCCACGACCGCGTCCAGGAGACTCTGGATGCCCTTGTTCCTGAAGGCCGTCCCGCAGACCACGGGGAAGATCTTCCCCTCCACCGTCGCCGCTCGGACCGCGGCGCGCACCGCCTCTTCCGAGATCTCCCTGCCGTCGACGTACGCCGCCATCAACGCGTCATCCGTCTCCGCCAGCTTCTCCACGAGGTGCGCACGCGCCGCCCGGGCGCTCTCGGCGAGCACGGCGGGAATCTCGACTTCGCGGAACTGCGCGCCCAGCACGTCCTCGTCCCAGATCAATGCCTTCATCCTGACCAGGTCCACCAGTCCGGAGTAGTCCGCCTCCTTGCCGATGGGGATCTGGATGGGAACCGCGTTCGCCCCGAGCTTGCCGTGCATCTCCTGCACGATCTCGTCGAACCGCGCCCCGACCCTGTCCATCTTATTGATGAACGCCACCCGGGGCACGTTGTAGCGGTTGGCCTGTTTCCAGACCGTCTCGCTCTGGGGTTCCACGCCTTCGACGGCGGAGAACACCCCGATTGCTCCGTCCAACACTCTCAAAGAACGTTCCACCTCGACTGTGAAGTCGACGTGCCCCGGCGTGTCGATGATGTTGATCTGCACGCCGCGCCATTCGCAGAAGGTCGCGGCCGCCGTGATGGCGATG
>JBEKTX010000227.1:0-6927 GCA_049515615.1 Spirochaetia bacterium
GCGAGAGTCTCGATGAGGATCACGCCGGGGACCACGGGGTATTGCGGGAAATGTCCCGCGAAGAAAGGTTCCGAGCCCGTGAAGCGGCGATATGCCACCACTTCCTCGGCATCCGCCTTCTCGATCCTGTCGACGAACAGGAAGGGATCCCTATGGGGAAGGAGAGACTTGATGTCGGTCATGCCGGCAAAGGTACCACGAACCGCCGTGAATTGACAATGCCGGGGGCAAATACTGAATACTTCATCAAGCAGTGCCTACTGATCTCTTGATTGGAATGGACCCCAATTACACTGATTCTCAGGCGCACAACCCTCCGAAAACGTCCCGTCCAGTGGGACGTTTCACGCCTCTCAAAACGAAATGGGCATCATGAGGCTGAGGTCCTCTCTGAAAACACCGTCCTGGCTCCAAGGATAAATCTCGTATCCAATCTCCAGGGGAATTCCCAGGCGGACGCCCGCGAAAAGTCTGAAACCGATCGAGAGGTTGGGCAGGTAACCGTCATAAAGACCGAGAAGCACATTCCCCCCCACTCTGAAATCCGCGACGCCCCTGTAGCCGTAGCCCGTGCCTCCCGGGGGAAAGAGCGTGTACTGAAGGGAAGCCCGCAATATCCCATGAAACGGATCTCCCTCCAAGCCGATTGAGATTTGATGATTCAGGAAATACGCGTCGAGCATCGTCTTCAGGAGCAGCCCTGCGTCCAGCGGGGTGAGGGGCACCCCAAGACCGATGCCCGCCATGAAGCCCACCGAATTGTAGTCGATCCTATTGACCACGTAAATGTCGACATCCGCTTGAGGCGGGCCCGCAAGCTCCGCGGTGTAATATTCCGCATCCGCCTCGACCCTGGCTTTATCCAGGCGCATCTCCGTGATGATCTCCGCGTTCCTCGGTACCTTTACGCTAAGGGAGAGCCCTCCGAATCCGCCGCCGAAGTTTGCCGCGGACCTGAGATCGTAGACGTACCAAAGCGTGGACTCGCGCCCTTTCGCCATGTTGAGGAAATGGGCGGCCTGGGGATAGGAGGGACCCAGCTCGGCAATAATCGAATTCCAGCCCGGGGAGATGAAGAATCTCACGGTGACGATCTTCCTCTCTCCCGCCGCAAGGCTCAGGGAAAACGTTGCCGCTGGATAGGCGGTGATGCGGCGCCTGACGGATTCCGAGGCCCACGGTATCCGTTGGGTACCCAGGGTGGAGGTCCGAATCTCCGCCGGAGACCCATCGATCTCAATGGAGATGTGCTTCACCGCCGGCGTCAGGAACACGAGGTCCGTTGAATATGCCGTATGCAGCGGATTGAGAATGGTGTAGACCGCGCTGCTCGTCGCCTCTTCCGTGTTTCCACTGCTCAAATCGAGGAAGAGGGCCTCCTTCTCGATCCTCAGGGGATTGTCCGCTGCAAAGGAAAAGATGTTTCCCGAATAGGGGGGATCTTCAATCGGCGCGGCCATGTTTGCCCATAGCCCTCCGGCCGCCAGGAGGAAAAGAATCACGGCACATAGGGATCGTCTCATGGCGTTTTCGTTCCTGAAGTCCGCTCGATCTCCAAAGACCAAGCGTTTGACCACTCCACCCATGACCCTTATCTCGGGGAGAATGTGAAAGCATGGGATGCCCTTGACTTCCTCGCCCTCGCCACTTCCTTCATTCCGCCTCAGGGCGTGCGGCTTATCCGGCACCTTGGATTGTATTTCACAAAGCAGGTGCACCCGCACTTGTCAAAGAATTGGTGATGCCGCGCCGAGTCGAGAGCTACCCCGCGAACGAGTACGAGGGCAGTCCCTGCACCCCCAGCCGAATCTTGAACAATCCCCCGGCCAGAGGATAGACATCTGTATCCATCCCAAGCCTCGCCGTAGTAATATACATTTCTTCTAGGCTCTCACCGCCGAACGCGCAGCAGGTGACATTCGGAACCGGCAATTCGAGCCTTTGCAGAAAGGCGCCTGTGGCCGGATTCCAGCGGACTATGCCGCCCCCGCCCCAGAGGGCGACCCAAAGCATGCCTTCCGCGTCGACGCACATGCCATCCGGCATTCCGGTAAATCCCGGCAGCAGCCTGACCGCGACACGTCTGTCCGATATCTCCCCTGTCTCGGGGTCAAAGTGGTAGGCAGCGACTGTTTTCGTGGGAGAATCGATATAGTAGAATGTCCTGTTGTCCGGGGACCATCCCATGCCATTGGAGAGGGTGACGTTTTCGATCTTTCTGGAAACCCTCCAGTCCGGATCAAGACAGTACACGCTTCCGACCGGGCCACTGTCGCCGGTTCCGGTGTCCAGCTTCTTCGACATTGTCCCGGCCCAGAGCCGTCCCTGGCAATCGCACTTGCCGTCGTTGAACCGGTTCTCCGGTTTGTCGGCCTCGGGATCTTGGATATGTTTCATGGTGCCGCTGTGCATGTCAACGAGGAAGAACCCATGCTGCAGAGCCGCGACCAGCCCTCCTTTCTTCCTCGGGGCGACGCACCCTGTGTTCTGCCCGACACCCATGCTGGACACCTTGCCGCTGGAAGTATCCAAGGCATGGATGTTGTTTTCCAGCAGATCGATCCAGTAGACGGTTCTGGACTCCGCGTCCCAGACAGGCCCCTCGCCGATGGTGCATCCCAGGTTGACGACCAGCTCCGGCTTGTCTCTCATGCGGTGAATCCCCCGGTGATGTGCAGCTCCGTGCCTGTGACCTTGGATGACGCGTCCGAAAGAAGGTAGATGACGCCCGGAACGTGGTCCTCGACGGTCAGGAGGCTGCCCATCGGGATGTTGGCGGGTGCCTCCCGCTGAAGCCACGACAGGTCGCGGCCCTGTGTCTTGCGGAACGCAAGCTCCCCTGGAGTGGCCACCCAGCCCATTGTGACCCAGTTCGAGCGGATGTTGTGCTTCGCGTAGTTCTTCGCGATGTGCTTTGACAGCGTCAGCAGGGCCCCCTTCGAGACGGCGTACGAAGCCCTGTCCGGCTCACCCCCGTATCCGTGGGCGGAACCCATGAACACGAGGGAGCCGCTCTTCTGGCGGAGCATCACGCGGACGACGAACTTGGAGCAGAAGAAGGCTGCCTTGACGTTCAGGTCGAACACTGCGTCGAACATCGACTCTTCCGTATCCACCAGCGACGCGGCAGGCAGGATCCCCGCGTAGTTGTAGAAGCCGTCGATGCGATGATACTTCTTCTCGGTCTCGCTCACCAGCTTCTCGCACCCGTCGATCCGGGTCACTTCCGTCTGTACGAAGATCGCCTCGCCATGGCGGTCATCCCTGATGATCTTCAGGATCTCTTCGGCGGCAGCGCCGTCCCGGCCGCCGATCGCGACCATCGCACCCTGCCGGGCGCTCTCGATGGCCACTCCCCGGCCGACACCCTTCGTTCCGCCCGAAATGAGTATGACTTTCCCTTTAAGAATCCCGTCCATGCATCCCCTCCCCTCAAACGGCAACCGCCTTGATCTTGCGCTGCTGGATGAATCGATCGAATCCCACTGCAGCGATCAGGGCCATCCCCTTGATTACCCACTGCACGTATTCCTGCACGTTCAGTAGGATGAGGCCGTTGGTCAGGACGCCCATGATCAGGACGCCTACGATGACGAAGCCGAGCCTACCTTCGCCTCCCGAGATGCTTACTCCGCCCAGGACCACTGCCGTGATCACGTCCATCTCGTAGCCTTGGCCCATTTTCGGGGTGCCGCTGTTGATCCGGGCCAGCATCACCATGCCGGCCAGGCCGGAGAGGAGGCCAGAGATCGAGTACACGACGTACTTGATCCGCTTGACGCTGATCCCCGAGAGCCTGGAGGCCTCCTCGTTTCCTCCCACACCATAGATGTAGCGCCCGTAGCGGGTGTTCTGCACGAAAACGATGCCGATCAGGAAGATGATGACCATCACGATGACCGGCACGGGGATGAACCCCACATATCCCTGGCCGATGACGAGGATATCGGACTTGAAGCCGAAGATTGGCATGCCGCCGGTAATGAGATATGCGACTCCTCGAACGGAGGTCATCATGGCCAGCGTCGTGATCAGTGGCGGGATCTTCAGCTCATTGATGAAAAAGCCGTTGAGCATTCCGATGAGCGTCGCGATCGCGAGGACTGCCAGCGCGACCCCCCACACACTGATGCCCTTCAGCAGCAGCGCCGCCGCGAGAACGCAGCCCACCCCGGCGATGGACCCGATCGAGAGGTCGATCCCGCCTGTGAGGAGGACCATCGTCATCCCAACCGACATAATGCCCACCACGGCGACCTGCTTGAGAATGTTGAAGACGTTCTCGAGCGCGAAGAACTGCCCCGAGGTCATCGCCGCGAACACCACGCATAGCGCGATGAGCACGATCAGTATGCCGTACGTGGACAGGATGTCCTTGAACTCGAACCTCATTTTCACCTGTTTGCCTCTATGTTGGCGTTCGTCCCCGAGGCGATTTCCAGAATTCTTTCCTGGGAGAAACCGTCACGGGCCAGGACGCCATTGACCCGCCCTTCGTGCATGATGAGGATGCGGTCCGACATGCCGATCAGCTCCAGCATCTCTGAGGAGATCATGAGAATGCTCTTGCCCTGCCTGGTGAGATCCCGCATCAGGCCGTAGATTTCCTGTTTCGTGCCGACGTCGATGCCCCGGGTGGGTTCGTCGAAGATCAGGATGTCGCACTTGGTGGCCAGCCACTTGGCCAGCACCACCTTCTGCTGGTTGCCGCCGGACAGGTTGCGGGTGATTTGGGTGATCTTCGGCGTCTTGATTCTGAGGGAGTCCTTCAACTTCAGACTAATGCGCTTCTGCTCCGCAGCGGAAACCAGGCCGAATCTGGACAGGGCCTTCAGGATGCCATAGGTGATGTTCTCCTTCACCTGCATCCCGATCACCAGGCCGTGGCGTTTGCGGTCCTCCGGCAGCAGGCCGAGGCTGTGCTGGATGGCGTCAGCGGGCGAGGATATCCGGCAATTTTCCCCGAGGATCGTGATTTCCCCGCTTTTCAGCCGGTCGGCCCCGAAAAGGGCCCGCACCGTCTCGGAGCGGCCGGAGCCGACCAAGCCCCCCAGCCCCAGGATCTCGCCCTTGTGCAGCTCGAAGGAAACGTCCTTGATCTTCTCGGTCGTGAGACCTCTCACGGCCAGGACTACCTCCGTGGTCCGGCCGGCGGCCTGGGGGTAGTCCTGCGAGAGCTCCCGGCCGATCATGAATCCGATCAGCTCCCTGATGCTGACCCCGCGCGTCTCCTTCGTCGTGACGTACTTTCCGTCTCTCATGACCGACACGCGATCGCAGATCTCGAACACCTCCTCGAGCCTGTGCGAGATGTACAGGACGGTGACGCCCTTGGCCTTCATCTTGCGCACGATACCGAAGAGGGATTCGATCTCCTTGTTCGTGAGCGGCGCAGTGGGTTCGTCCATCACGACGATCTTGGCGTTCCTCGAAAGGGACTTGACGATCTCCACGATCTGCTGGTAGGCGACGCTCAGGTCTTTGACCTTCGTGCGGGGATCCAGCTCTATCCCCATTTCGCGGCAGAGGCGCCTCGTCTCGCCTTCCATGGCCTTCCTGTCGATCAGTCCGCTCCTGGTCGTTTCCCTGCCGTAGAAGACGTTCTCGGCGACGCTCAGGTACGGGATGAGGTTGAACTCCTGGTAGATGACCGAGATCCCCATGGCAAGCGACTCGTGGGGGGTGTAGTGGGAATGGGCCGAAAAGGTGTCCCCCAGCACGCGGATCGTCCCTTCGGTCGGCGGGTAGGCGCCGGCCAGGATCTTGATCAGAGTGGATTTTCCCGCTCCGTTTTCCCCGACGATGGCGTGGATTTCCCCCTTCCGGAACTGCATGCTGACGTTGTCCAAAGCACGTACTCCCGGGAACATCTTGGTGACGTTGTGGAAGCTCAGAATTGCTTCATCCATGATGCGCCACCCATATATGACGGCCGGAGGGGCCGCAGGTCAAACCGTTCGACCATGATGCCCCTCCCGCCAATCAGCCGCAAGAGGGCTCTACTTCTTTGCGGGGGTGCTCTCGGCGATGCCGCAGCCCGCCTGCCACAAGGACGTGAACTTGAAGAACTTGGTTTCGCCCTTTGAGCCGCTCTTCACGTAGTCGTACATCAGCTGGGCGACGTCGATGCCGGCCTGACGGGGCCCGATGTCCACGGTGACCCGGAAGTAGCTTCCGGGAAGCTTCATCTTGGCCTGAGCTTCCGCGGTGGCGTCAGCACCGCCGATGTAGAAGTTCGGGTCCTTGATGCCCTTGCTCTGGATGGCCGCCAAGGCGCCGAGGGCGTGCTGGTCATTCACGCAGGCGATAACCTGGACCTTGGGGTTGGCGGTCAGGACCGTGTCCGCGATGTTCATCGCCTTCTCCATGCTCTCCGCGTACTGGCGGGCGACGATTTTCGCGTTCGGACAGAGCTTGTTGATCGTGTCGGCCATGCCATCGCCGCGAAGCTTCACAGCTTCCACCTGGTCCAGCGTGATCAGAAGAACCTCGGCCTTCCCGCCTAGCTTGTTATTGATCCACTTAGCGGCGTTCGTGCCGTTGACGACGCCGTAGCCGTAGTCGTCGACGATGACGTGACCGTCCGCGTTGTCGATTTTCTGGGCTTCGCTGATGACGATGATGCCTTTGTCCTTCGCCTTCTGGGTCACGGTCTGCAGGCCTCTCTGGTCGACCGGCGCGGCGCCGATTGCCTCGCAGCCCATGGCGATGAAGTTCTCCATCTGGTCGTTCTGGGCGGCAGCGTCATACTTGCCGTCGGTGACGATCGCCTCGACTCCAAGCTTCTTACACTGGTCCTTGAAGCCGTTGGCAACCTCGATGAAGTAGGGGTTGTCAAGCGTGGCCACCGAGAAACCGAACTTCAGCTTCTTCGCCTGGGCCCAGCCCACGGTGCTCAGACAGGCGATGATGCAGAGAGCAACAAGA
>JBEKTX010000228.1:0-6921 GCA_049515615.1 Spirochaetia bacterium
CTTGGCCACGCGCGTGATGCCGTTGGAGGCGGAGAAGTACGAGCTGACCCCCGTGAGGAGCAGGGTGGCCAGGATCAGGGGCACGACGATGAGGACGATCTTCCAGCGGATGCTCATAGGGGGCACCTTCAATTTCGGCAATTTGAAGGAAAATGAACAGGGCCGGACGGCCCCCGGGCGAGGGAACTGGCCAGCCTCCGGCGGGGGGGCCCCCAGGCCCCTTGCCCCTCCTGCCGCGAAGATTGAACATTGTCCAAGGAATCGGGGGAGTGTCAATGAAGCGAACCACCCTTGGGTGTGTCCTGTGCGCCCTGCTCTGTGCGGCGCTCGCGCCTGCCGTGAGCGCCGGGGACCGGGTCTCCCTGGAGAAGCCGCTGGTCTCTTCGGACAAGGCTGCGCTCGCCGCTGCCGTCAACGGGCTGCTCGACCAGGCGGCGGCGCTCATTGCGCGCCTCTATCCTCAAGCACTGGCAGTCGCCCCGCGCGGAAGCTCGGGTGAGGGTCCCGAGTATTCGCTCTCCACGATTGCATCCCAGGAGAATGACACGCTGTCGCTCGTCATCGCCCTGACCCGGACAGCGGACGGGACCAAGACCCCGACCCTCGCGTGGTCGGCACCTGCTACCCCCGACCTGCCTCTGTGGCTGGCACGCGCGATTTTCCTGCTATGGAGCTCCTTCCATGGCTACCTCGCCGAGCAGGCGGGAGAACCTCCCGCGTTCGTGGACGATTTGCCCGGATCCGTCCTTAGTCCGACGATGCCGCCCATGGGCATCACCGTGACCTCCAGCGGAAACCTCGCGGTGGCACTGATCATGAGCGCACTCGAGCTCGACCACACCTACCGGCTGGTCGGGGAGCCGGCCAAATCGCTCGCCGACAAAGGAGTGCAGCTCTACGCCGGAGGCGTGTCGGCCACCCCCGGTGGCTCACTCATCCTGAAGCCGAGCATGGGCCGGGAACTCTACCGGGTCCAACCTAACGCCCCGGAGGCGCAGCGGGTGCCTACCGGGCTGGAGCTTTCCTCCATCTACTATTGGACGGCGCTCCCCGACGGGAGCGCGCTCCTTGTGGACGCGTCCAACCGCAAGGCATACAAGGCAGCCCCCGGCAAGAGGCGCCAGGAGCTTCCCCTGTTCCCGAACCCTTCCGCCTGGCCCACGGCATATGCGACGGGGCCTGACGGGACCATCTGGGTCTACGATCCGCAGCTGCGCGGAATACGGATCTTCACTTCAGAAGGCACTCCGCTGGACATCCTGCTGCCGCTCGCCGACCCGACGAAGGTGGTCGCGCCCACTTCAATGGCGGTCGGGCCTGACGGTAGCTTCGTGCTCTTTTCGAGCAGTGCGCTGTCCCGTTTCCGGCCGGACGGGAGACTCGCCTGGAGCCTGGCGTCTCTGCAGGGTTCCGACCAGAGCGCGCTGCCGGCGTCGGCGCCGATCGCCGTGGACTGGTCGCGAGGCCTGATCTACCTCTGCGATCTTTCCGGCCGGCGCATCACGAAAATCCTCGACCGCGCGTGGTCCCGGGAGAAGGGCATCCGAAACGATTTCGAGGAGAAAGTCATCGCTCTGCGCGGCTCCAATGCGGAGATCGCGAAGCTCTACGAGTCGGCCGGTTCGACATACATGGCCAAGGCCTTCTGGCAGAAGGTTGAGGACGCGGACCCGGGGAACCCGGAAGCTGACGCGCGTCTCCTCGCAATCGAAGTGGACGATCTGAAGGCCGCGGCGCATGACCTGGATGCGCGTGCGCGAACCACCCTGTCCACGATCGGAATCGAGACGGCCCGTCCGTTGTCCGTCCAGGCGATCCAGAAGTACGAGCTCCTCCTCAGCAAGTCACCGGATGACGAAAAAAGCCGGGCAGCAATGAATGACCTGCGGCGGTTGTTCAGCGACACGGCCCAGGAGCCGCAGAGAAAGAACCCGCTTTCGATCACCGAGCTCAGGCTCACAAACCTTTTCCCTTCACTCATGCACTGGTACGGCCTTCACCCCCCCGGATCGGTGACGGTGACAAACTCACTCGCCGTTGTTGTTGAGCAGGTGCGCGCAAGCCTCATGATCCCGGGGTTCATGGACCTGCCTTACGATTCCCGGACCGCGGACCGCCTTGCGCCAGGAGAGCGCGCGACATTCGACTTGTCCCCGGTGTTCAGCCAGAAGGTCCTGGAATTGCAGGAGGACATGGCCGTGCAGGCACAGGTGACCGTGACATGGTCGGCCGGCGGGACAGAGCAGTCGACTTCGCGATCCGGCCCGGCCACGATCTACCGCAATACGGCCCTCACCTGGGACGACACGCGCAAGATCTCCTCCTACATCACGCCCAACGAGACAACCGTGAGCGGTTTCGCTGCACGAGCACTGAGCGGCGCCGGGCCCGGTGAACGCACACTTCGATTCTCCCGGAGCATGATGCAGGGGATCCGCATCTGCGACGCACTCGGCGCCTATGGCGTCACCTACGTGCAGAACCTCGACGCCCCGTTTTCCAAGGCCCTGGGGAAAGCCGAGATCATCGACACAGTCCACTTTCCCCGGATCACCCTGTACAACCGCACGGGCGACTGCAGCGACACGACGGCCCTCCTCTGTTCGCTCCTGGAGTCAGTCGGAATCCGAACGGCGGCTCTCACGACCCCGGGTCACATCTTTGCCGCATTCGACACCGACGAGCCGGCGGAGAACGCGCCGTACCTGCAGAGCGGCGGGCTGGAAGTCCTCACGAAGAACGGAAAAGTCTGGATCCCCGTGGAAACGACGATCCTGTCCCAGGGCTTCATGGCCGCCTGGATTTCCGCATCGGATCTCCTCAGAAAGTACTCCGCCGCGGGCCCGTTCGAGTTCATCCCCGTCTCCGAGATGCGGGATTCTTTTCCCGCCCTTCCCTTGCCCTTGGGGTCGCTCACGGTGGCCGAGCCTGCGGCCTCGCGTGTGGACGCCGCGTATTCCACATCCCTCTCGGGGTTGACGGATACCTTGTACACCGCGCGGCTTTCAAGCATGGATGCGGCTCTTGCCGCGCTCTCCGGCCGTCAGGCCGTGAAAATACGCGTTCAGCAGGGCATCCTTCATGCGCTGTTCGGCAGGCTTCCGGAGGCGGAGACTGCTTTCCGCAAGGCCATCGCTGAGGACCCGACAATGCTCTCCCCCTACGTGAACCTGGCGAACGTCCGGATCCTCGTCGGCGATGGCGACGGGGCCATGGCGGCAGTGAAGCAGGGGCTGTCCAGGAATGCGGACTCCGCTTTGCTCAACCTGCTGGCTGCGCGGATTTACTCGAACAAGGGGGATGCGGCAAATACGGCCGCGTATTTCGCGAAGGTGCAGAAAGAAGCCCCTGACATGGCCGCACGGTTCGGGGAGCTGGTCCCTGGTGCCGGGGGCGAGCGTCCCCAGCGCGCAGCCGACGCCGGACAGGCGCCTGTAGTGATCTGGGGGGCAGATCAGTAGGCCGGCTCACCCGGCTTCCCGGGGATAGCGGTACTCGGCGCCGTCGGGGCCGCGGAACACGTAGACATCTTCCTCCATGCGCAGGAGCGCTGACTCCACCGGCACTTTGCCGCCGCCCGGCAGATCCACCGCGTAGGTCGGCAGTGCCAGCCCTGAGATCCTTGACCGAAGCTCCGCCATCAACTCGATGCCGCGAGTCAGCGGGACCCGGAAATGGGCCGTCCCCGATGCGAGGTCCCCCTGGAAAAGGTAGTAAGGCTTTACCCCGGATATCACGAGGCCGCGGAAAAGCTGCTCGAGCACATCCGGGTCGTCGTTGACCCCCTGAAGGAGCACCGACTGGTTGAGCACCGGCACGCCGGCACCGAGCAGGAGACGGATCCCGCGTCGGAACTCCTCCGTGAGCTCCCGAGGATGATTGGCGTGGACCACGACCCACACGGAATCAAAGCCCCCCAGCATCCGCGCGAGATCCTCGGTCACTCGCGAAGGCAGGACTACCGGCATGCGCGTGCAGACCCGGATGATGTAGTCATGGCCCACCTGTTTGAGCCTGCTCATCACCTGCTCGAGCTCGGTGTCCGAGAGCATGAGCGGATCTCCGCCGGAGAGAAGGACCTCCCTGACCGCGGGGGCGCCGGAAAGGTACCGGCAGGCCTCGTCGAGCTGCGCCGCCGAAATGCGCCCCCCACCGTGCCCCGTGAAATGACGGCGGAAGCAGAACCTGCAATAGGTGGCGCATCGATCGCTCACCAGGAGCAGGGCGCGGTCAGCGTAGTGGTGCACGAGGCGCTCGGTCGCCAGGTGGCGCGTGTCCCCGATCGGGTCGGTGGACTCGTAGGGAAGCACCTCCCGCTCTTTCTCCGTGGGAACGTACTGCGCGGCGATGGGGTCGGACCCCGGATCCTCAGTGCGGGCAAGGCCGGCGTAGAAGCGGCTCACTCCGAAGGGCAAGCGGGTTCCCGGCTCGGCCTCCTGGACGAGATTCCCTTCAGGGTCCCGCGCGTCGTGGGGATCCCTCACCCGGGGCCTACCGCAGCCGGCCCCAGCGGGCGTTGTGCCGGTACAGCTCGTGCAGGATTGAGACGAGCATCGCGGAGGTCATGCTCTCCTTCTCCATGAAGTAGCGGCCGATGAGCCTCCGCCGCGCGCGCTGCATCCGCAGGATCCGGTCGACCTGGGCGCCCGTGAGAAGACGCAGCCGCTGGGCCGTCTCTCCGGTCTGCTCGTGCCTCTGCCGGGACGCGAGAATCTGCGCGAGGTCCTGCGAGGAGATGCTCCGCAGCTCGCGCGCAAGCTCTCCGAACCGGGGCTGGGCATTGCGCTGCCAGACCACCGCGCTGATCAGGCTCTGCCACGAGACGCGGCCGGAATAGTAGAGGAACTCCGCAAGCCTGAGACGCCTGCGCGGGACGGGACCGCGATAATAGAGCGCTCCGCCGCGTTTCTCGGTCGCGCTCCACCTCTCACCGGCCGCCCGTTTCTCCGCGGTGCCGTAGGAAGCGGCGTGCCCGGCACGGGGCCGTGACGGGCGGGCGCCCGGCGAAAGAGGAGCCGGCCTGCTCAACAGATACCCCATGAGCAGCTCGTACGCCCGTGAAGCCTCGATGAAGCGCCGCCCGTCGTATGTCCCGGACCTCGCCACGCCGCGGCGGGCAGCATCCGGGTGGCTGGAAACCGCGAGCACGCGCCAGGCACGGCGCACGGTGGCCGCGTCAAGCTGCAGGAGGACCGCCGCGTTCAACCTGCGCGTCGAAGAGCCGAGGAGAAGGGCGCACGCGTCGAGGAGTCTTGGGTCGATCAGCAACAGTACCCGGAGGAGACGGTGGCATCAAGGCCCGCGGCCAGGGTAGGATGCGCCATGTCGATCCTTGGCATCTCGCTCACGATCCTCGGCCTCGCCGTGTTCGAGACCGTCTCCAGCGTCGACAACGCAATCATCAACGCCGAGGTGCTGTCTGGAATGGGAGCCCGGGCACGGCGCTGGTTTCTCGTGTGGGGATTGCTCTTCGCGGTCTTTGTGGTTCGGGGACTCCTCCCCTGGCTCATCGTATGGCTCGCCCTGCCCGCGCAGGGACCGCTTGGAGCATTTGTCGCCGCTTTCTCCAGCGATGCCCTGGTGGTGGAAGCGGTAGACAAGGCGGCGCCGATCCTCCTCATGGGCGGCGGCGTGTTCCTCGTGCTTCTTTTCCTGCACTGGTTGTTCCTTGAGCCCAAGCAGTTCGGGTTGGGTGCAGAAAAGTTCTTCACCTCCATGGGGGCGTGGTTCTTTGCGGTCGCTTCGGTGTTTCTGGCTCTCACTGTCTGGTTCTCACTCCACGTGGGGAATATGGTGGCGTTCTCCGCCGTGGTCGGCTCGACTCTCTTTTTCATCACGCACGGATTCAAGGAAAACGCCGAGGCGAGGGAGAAGCAGCTTGTCGCCGGAAACCTTTCGGACCTGAGCAAGATCCTCTACCTCGAGATCATCGACATGACGTTCTCCATCGACGGCGTGCTGGGCGCCTTCGCTTTCACACTTTCGGTCCCGATCATCGTCCTGGGCAACGGGCTGGGGGCGTTGGTCGTCCGGCAGGTCACGGTGGGCAATATCGAGCGGATCCGGCGGCTGCGCTACATCAAGAACGGCGCGATGTACTCGATCCTCTTTCTGGGTGCCGTCATGATGTGCGATGGCCTGGGCGTTCGAGTGCCGCAGTGGGTGTCGCCTGCAGCCACTTTTGTGATCGTCGGCGTGTTCGTTGCGATGTCGCTCCTGGAACTTCGAAATGAGGCAAAACGGCCAGGAAATACAGCCTCGAAAGCCAGTGCTTTCCAGGTTTCGAAAAGGGCTACTTCTGCATCCGTGAAGCTTCGTACTCGAGCTTCAGAACGAGGTGGTCGAGGGCATCAAGCTCCACGGTCCGGGACTTCTCCCTGATGCTCTCCAGTGACGGAAGCACCATCTGAGTATAGCGGCGCACTGCAGTCCGTGCCTTCTCAATGAATGAAAGGCCCGATGCCTCGTTGACGTATACAATGATGAGCTTCTTGCTCGTCGTGGTGAGCTCCGATTTGTTCAAGTGCTCGATCACGGCGAATACGGCAAGGAGGAAGCTCATTTCACCCATGGAAGTACCTTTCCATGCTATCCGGCGCTCCCGGGAGGTGTCAAGGAATGCGCTCATGTTTGTCTTGACTCCCTCTGCGGATTCATATATGCTTGGCGAGTATTCCGGTCGCTCTTGGAATGGTTTCGTTGAAACAGGACTGACTGGCGCAGGAATACCGCGTTCCCGAGTACTGGCGCGCGGAGTGATGATCTGGCAGACGCGGGATCGCATCTGATGCGATGTATTCCGCCCAGGGGTGAATCTGGAAGAAGCTCGAGTGATCGAATTACTGCCCCATAAAGTAATCCTTTCCCTTCGAATCCATTCTTTTTCCCCCATTTCGACGAACCGCTGCCATCGCCCAGACA
>JBEKTX010000229.1:0-6882 GCA_049515615.1 Spirochaetia bacterium
CTGGAGAAAAAGCGGGAAATCCTCAGCATAACCTCGGAAGGCGTGACCGAAACTTCCAGCGCCTCGAAGGGATCGAGAAGTCCCTCCAGGAGGCGGACCGTGCAGCAGACGATCTTGCCGCCAAGGTCCAGGACCTCCGCTCGGAATACGACACCCTGGCGGGCAACAAGAAGGACGCGGACTCGGCAATGGAGACAGTGGGCAAGCTCAGCGGGATCATGGTGGAGCTGGAGTCCCGCCTGGAGAAAGCGCAGAGCTCGCGGGAGTGGATGGCGCGCACCGAGACCCGCTTCGAAGAGATCGGGCGCCAGGCCCAGGAGCAGGTGCGCCTGCTGGAATCCATCATCAAGGCGGAAACGAAGAAAGAGAAACCAGACCGCGGCGCGCCCCCGCTGGACAAGAGGGAAACCGTGGTGAAACTCTCCCACCAGGGCTGGTCCGTCCAGGAAATCTCGCGTGTCACGCAGCTCAGCAGGGGAGAGGTGGAGCTCATCCTGGAGCTCGCGCCCAAGGTCTGAGCCGTGCGCGGGGCCTCCACGGTCGTGCTGGCGGCCTGTCGCGACTACGACAGGGATCGTGTCCTCGCGGCGGTGAGGGGGGCGCTCTCCAGCTTCGACATCGCGGGCATCGTCCGTGACACAACCGCGGCCGGCACCCCCATCCTCCTGAAACCCAATCTCCTCACGGCCGCGGCTGCCGAGAAGGGGGTCACGACCCACCCGGCGGTGTTCTCCGCCGTTGCCCGCGTGCTGCAGGAGAACGGCGCCCGCCTCACATTCGGCGATTCCCCCAACCTCACCTCCCGGCCGCAGGCCGCGGCGCGGCGCTGCGGCCTGCTGGAAGAGGCGGAGGCACGGGGAATCCCGCTCGCGGATTTCGAGAACGGTGAGGATGTGAGCTATCCTCAGGGGCTGCAGGAAAGGCGCTTTCACATCGCTCGCGGCGCATTGGAGGCCGGGGCAATCGTCAACCTTCCGCGATTGAAAACGCATGCCTTCACGATCATGACCGGCGCGCTGAAGAATACCTTCGGCGTGGTGCCCGGCGGCAGAAAGGCTGGATTCCACCTCTCGCATCCGAACATGGAGGACTTCTCCCGGATGATCGTCGACCTCAATGGCCTCGTCCGATCGCGGCTGGTCGTGCTTGACAGCGTGAAAGCGATGCAGGGGAACGGCCCGGGAAGCGGACAGCTGGTCGACGTGGGGCTCCTGATCGTTTCCGATGATCCCGTTGCGGCGGACGCCGTGGGATGCAGGATCATGGGCATCGACCCCATGTCCGTTCCCCATGTCCGCATCGCGCACGAGAGCGGGCTGGGCAATGCTCATCCGGAGAGCATCGACCTCAGGGGCGAGAACCTCGAGCACTACGTCCAGCGCGGCTTCAAGATGCCTCCCCGCACTCCGTCGCTCCGCTTGCCGCCGCTTGCCCTGCGGATTGCCCGCGAGCTTGTCGTGCCCCGACCGGTGATCGATCCCTCCCTCTGCACGATGTGCGGAGAGTGCATAGCCGCGTGTCCCACGACCCCGAAATCCATCGCCCAGAACAACGGGGGCGTTCCGATCTACGACTTTACCACGTGCATCCGCTGCTCATGCTGCCAGGAAACCTGCCGATACGGCGCAATCAGCCTGGCGCACGCCCTGCTCGGACCGAGGACAAGGAGGAGATGATGTCACTGACGATCGATTACCGCAGGATGATCCCGCCCCTTTCGCGGGAAGTAGTGGAATCGTACAGGCTGAAGGTGCGGGCAGTGCATGAAGATCTGCTCGCACGCAGGAAAGCGGGGAAGCTGCCTTTCTATGAGCTGCCCCGCCAGGACGTCGGCCCCATCGAGCAGTTCGCGGCTCGGGTGAAGGGCAGCTACAAGACCGTTGTCGTACTGGGAATCGGCGGATCCTCACTCGGTCTTCTTTCCTTGAACTCCGCGCTCCGCTCCCCGTATCCCGCGCTGGAGAAAGAACCCCGACTCGCAGTGCTGGACAATATCGACCCGGTGCGGATCGGGTCCCATCTCTCCGCTCTCGACCCGAAGCAGACCCTGCTGAATGTCATCACGAAATCCGGCGACACCGCGGAAACGATGTCGGAGCTCCTTGTCTTCCGCAAGTGGTTCGTCGATGCGCTGGGGGAGAAGGCCGCGAAGGATCACATCGTGGCGACGACGGACAGGAGCAAGGGCGCCCTGCGAAAGATTGCAGGCGATGAGGGCTGGACCACCTTTGAAGTACCGGATGGCGTTGGCGGGCGGTTCTCCGTGCTCACCCCTGTCGGTCTGCTGCCCGCGGCCCTCCTGGGCATCGACATCAAGGGCCTTCTTGCCGGCGCAGGAGCCATGGATACGCGGCTCTCCGGCGGCGAGCTCATGGACAACCCCGCGTACCTGGGCGCGGTGCTCCATCACTCGGCCTATGCGTCCGGGCGGCCGATCTCCGTCATGTTCGCCTATTCCGATCAGCTGTATCTCCTGGCGGACTGGTACCGGCAGCTCTGGGCGGAAAGCCTCGGCAAGAGGGTCGGACGGGAGGGGAACATCGTCTCCGTCGGGCCGACCCCCATCAAGGCGCTTGGCGTCACCGATCAGCACTCGCAGGTGCAGCTCTACAAGGAGGGCCCCGACGACAAGGTCTACACCTTTCTCACGGTGGAGAAGTTCTCCCAGAGCGTGCAGATCCCGCGAGCGGGCGAGGGCCTCGAAGCGGTCGCCTACCTCGGCGGGCACACGCTGAACGAGCTGCTCGCCGCGGAAGAGATTGCGACCGAGATTGCGCTTTCCAAGGCGGGAAGACCAGTGAGCACGATCACCTTCCCCGACGTGAGCCCGGGGAGCATCGGCGAGTACTACCACCTCCTGGAGGTGCAGACAGTGGCGGCAGGCGCACTTTTCGGCATCGATCCCCTGGACCAGCCCGGCGTGGAAGAAGGAAAGCAGTTCGCCTATGGGATCATGGGTCGCCCCGGGTACGAGGCGAAGCGCAGGGAAGCTGAGAGTCTTCCGAAGGGGGACGCCGGGCTCCTTTTTCGCGCCTGAGAAAGTGCTTGACCCGACGCGAAGGGCGCTGTTACCTTAACATTAACAATTTCTCTCCAGGCGGTACTGATGTCGAAGAAGAAGGACCAGGAAGAAAAATCCGAGGGGCCGCAGCATAGCTCCGGCCCCGAGCCCGCGCCGAGCCCCGTGGACGCAGAAGGTGCGCCCGACAGCGGGCAGTGCGCGAGCGCTGAGGAACGGATTGCCGCACTGGAAAAGGAAGTCGCCGACCTGAAGGACAAGCTGCTCCGCAAGCAGGCCGACTTCGAGAATTTCCGCAAGCGGATGCTCCGCGAGCGTGAAGATGCGGCGCGCTACGCCAACGCCTCGCTGTTGAGCGACATCATCGGTCTTATCGACGATTTCGAGCGCGCGATCCGCTCCGCGGAGGAATCCAGCGACTTCGCGACCTTCCTCCAGGGAATCAGCATGATCGAAAGGCAGTTCGTGGAGATGCTCGAGACGCGGTGGGGGCTGAAGCGCTTCACATCGGTCGGTGAGGGGTTCGACCCGAACAGGCACGAAGCGGTCCAGCGCGTGGAGGGCCCGGCCGGCAGCAAGCCCACCGTGGTGGAGGACTACCAGAAAGGGTACTACCTGCACGAACGCGTGCTGCGGCCCGCGAGGGTGAAGGTCATGGTCCCCGCCGCCGACGGGAACCCGAAGGAAAGCACGGATGAACGGGCGAGGTAGGGGGAAGGCCGGATGGGCAAGATCATAGGGATCGACCTCGGCACGACCAACTCCTGCGTCGCGATCATGGAAGGGGGCCTGCCCGTCGTCATCCAGAACTCGGAAGGTCAGCGCACCACTCCCTCCATTGTCGCCTTCACGGACCGGGAGGAGCGCCTGGTCGGGCAGCCGGCGAAAAACCAGATGATCACGAATCCCGAAAGCACCGTGTATTCGATCAAGCGCTTCATGGGGCGCCGGTTCGACGAGGTGAGGGAGGAGACGAACAGAGTCGGGTTCAAGGTGACGGAGTCGGGAAACGACGTGCGCGTGGAGATCCGCGGCACCCGCTACTCACCCCCCGAGATCTCGGCGGCGATTCTGCAGAAGATGAAGAAAACCGCGGAAGACTACCTCGGGGAGATGGTGACGGACGCCGTCATCACCGTCCCCGCGTATTTCAACGACGCCCAGCGCCAGGCGACCAAGGACGCGGGGAGGATCGCGGGCCTGGACGTGAAACGGATCGTCAACGAGCCCACCGCGGCCGCCCTTGCCTACGGTCTGGACAAGGGCGGGCGGGAAGAGACCATCGCCGTGTACGACCTAGGCGGCGGGACCTTCGACATTTCCATCCTGGAGCTCGGGGATGGCGTGTTCGAGGTGAAGTCCACCAACGGAGACACCCACCTCGGAGGAGACGATTTCGACCAGCGGGTGATCGAGTGGCTCGTGGGGGAGTTCCGCAAGGAAACCGGCATCGACCTGCAGCGGGACCGCATCGCGCTGCAGAGGCTCAAGGAAGCGGCGGAAAAGGCCAAGATCGAGTTGTCCAGCGCCCAGACGACGTCGGTCAACCTGCCTTTCATCACCGCGGATCAGACCGGGCCGCGTCATCTCAACCATACCCTGAGCCGCGCAAGGCTCGAGCAGCTCCTGGATGACCTCTTCGAGAAGACGCGCGGCCCCTGCCTCCAGGCCCTCCGGGACGCTGGCCTCGGTCCGAAAGACATCGACCACGTCATTCTCGTGGGCGGCTCAACGCGAATTCCCGCGGTGCAGGCAATCGTGAGGGACATCTTCGGAAAGGACGGGAGCAAGGGCGTGAACCCGGACGAGGTCGTGGCCGTCGGCGCGTCGATCCAGGGAGGCATCCTCGGCGGCGACGTCAAGGACGTTCTCCTCCTGGATGTCACGCCTCTCTCCCTGGGCATCGAGACTCTTGGAGGGGTGTTCACGAAGCTCATAGACCGAAACACGACCATTCCCACCCGCAAGGGCCAGACGTTCTCCACCGCATCGGACAGCCAGACAGCCGTTTCCATCCACGTGCTCCAGGGGGAGCGCGAGATGGCGGCGCAGAACCGGACCCTGGGAAGGTTCGACCTCGTCGGGATTCCTCCCGCGCCCCGCGGCATCCCCCAGATCGAGGTGACGTTCGACATCGATGCGAACGGCATCGTGCATGTATCGGCAAAGGACCTGGGAACCGGCAAGGAGCAGAAAATCCGCATCGAAAGCTCCTCGGGCCTGTCGGAGGACGAGATCAAGCGGATGGTGCGGGACGCCGAATTGCACGCCGCGGAAGACAGAAGGGAGCGCGAGCGGGCAGAGACGAGCAATGCGGCCGATTCACTACTGTACTCCACCGAGAAGTCTCTGCGCGACCTCGGAGAGAAGGTGAATGAATCCGACCGGCAGGCAGCGGAGACGGCGGCGGCAGAGCTGCGCGCGGCCCTTGCCTCGGAAGACCCCGGGCTCATCAGGTCGAAGTTGGAAGCGCTGCAGCGCGCCGCCTATGCGTTTGCAGAAGAGGTCTACAAGGATGCATCGGCGCGGTCGGCCCAGGCCGGCAGCCCCGGGAGTGACCCCGGCAACGGGAAGAAAACGGATCCGAAAACCCCCAAGGGCGCCGGCGGGGACCGCGGCACCCGCGCGGGCGCGGAGGACGTGGACTACGAGGTCGTTGAGTAAGACATGACCAAGCGCGATTTTTACGAGGTGCTGGGCGTTCAGAAAAATGCCAGCCGTGAAGAGATAAGAAAGGCCTACCGCCAGCTCGCCATCAGGCATCATCCCGATCGCAACCCGGGGAGCAAGGAAGCGGAAGACAAGTTCAAGGAGGCCACCGAGGCCTACGAGATACTTGCCGATGACCGCAAGCGCCAGACCTATGACCAGTACGGCTTTACCGGCCTCAATGGCATGGGCCAGCCGACGGCCCAGGATTTCTCCACGATCTTCCAGGGATTCGAGGATATCTTCGGGGACGTCAGCGGCATCTTCGACTCCTTCTTCGGCGGCGGCGGATCGCGGAGGAGGTCGTCGAGCCGCGGCTACGGCCAGCGCGGCTCCGACCTTCGCTACGACATGGAGATCAGCTTCCTCGAGGCTGCGTTCGGGGTGAAAAAGGAAGTCACCTATGCGCGGGCAGAGCGCTGCGACGCCTGCAAGGGAACCGGCGCGGACAAGGGCAGCGGCAGGAAGCTCTGCCCCACCTGCGGGGGCTCGGGCCAGGTGCGGAGGAACTCAGGATTCTTCTCCATCGCTTCCACGTGCCCCAGCTGCAACGGTGAAGGTGAGATCATCGAGAAACCGTGCGCAGAATGCCGGGGCGTCGGCACGGTCCGCAAGTCCCGCACGATCACCATCACGATTCCCGCGGGAATCGAGGACGGCAAGCGCTTGAGCCTCGCCTCCCAGGGCGACGCCGGCGCACATGGGGCGCCGGACGGCGATCTGTACGTGTTCCTCAGGGTGCTGCCGCATCAGAGCTTCGAGCGGGACGGCAAGGACGTGTACTGCGCCATTCCCATCTCGATCACGCAGGCTGCCCTCGGGGCGGACATCGTCGTGCCGACCCTGGACCAGAAGACGGTGCGGGTGAGCATCCCCCCCGGGACTCAGAATGGACGGGTCCTCCGCCTGAAGGGTGAAGGCATTCCTGAGCTCCATTCCTCCAGCAGGCGGGGGGACCTGTACATCAAGATCGTGGTCCGGATCCCCACCAAGCTGAGCGCCAGGGCTCGCGAGCTGCTCAAGGAGCTCGCCTCTTCCAATGGAGAGGAGAGCAGCCCCCGGCCTATCCCCCTCTCTGAGCTGAAGCCGCAGTAGGACAAGAGACGAACCGCCCGCAGTCCGGGCGGTTCGATGGTTTCCGCGCGATGAGCGCA
>JBEKTX010000230.1:0-6864 GCA_049515615.1 Spirochaetia bacterium
CTGTGGAAGCACGACTTGGGATGGATCCCGTGGGACTGTCTTGCTGTTGCCGCGGACGGGACCATCTACGCAGGCCTCAAGAACGGGGACTTCATTGCCGTGAACCCGCGGGGCGGCAGGCTCTGGACCGTCCGACTTGATGGTCTGCCCGCGGGAGATCCCGCCGTTGCGCAAGACGGCACCGTGCTCGTGGGAACCTCGGCAGGGACGCTCGCCGCGCTCTCCCACCTTGGCCGGCGCGAATGGACGGTGACCCTCCCCGGCGCGGTGACAGGCCAGCCGGTGATCGACGGTGCCGGGACGATCTACGTAACGGCCTCGGACCGGCGGCTGTACGCGCTCACATCGTGGGGCGAGCTCAAATGGTCGCTTCCCTTCGCGGCCGCGCCCGGTGTGCCGGCGATCGCCGCAGACGGCACCGTCGTGCTCGGCACGGACGTGGGTGAAATCGTGGCGGTGGGCCCGGCGGGCGACCCCCGGTGGCGGAAACACCTCGGCGCGCCGGTGATCGGCGTGGCCGCCGATGCCCTGCAGATAGTGGCGGATACCAGCGCCGGAGGCGTCGCCGGATTCTCCGCCGACGGCCGGGAGCTCTGGCGGACGGAGGCTGCGCGGCCCCTGGGCGCTCCCCCCCTCATTGACGGGGGCCGCGTATTCCTGGCAGGGCAGGACGGGTCAATTCTCGCCCTGGATTCCCAGCATGCTGTTTCCGGGAGCCTGAAGAGCGGTGCCCCGGGCGGGGTAACGGCGGCGGAGACCGGCGAGATCCTCGTCGGGGGCCGCGACTGGATCGTCTATTCGCTCGACAGGGCTGCGACAGGGGTTCCCGGCTCGCGCGCTGACACACCAGCGCCCTGGCCGCAGGCGGGCCACGACGCACGGCATTCGGGCCACACGGACGCCGCGCCCGCCGCGGACAACGGCGCGCTTCTGGCCCTGAACCCCGACTATCTCTACCTCCAGGCGCTCACGAGCGTTCCCGGGCGCGAGGGCATCCAGCTGCTCCTCGCCGACATCGGCGGCCGAATCTCTTCCCGCTCCCTCGACAAGAGCACGTGGTACGCGGTGCGGATGCTGGAGAATATCGTGGGCACGGGACTGGCGACCCGGGTCAGGCAGAACCAGAAGCTCATCAATGATTTTCCGGACCTTCGCGCCCGGGCCGCGGCGCTGCTCGGTCGCGTGGGATCAATCGCCTCCCGCTCGGCCCTCCTGGACGCGGTCGACGCGGAGACGGACGGCGCGGCCCTTGCCGCCGAGATCCGTGCGCTCGGCGCCATCGCCAGCGACGGCGACGGCGGCTCCCTGCGCACGATCGTACGCGCGTTCACCCGCCGGGCAGGCCTCCCCTCCGACAACCGCCTCGAAGCCGCCGTCGCGGATTCGATCGGCCATATTGCCGTCTATGCGGGCGCCCTCGGCGATCCTTCTGCGATCGCGACCCTGCTCGCCATCTCCCGGGGCAGCTACGACCCGGCCGTCCGATCGACCGCGGAATCCGTCCTGCGCGGGGAGCTGAAAACGGATATACTCAATGAGGAGGAGTAACCGATGAACAGGAAACTGACGGCGCTGTCATTTCTCCTGGTCGGCGCCCTGGCTTTCGGCCAGGTCGACAGGGACGAGCTGGCCAAGGGCCAGGGAACCTCCCTCACCTTCATCAACTACGTCGGGCCGCACACCAGCATCGATACGTTGGAGCAGATCGTGGGCATCGGCCAGGGCCTAGGCCGCGGGGTGAGCGCCGCGCCGGGCGAGTTCGTCTTCGGCGGCAAGTACCAGCTCATCCACGCCATCGGCGCCCCTGAGGGCACGAAGCTCGACGCGGACATCTTCATCCTGCAGGCAGGCGCCGAAGTGGACGACGTGGTCAACATCATGCGCATGGTCAGCGGGTACCTGCAGGCCGCCTACAGCTACTCGCCCGCCGACGCCCAGGTACTCGCGCGGTTCATCGTCTATTACAATGCCGTGTTCCGCGGCAACATCGCATACCTGGCCGGGGTGTACAAGACGATCGTCATGAGCAATGTCACGGCGGAGAACGCCGGCATCGCGACGAAGTACACCGAGTGGCCGGGCAAAACGCGCATGCTGATCCCCCTCTCCATTGGCGCGCAGAAGGGGAGCCTGACAGCGGTCCCTGCTGGGCAGCTCGCCGCTCCCTCCGTGATCGAGAACCTCCAGGCCCAGCCGGGCAAGGCGCTGCCGGAGCGGAAGGACCTCGCCGAGCTTCAGCAGCGCGGGATCGAACAGAACCAGCAGAAGGCGCAGGGTCAGCAGCAGCAGGTGCTTCAGGACCAGCAGAAGCTCGCCGCGCAGCAGCAGCAGCTGGAGCAGTCACGGAAGGCGGCAGCCCAGGCACAGGCGGCCGCCGCCGCTCCGGGCGCCAGCCCGCAGCAGAAGCAGACGGCGGAGACGGCGGGCGCCGCGGTCACGCAGCAAGAGCAGGCCGTTGCCGAGCAATCCAAGAAGGTCCAGCAGGGACAGCAGGCGGTCGCCCAGACGCAGGCGCAGGTCGCCGCCGAACAGAAGTCCGCTCAGCAACAGAGGGCCACGATCGCGGCGGACGAGCAGGCCAACATCAAGCAGCAGGCCGCCCAGCAGCATGCCGCCCAACAGCAGGCCGCGCAGCCGCAGGCGCAGACGACCGCGGGCACTGCCGCGGCGCCCGGACAACTGCTGTTCGTCTACGTCGTGGCCGCGTCCCCCGACAAGCTCGGCAAGCTCGTCCTGATCGACAGGGTCTCTGGCAAGCTGCTGTCGCAGTCGGACATCAACACGGTGCGGGGGCGCACGTACGTGACGGTGGGCTCATCGATCGTCGTAGTTGCGGGCGCCACGGGGGGCAACGCCGCCGTCCGTCTCGTTGCGATGGACCCGGCCACGCTTGCAGTGCAGAAGCAGGGGACAGACAACATCGCGCCGACCAGCTACCTCGCCGCGTCGGACGCCTCGGTTTACGCGGTACTGGGCACCTCGAAAGGCGGCTTCCTAGGACGTTTCGACGCGACCCTTGCGCTGCAGGCGCAGTCGGAGGCGGTGGTCGACACGTCCACCTGTATTCTCGTCTCGGGCGCGGAGGTGTTCGTGCAGGACGCCGCCGGAAACATCCTCATCCTCAACAAGGACGACCTGAAGGAAAAGAAGAGAAACGGCTGAGCGTAGCCCCACCGCGCTTGCGCCGCAACGTGTACGCCGTTGCCTAGGTGCGTGTTCACCTTCAACCAGAACGGGGCGAACATAGCAGCGAAAAAGTGCGCGGATGCGAAGATACCGTTGGTTGTGACGGACAATGTCGGTCAGGTCTTGAAGTCAGGCTCTGACATCGTCGGTGCGATCGATTTCGACTGGGACGCAATGGGCAAGGACATTGCCCAGTATATCGCGAAAACCTACCCTGGTGAGAACATCGCGGTCATCATGGGCCTGTTCGAGCACGTACCGGTCCAGATGTTCCGGGCATCCTTCGAGCCCACCGTTGCCCAATTGGGCAAGAACACAATCATCGCCGTGCGCGATGGCCGCTATGATCCGAACTAGGCGGTCAATCAGGCGCAGGACCTCATCCAGTCTGGTCAGAAGTTCTCCGTACTCTTTGTCTTCAACGACGAAATGGGCGTCGCGGTGGTGCGGATGCTCAAGACCAGGGGGCTGCTGAACAATCCGATCAAAGTCATCACGACGAACGGCGCGCCCTATGGCATCGTGGCCATGAAGGAAGGCGGGATCAAGTATTCCATCTCGAGCTCTCCCGGCTGGGAGGGGATGATCTCGTTCCTCACGCTTTCGTCCTATGTCACGGGCAAAATCACCAAGATCAATCAGCAGATCCTTCTGCCCATCGCTTCCATCACCCCCAAGACGATCGACGACAAGATGAAGGTCATTCCCTGGGATATTGATGCTGTCTGGCTCGATCTCACCAAGAAGTATTTCCCCCAGTACACGGGTCTGTACTGATCGTCCAGCCGCGCGGGAAACCTCTCGCGCGGCTTTTATCAATACCGTCAGGAACGGATGCAGGAGTATCGCGTGCTTGCGTCGATTCGCGGTGCAACGAAGATATACGGCACTCACAAGGCGCTGAATGACGTAAGTTTCGAATTGCGCGAGGGTGAAGTCCACTGCCTTGTCGGTGAGAATGGGGCAGGCAAGTCGACGCTCACGAAGCTGCTCTCGGGTGCCATCACGCCGGAATCAGGCTCAATCATCATCCAGGGGACGGAGCATAGAGGGCTCTCCCCACGACAGGCAATCGAGCTCGGCGTCTCAACGGTTTATCAGGAGTCAGAGCTCATTGAGAGCCTTACAGTTGCTGACAACATCTTTCTAGGCGGGGAGCGAAGGGCCGCCTTCCCCCTCGTGGTGGATACCCGGCGTCAGAACACGAAGGCACGAACACTGATCCAATCTCTCCATCTTAGTCTCAAGGAAGACACCCTGGTGGAGAACCTCTCTTCTGCCCAGAAGCAGATGTTGCAGATCGTGAAAGCTCTCCACCAGGATGCAAAAATCATCATCATGGACGAACCAACCAGCTCCCTCGGCCTGGAGGAGACAAACTCACTCATGGACCTCATCCGGGGCTTGAAGCGCAAGGGAATCGGGATCATCTACATCTCTCATTACCTGGAGGAGATCTTCGAGATCGGAGACACGATCACGATCCTCAAGGATGGGGAGAGCATGGGAACGTTTCCGGCGAATCAAATCGACATGGGGACGGTCATCCGCGAAATGGTGGGCAGGGATGCATCTCTTTTCTACACCAAGGAGACGGTGGAGCCTGGTCCCGTTCAAGTCGAGCTGCGTCACCTCGGCCGCCGCGGCGTAGTGGAAGACGTGAGTTTCAATGTACGCCGTGGTGAAGTATTCGGCATCGGGGGGCTGGTCGGCTCTGGAAGGAGCGAGTTGGTCAATCTGATCTTCGGCGCGGACAAGAGAGACAGCGGAGAGATCTTCATTGACGGACGAGCCGTCAAGGTCAACTCTCCCCGCGACGCGATGCGCGCCGGCATCTGTCTCATCACAGAGGACAGGAAAAAGCTCGCCATGTTCGCTCCCCGCAACGTCACGGAGAACATCGCCATCGTGCACAACGAACGCTATGAGCCATCGGTGCTGAATCTCGCCGCGGAGCGCCGACGAGTGCGGGAAATGGTAAAGAGGCTGCGGATCGCGGTCAGCGACGAGGAATTGCAGACCGTCGCCGAGCTTTCGGGAGGCAACCAACAGAAAGCAATCATCGGGCGGTGGCTTCTGAGCGACGCGACTCTGTACATCTTTGACGAACCGACGAAGGGAGTCGATGTTGGCGCACGCGCTGAGATTTTCGGCCTTATCGTAGAGCTTGCAAAGAATGGAAAGAGCATCATCATGGTGTCCTCCGACATGCCTGAGTTGATATCGATGAGCGACCGCATCGGGGTCATGCGGGGGGGTCGTCTCACGCACGTGCTCGACCGGCAAGGCGTCACGGAAGAAATGCTCATCAAGTGCTTCATCGGAGTCTGACATGCAGAGAACCGTCGCGATCTTCAGAAACCAGTGGGTCTTCCTCCTCATCGTGGAGGCGGCCCTTGCCCTGGTGACGGGGCTCATCAATCCACGTTTCTTCGGCCTCAATAATATCGAGAACATCCTCGAGCAGGTGTCAGTTCTCGGCCTTGTCGCTGCAGGGGCAACTCTTCTCATGATATCGGGAAATTTCGATATATCCGTGGGCGCAAACATCGGGATATCTGCCTGCGTCATGGCGATCATGATCAAGGCAGGCTACGGCTATGTCGTGCCGGTAATCGTCGGAATCCTGCTGGCAACCTTCAACTGCTTCTTCGTCGGCGCGTGCTCCATCGGGTTCCGCGCTCCTTCGTTCATCATCTCCCTCGCGTGTATTGGGATCTTCCGGGGAATCGCGCTGGCATTTACGAAGGGAGTCCTCCAGCTCATCTACGGAAAGTTCGAGTTCCTGGGAACAAAGAGGTTCTTCAATATCGTCCCGCTGCTTTTCATCATCAGCATCGCGGGGTATCTCATCGTCCACTTCATCCTGAAATACATGAAGCTGGGGCGCCGCGCATTCGCCATCGGGAGCAACCCCCAGGCCAGTTACCTCTCGGGGATCCCCATCAATCTCAACAAGCTCATCTTCTTCATCATCAATGGTCTCCTGGTCGGCGCCGCGGCAACGTTGCTGCTGTCACGTATCGGTGCTGCGCAACCCTCCACGGGGAATGGGATCGAGCTGCAGGCAATCGGGGCCGTGGTCATCGGAGGAACGCCGATGACGGGCGGAAAAGGGAAAATCATCGGCACGTTCTTTGGCGTGCTTCTCACCGGAATCATCTCGAACGCCCTGAACATGCTCCAGGTAAACGCGTACTTTCAGGACGTGGCGATCGGAGCACTCATTCTCGTCTCGCTCGCCGTGAGTGCGTTCAGCCAGCGTTGACCGAACCGACCGCAGAGAGAATTCCCGGACTTTGTGTACCTCGAAACCGAGCCGATGCTCAACCCACAGGAACGGATGGAGGAACTTGACCGCTATTTCACAGTATCATAGAGCCGTCGGACTTTCTCCGCTCTTTCCATTTGACAAATTCAATCAAATTGGGAGAAAGTCCTAGAGAAATGTGTATTTACCCTATCGAACCCTAAATCGCGACTTGCATGAGCAAAAGCAATCATTACACGGCTTCTGTGCCTGTGGCATTGTCGATATGGGTGCAACGAATTTCGCCAAGGTGTCGAAGCATATGTTCCAATTTCCATGGAACATCAGTTCGATTTTGGGAAGGGTAGCCATGAGCAACTGTTTCAGATGATAGACAATGAACATGTGCTCGTTTTTCCAAATAGTTG
>JBEKTX010000231.1:0-6849 GCA_049515615.1 Spirochaetia bacterium
TTCCGGGGCAAGAAAGCCGCGACGGGAGGTGTGGGTCTCGGTCTTCCGATCTGCAAGGGCATCGTCGAGGCTCATGGCGGGACCATTGCGGCCTTCATCAACCGCAAAGGCGGTCTCTCGGTGAACATTACCCTGCCCAAGAGCATCGCGGCTGAACAGGGGATGACGGCTTCATGACCTCCGTGGTGCTCGTGATCGACGACGAGGCGCAGATCCGACGCCTCCTCCGCGTGAGCCTCGAGACGCAGGGGTTTGTGGTCCATGACGCCGCCACGGCGGAGGAGGGACTGCGGATGGTCCTGGGCAAGAAGCCCGACATCGTGCTCCTTGACCTCGGCCTTCCGGACCGGGACGGCGGGGACGCCCTGGGCGAGCTCCGCACGTGGTCCTCGGTCCCCGTGATCATCCTTTCCGTGCGCAACGCGGAGGAGGAGATCGTGCGCCTGCTGGACATCGGGGCGGACGACTACGTGGTCAAGCCGTTCAACACGGGAGAGCTGATTGCCCGCATGCGCGTGGCCATCAGGCATCACGCCCCGCACGAGGCGCAGGATACCTTCGTTTCGGGCCGGCTCTCCGTTCACCTGATGGACAGGACCGTGAAGGTTGCCGGCGACCCGGTGAAGCTCACGCCGACAGAGTATGGCCTGCTGCGCCTGTTCGTACAGCACGCGGGCCGCATTCTCACGCACGGCCAGATCCTGCGGGAGGTCTGGGGACCGAACGCGGACGAAGAAACCAATTACCTCAGGGTCTATATCACCGGCCTGCGAAAAAAGATCGAGGCGAATCCCCAGATGCCCGAGCTCATCATCACCGAGCCCGGGGTCGGTTATCGGCTTCGCGTTCTGCCTTGACGCTTCGCCTCCCACGGGCTTGAAGAAGGCTGCCCGGCCGGATACGGTGGCGCCATGGCGCGCGGGCGTCTTCTGAAAATCCTGCATTCCATCGAAAACGCGTTTTCTCCCGTGTTGCTGATCCTGGCAACCCTGATCCTGGCGGCGGACATCGTGGCACGCCTCCTGGGGGTGTCGGCCCTTCGCGCGTCCACTGACTACGTGCGCCACCTCGTGCTGTGGATCACCTTTGCCGGCGCCATGATCACCACCCGGGAAAAGAGCCACCTGTCGATGAGCGTCGGCGTCGAGCGTTTGCCGGAATCGGTGCAACGCGTCGTGGCAACCGCCACTTCATTCGTTGCCGTCGCCGTATGTACGGCGCTCGCTGCCGCTTCGCTGTCGTTCGTCCTCTCCGGCTTCAATCCCTCCGACAGCATCGGGGTGGTTCCGGTCCGGGCGGCCGCGCTGGTGATGCCGGTCGGCTTTGCCGTCATCGGCATCCGTTTCATTCTCACTCCGGCCCGGGGAAGGGGACGGAGGTGGATCGCGGCCGCGGGCGTGCTTGCCGGCCTCGCGGTCGGGGGCGCGCCGCTCTTCAGCGCGCTGGCAGCCCTCCTGCCTCCCTCGTCCCCCGCGGCAGAGTGGCTGGGCGCCGCAGGGCCGTCCTTCGCACAGGCGCTCGCCCCCGTGATGTCCGCCCTTCACCTGCCGCTGGTCCTTCTCCTCGTCGTGAGCGTCTTTCTTGGCGGACCGATCTTCGTGCTCGTCGGCGGCCTGGCGCTCCTGTTTTTCCTCCACTCCGGAGGCGCCCTCGAATCCGCCGCCAACCAGGCCTACACCATGCTCACGGGAGACGTGATCCCTTCGATTCCCCTGTTCACGCTCGCCGGCTACATCATTTCGGAGGGAAAGTCAGGCGAACGGCTGGTGCGCCTTTTCCGCACCCTCTTCGGATGGCTGCCGGGCGGCCTGGCCTTCATGAGTATCCTCATCTGCGCCTTTCTCACGACCTTCACGGGCGCATCGGGGGTCACCATCATCGCGGTAGGGGGGCTCCTCCTGTTCATCCTCAAGGACAGCGGGTACGACCAGCGCTTCGGCAGGGGCCTGCTCACCGCTTCCGGGAGCATCGGGCTTCTCTTTCCGCCGAGCCTGCCGGTGATCCTCTACGGGGTGGTGTCGATGACGAACATCAAACACATGTTCGTCGGTGGCATTCTCCCGGGTGCGTTCATGATCCTCAGCATCGCGGCAATCGGGGTATGGAGGGCGCGCCGGGACCGTGTTCCCCGCACGACCTTCGATCTGCGCCAGGCGCTGCCCTCTCTCTGGCAGGCGCTGGGTGAAATCCTCCTGCCCGTTCTCATCCTTGTGCTCTTCCTGAAGGGGATCACCACCCTTGTGGAAACAGGCGCCGTGGCGGTCATCTATGCGATCGTGCTGGAAGTCGCGGTCCACCGGGATCTGAAGCTGCGCCAGCTCCCCGCTGTCTTTCTGAAGAGCGTGGTGATCCTCGGCGGCATCCTCGTGATCCTCGCCACGGCAAGCGGCTTCTCCTACTACATCGTGGATGCGCAGATCCCCGTGGCACTCGCGCAGTGGCTGCGGGCACACGTGGTCTCACCCTATGTGTTCCTGCTCCTGCTGAACCTGGTCCTCATCATCAAGGGGTTTTTCATCGACATCTTCTCCGCGATCACAATCGTGGTGCCGCTGATCGCGCCGCTGGGCGTGGCGTACGGGATCAACCCCGTGCACCTGGGCATCATCTTCCTGGCCAACCTGGAGCTCGGGTACCTCACCCCTCCCCTCGGCCTGAACCTGTTCCTCGCCTCGTACAGGTTCGAAAAGCCGCTTGTGCAGATCTATCGCGATGTGATCCCTTTCCAGCTCGTGATGCTGGTTTCCGTGTTGATCATCACCTATGTGCCGTGGATGACCACCGCTTTGCTGAACGTGCTGAAATTCTGACGCCGCCGCGAAACCGAGTCGGCCAACGTGCCACCAGCCGGATACATCAAACCGCCCGGCCGGGAGACGACACGGCCTCCACGCCGCGCTCGCTGAGGATCGCGGGAGCTTTTTCGCGGAGCTTGTACTTCTAGATCTTGCCGCTTGCCGTCATGGGATACTCATGGCGCGTACACGACGGCCACGACGCGTGCTTCCTGATCATCCGCGCTGTGCACATGATGGGGCACGATGCTGTCGTAGTAGATGCAGTCCCCGGCCTTCAGGCGGTAGAGATCCTTGCCGTACGTGACCTCCAGCTCGCCCGAGAGCACGTAGATGAACTCCTCCCCCTCGTGCGCCGACGGCCGCGCCGCCTGGGCGGAGAGGGGATGGATGTCGATGAGGAAGGGCTCCATGTGCCGCCCGGCCTTATTCGCCGCCAGGGAGAAGAAATCCAGATCGCTGCGCGAGGGGCGGTCCCGGGCGGAAAAGCGGACGACGTTCGCGTGCTCACCGACCCGCGAGACCACCGGACCTACGTGCTCCTCGTCGTCGAGGAAGGTGCCCAGGCGTACGCCCAGCGCCCTCGCGATCCGGATCAGCGGACTGAGGGATGGGATGAGAGATCCGGATTCGATCTGCGCCACGAGCTCGGGAGCCAGGTCGGCGCGTTCGGCGAGCTGCTCCGCTGTCATGCTCCGAGATTCGCGGATCGAGCGGACTTTTTCTCCCAGACTGTGCGCGACCGCCATGTCTCACCTCTTTCTTTCTCTGCCACGGATGGCAGGATTGGTCAAGGACCGGCTCTCGCGGGTCCGGGTTTCCCGGTCCCATTCGCCCGCCCCTCTACCGCAGCAGGGGCGAAACGAGGAGACCGATGCCATAGGTGATCCCCGCTTCGCCGAGCCCGATCACCATCATCTCCATCCCGCTCTTCCACCAGGAACGGCCGGTCACCACCACCTTTGCCGCGCCCACGGCGAAATGTGCGAGGGTGCTTACGACGAAGGAGATGATCAGGGCGGTGAGCCCCCCGACGAACAGGTAGGGCAGCACGGGCACCGCGGCTCCCACCGCGGTGGCCGCGGTTGCGCTCACCGCCGAACGCCAGGGACTCGAGAACGCCTGCTCGGAGAGCCCCAGCTCCTCGTGGGCGAGTGTGCGCAGCATCTCTTCCGGGTTCTCGGCCATGCGCGCCGCCATGGCGTTGGCCTCTGCCTCGCTGAATCCCTTCAACTGGTAGAACAGGGAGAGCTCCTCCTGCTCTTCCTCGGGGTGCTCCTTGATCTCCTTCCGCTCCCTGCCCAGCTCCGCCTCGTGGACTTCTTTTTCGGATTTCACGGCGAGATAGGCCCCGCTTCCCATCGAAAGCGCAGATGCCACCATGGAGGCGAAGCCGCTCAACAGGACGAAAGAGCTGTTCACGTGCGTCGCCCCTGCAACGCCGCTGACCACGCCGAAGGCCGCGCCCAGTCCGTCGTTGACCCCGTAGATGGCCTGGCCGATCCAGCCCCCGCCCCGCACATGGCGTTCCCGGCCGAGAATCCGGTCCAGCGCGCTGCGCGGATGCTCGCTGCGTGCGGCCATGTCCTTCAGCACGCGGTCATGCGCCCGCTCGGCGCGGCCCGCATCGGCAAATGCCTGGCGATCCTCATCCGTCGGGGCCAGGGATGCAAGGACCTCGTAGGCTCCGTCGGCGCTTCCTTCCGCCGCCGCCATGGTGGAGGCGATGGTCACAGGATCCTTCGCCACCAGCTCCCGACGCTTGCGGACCTCTGACTCCGTCTCGGAATACTCGGCCGGAGCTTCACCCAGCTCGTGCAGCCGCGCCTCCCAGCGTTCCGCGTGCTTCTCTTCCTCCGCGGCCATCCGCAGGAATATGTCCCGGCGGCGCGCGTCCGTTTCCTTCGCCGCCGCCGCCGCGTAGGTGAGCGCAGCGCCTTTTTCATCCCTCCACGCGCGATGAAGCTCGTCGATGAATCGTCTGGGGTCTGCCATGAATCACTCCCTCTCTCTCAAAGACTGAAGAGCACGATGCCGGAAAGGATCAAGCCCGTCCCCGCCAGCGCCAGAGGCGGAATCCGCTCCCTGAACACAATCGTGCCGCCCACCAGTTGCACGCCGATGGCCGTGAGCCCCTCGGTGAGAGGGTAAGCCACATGGAGGGAAATGCCGCGAAGCAGGGCGGTATAGGCGAGCACGCCGAGAAGAGCCGCAAGGTTTCCCGCAACCTGCCACGTGATGAACGTCCTGAGGCCTCGCCCCTCGGCAGATCGCTTCAAACAGATGTGAGCGCCGGTGTTTGCAGTCACGTCGGCAAGGAGCAGAAGAAAGGTCTTCATGTCGCCTGCCCCCACCGCTTCGACGCCGAGAGCCCGACGAGGATGATCCCAGCCGTGACCAGCGCCGCGCCGGCGGCCTCGGTGAACCGGAATGATTCGTGAAACACGATCAGCGCTGCCACGAGCTGCACCCCGAGCACGACCAGGCCACGGCTGAGCGGGAAGGCGACGTGCAGCGGAAGTGTGCGCAGGAGACCCGTGTAGGCGAGCACCCCTGCGAGGCCGACGAGGTTGCCGGCAGCAAACATCGTGACAAGAATCCAGGTTTCGTGCGCGTCCGCGGCGAGCTTGAGGAGGATGTTGGCCGAGGTCACGAACACCAGGTAGCAGCCGAGGAATCCCGCGTTCTTCATCAGAGGCCGGAGTATAGCGGAATCCGTGTGAAGCAGAAAGGACGCTCGCGCCCAGGTCTTGCTGCGGTTGGGCAAATTGGAGTATATTAATTGAACCTTCAATCATTATAATAGCTCAAGACAGGAAGGCGCCATGGCAAGAACAAGAGACAAGGAAAAACCCGCACAGATCATCGAGGCCGCCTTTGCCGTGTTCGGCGACGTCGGCTACGAGGCAACCGTCATCAAGGACATCGCCGAAAAGGCGGGCATATCCTCGGGGACCATTTATACGTACTTCAACGACAAGCGGGACCTCTTTCGCGCCACCGCCCAGGAGGGGTGGAACCGATTTCTCCAGCAGATCAGGGAGATTGCCGAATCCCAGGAGCCGGCCGATGCGCGGGTGCAGCAGGTGATAGAGATCGGGTTCAGAAACCTCAAGAACTCCCTGCCCCTTCTTCGCGGCATGCTTTTCGAGTCGACACAGATGAGAATTCTCCAGCAGAGTCTCCTCGAGCTCTGCCGGCTCCTGGATCGCCTCTTCGACGAGCGGCCCGAGAGCGCCCCGCGACTGACCGTGGATCTTGCCCAGCAGCGCTTCCTCATCCGAGTCACGGTGATCGGGGTGCTCTTTTCCGCGGCCCTTGCCGAGCCGGCGAACGTGGACAACGAGATCGACGCGCTGAAGGACACGATCATCCGCATGGTGGCGGGGGGATGACATGCGGCAATGCGGCGCGCGCGGCCCGGCGTCCATCTTTCATGCCTCTCTCGTCTTCGCCGGCATCGCCCTTTTGTGCGCTGCTTCACTCGTGACGGCGCAGGGAGCGGGCCGATCCGCGCCCGGGCTCACCATCGATCAGGCCTCCCGGCTCGCACAGTCATCTTCAGAGGCGATCCGCATCCGGGAGCTGGCAGTGCAGAAATCGCGGCTCGCCGTGGAAGAGGCGGGCGCCAAGGCATGGCCCCACGTCGATCTCCAGGTCTCCGGCTCCTATCTGCTGAATCCGCCCAGCGGCTACACTGTGGATGCGGGCGCCCTCGGCGCAATAGTCATCCCGTCCCTCCACGTTGACATTCCGATGCCCCAGCAGAACTTCACGGTCGGAGCCCAGCTGCACGACTACTTCTCAGTCGCCGCTTCCCTCACCCAGCCACTGTTCACGTGGGGAAAGATCCGCAACGCGATCGATGCCGCGGCCCTGCAGGCGGAAGCGGCCGGCACGGATCTGGTGAGTCAGCGCAGAGACATCGAGAGGCAGGTGCGCCGCGCCTATTTCAGCGCGCTGCTGGCGAAAGAGTCCGAGACGGTGCTGCGCCGGATCGCGGACTCCGCGGCGCAGATCGTCACGGACAGGCTGGCCTCCCTGGACCAGGGCT
>JBEKTX010000232.1:0-6831 GCA_049515615.1 Spirochaetia bacterium
GATTGCGACCAGGACGTCGCTTCTCTGGTTCCAGAGGTTTCCGACGACCGCCCGGGCATCAGCCATGGTGTGGCTCCCTCAGCGCTGCTTTCATCCGGTGGCCTCCGCGGCCTTTCCGCTCAGCTTGTAGACCTCGGCGAGGATGATCGACATTGCGTCGTAGAACTTTTCGGGGATCGTGTCGCCGATCTCGACCTCCCGGAACAAGGCCTGAGCGAGCGGCTTGTTCTCGATGAGGGGCACCCCGTTCTCCATCGCCACTTCCCTGATCTTCTGGGCAACGAGGTCCGCACCTTTCGCGACAACCGTCGGGGCGGCCATGAGCGCGCGATTGTACTCAAGGGCAACGGCGTAGTGGGTCGGGTTGGTGATGACCACGTCCGCCTTCGGCACCGCCTTCAGCATTGTCCGCCGCATGATGTCCCGCATCCTCTCGCGAAGGCGACTGCGGGTGAGGGGATCTCCCTCGTACATCTTGCGCTCCTCCTTGACCTCCTGCTTTGACATCTTGAGTGATTCGATGTGCTGCCGTCTCTGGAACCAGTAGTCGGCGGCGGCAAAGACGAGAAAGGCGATGGCGGATTCGAGCACGATTCTGAAGGCCAGCTGCGAGGTCAGCGAGACTCCCCAGAAAAACCCCGAGAGGGCGAGATGCGTGAGCCGCGGGATCTCGGATGTCACATTCAGGTACGCGATAAGCCCGATGACGGCGATCTTCGCGATGGACTTCGCGAAATTGAACAAGGCCTCTCCCGAGGCGAAGGATCGCTGCAGCCACCGTCCGAATCGAGGCACGATCCTGCTGAAGTCCGGGGTGATCGGTTTCACCGTGAAGAGGAAGCCCACCTGGATGACGTTCCCGACGATCGCGACGATGAAAACAACCCCGAGCACGGGAAGCGCGATCTTGGCCAGCCAGCTCATGAAGGCGCTCATGAGGCTCGCGTTCAGGGCGTTGGGGCTTGCAGCATTGGAAAGAAAGAAGGTGAGCATCTGGATGAAGGAACGCAGGATGTACCCCCCGAGAAGTCCGAGGGCGGAGATGCCGGCGAGGAGGACCAGGGAGGAGCTCACGTCGCTCGACCGGGCGACCTTGCCCTCCTCCCGCGCCTTGCGGATCTTGTGCTCGGAGGGCTCCTCCGTCCGCCCCTCGTCCTCCGCCGCGAACCACTGCAGGTGCACGTCGAAAGCGCCGCCCGGCACGGGGGCGCTGCACGGGAACAGAGGCATCAGATCGGTGCGCGTCCCGTCGGCGACGTACGTCATTGACGCAACGCCCCCGCCGTCGTGATGAATCCGCTGAGGCTCTGGAAGCTGCCGTCGATGATCCGCTCCATCGCCGTCATCAGGTACGGCATCGTGGCGAACAGCAGGAGGAAGGACACGCCGATGGAGACGGGGAAGCCCATCGTGAGAATGTCCATCTGCGGGGCCGCGCGGGCCAGCAGGCCCATGGCCACCGACACGAGCAGGAGCGTGCCGAGGATGGGGAACGCGATCGTGAGCGCACTCTGGAAAAGCCCGGCGAGCCCGTTGATGAGAAGCGTGATGATGCCCTCACGGTGCGTCACGAGGTCCATTGCGCGCAGGTACTGGAAGGATCGCTGCACGCCCACCAGGAGGAACTTGCTCATCCCCGAGGTCGTGATGAACACGAGCATGGCGACGAGGTTGAGGAACTCTCCCATGAGCGGTACTTCCACCTGGGACTGCGGGTCGAACACGATAGATGCACTGAATCCCATCTGCAGAGAGAAGAATTCCCCCCCGAGCTGAAAGGCGACGAAGATGAGGTTCAGCAGGAACCCGATGAGCAGGCCGATCCCGACCTCCCCGAGCACGAGCAAGCCATAGTCCACGGCGCCGGTGGGGATCGGGGAGGCGGAGGCCAGCACGGAGGGAAACACGGCCGCGGATATGAAGAAGGACATCCCGATCTTCGCCAGCTGGGGAATCGAGGAGGAAGAGAGCAGAGGCGCGAGCTCCACCATGGCGATGATGCGGAAGAAAACGAGCAGGAAAAGTCGGATGTTCGTGACCAGCGCTTCGATCATATGCTCATATATTCGAGATCATAGAGAACAGCCGGTGGGTGTACCCGACGAGGCTGTCCAGGAGAAAGCGGCCCAGCAGGATGAGACCGATCAGGATCGCGGCCATCTTCGGCACGAAGCTGAGGGTCTGCTCCTGGATGGAGGTGGTGGCCTGGAGGATGGCGACGATCAGCCCCACCGCCATCGCAATGAGGAGGATCGGCCCCGCGATCATGAGTGTCTCCAGCACCCCTTCCCGAACGAGCTGAAGCGCCATTCCCATCGTCATTTGAAGCTCCTCACGATCTGCTCCGTGAGCATGCCCCAGCCGTTCACCAGGACGAACAGGATAAGCTTGAACGGCGTGGAAATCATGACCGGCGGAAGCATGATCATGCCCATCGACATGAGCGTGGACGCCACGACCATGTCGATGATGATGAATGGTATGAAGAGGAGGATTCCTATCTTGAACGCCACCGTCATCTCGTGGATCACGAAGGCAGGGATGAGCACGTAGGTCGGGACCTCAGCGCGCGTGTTCGGCTTCGGCAGGCCCCGCATGCTCATGAACAGGCGGATCGAGTCGGCGTCATTGCCCATCTGGTTGAACATGAACGTCCGCAGCGGCTTCTCCGCTCCCGTGAACATCTCCTGCACGCCGATCTTCCCGTCGCCGAAGGGCTTCAGCGAGCTCTCATAGATCGCCGTGAATGTCGGCCACATGATGAACATGGTGAGGAAGAGCGCGAGGCCCATCATCACCTGGTTCGGGGGCGAGGTGTTCAACGACAGGGCGCGGCGGATGAAATCGAACACGATCGCGATCCTCAGGAAGCAGGTCGTGAGGATGAGGATCGAAGGGGCGATCGCGAGCACCGTGAGCAGGAGAAGGAGCTGGACGGAGAGCACGACCTCCTGGTTGTTGCGGGCGGTCCGCACGTTCAGGTCCAGGAACGGCACGGGAAGGCGGCCCGGGTTGGGGCCGGCGGTCCCGCCCGCCCCGGAGGCTCCCGCGCCCGGGGCGGCTCCCGCGCCGGTGGAAGCCGTCGGGGCGCCACCGGCGGCCTGGGCAAACGCCCCGAGCGGGAGAAAAGAAGCGAGCAGGGCGGCAATCAGGATCGCGGCGGGTGCTCTCCTCATAGCTTCTTCAGCCTCTCGCGCTGTCCCTTGAGGAAGCCGATGCTGTCACCAATGGTGAACGGGCGCCTCGCCGGCCGGAAGATCTCGGAGAGCGTCTGCTGGAACGTACGGCGTCCCGCGGGTGCCTCTTCCGCGGCTTTCAAGCGCACGGCGTCGAGGCTCTCCTTCTCGGTGATCTCCGCGATCAGGTGCACGCCGCCGTCCGAAGAGCCCACGAGGTAGATGCCGGAGCCGACCTCCACGAGGTGCAGAGAGCGGTTTCCCGACAGGCCTCGGGAGCCGAGCACCCGGATAAGGTCGTTTTCCTGGATCTTCCGCCCCGTCCCCTTGCGCAGCAGCCAGAAGAGCACGTAGATCACGACGATCACGCAGGCGAGGATCAGGATCATGCGCACGAAGTCCCAGGTTGAGACTCCGGGCGTGGCGGGCGGCGCCGGGTTCGTTGCGGCAGCCGGGCCTCCCGTGACCGGGTTTCCCAGCGGTATCTTTGATTCGTCCGGCGCCGACTGAGCAGAGCCGGTTGGTGACTGATTCGCCTGCGCCGCGAGCGGCTGCACGGCGAACGCGAGCACCAGGGCGGTGCACGCTGCGCACACGATAAGCTTTTTCAGATTCCCCCTCCCAGTAAAAATCTGAAATCGTCCAGCGCCCGCCCGAGGCACGGTACCCCGTGCCGAGCACGGTACCCCGTGCGGGGCGGAGCGCCTATGTCACTATGCGAGCTCGTTCATCCTGTCGATCTGCGACACGATCTCCGTCACACGAACGCCGAAGTTCTCGTCGATGACCACGACCTCTCCCTTCGCGATGAGCTTGTGATTCACGAGGATATCGACCGGCTCGCCCGCGAGCTTGTCCAGCTCGATGATCGTTCCCTCTCCGATCCCCAGGATGTCCTTGATCCGTTTCCGCGTCCTGCCCAGCTCGACGGTCATCTCCATGTACACGTCCATGAGCAGCCCGATGTTCCCCTGCTCTCCCGCCATCTGGGCGGGCTGCAGGTTGGCGAATTGGACCGGCTGGACGTTCGGCGGCGCCATGGTGGGTCCCTGTCCGGCGCCGCCGAATGCCTGGCCGAAAGTCTGCTGGAAACCGGCGGGCCCCCCGAAGCCGGACTGCGGCTGAGCCTGTCCGCGCGGTGCCGCCGAGGGCCTTGACGCCTGCGAGGGGCCCGCCGGCATGCCGGCCTGCGCAAAGGCCGCCGCGTCTGCCCCGCCGCCCGCGGAGAGTGACAGGATTTCCTTGGCCAGCGAAAGTGAGAAGACCTCGGTCATCGTTGCCGTGGGGAAACCCTCGATGGAGATTGGATAGTCCACGGTGACCGCGTAATCTCCCTGGGGCACGCGGACCTGTTGTCTCTTTGCCTGGCGGAGGTCCGGCGGGGAGGTTTTCACCATCCGGCTCACCCGATTGCCGATTGCCGTGGCCGCCGTGCCGGTGATCTGAGAAATTGCCTCCGAAACAGCGGAGAGCGAAGCCTCGTCCAGCTCGCCGCCGGGCTGGCCCATCATGAGACCGGCGATGTTGCCCGCAACGCTTGCGGGAATGATGTAGGAGTGCTCGCCCTGAAGGCCGTCGGTGAGATCAACCCGGACATCGACGACGTCCTCGGCCGGGCCGCTGGTGAGCTCTCCCGGGGTACGGGCTTTCACGGACGGGTCCCCGATGTTCACCGTCTTTCCCGTGAGGATGGAGAGGTTGGATCCCTGGCTCTCCGTCACGCCTCGGAGCATTTCCTGGAATGCGGCGCGTTCCCCCTCGGAGAGTGGGGACGAGGCCGGGCCGGCCCCCGTGTCCATCTCTATTGCGTCCGTCCCCTGCAACAGGGCGTCGATTTCGTCCTGCGAGAGTGATCCGTCACTCATGCTTCCTCTCCCTCATCCGCGACGAGCTCTTCGAACTCCGCCTGCTCGATATCCTCGAGCTTCTTGAGCACCTGTACGGCGATCTTGTTCCCGACGACACCGGGCCGGCAGAGAAATTTCCGGCGGTCCCCGATTTTCAGCATCATCGGGTCGCTCACGCGCACGTTCTGGAGGCGGATGATGTCCCCTGCGCGCAGCGCGAGCACATCCCGCATCGTGATGTCGATCGAACCCACCTCCGCGACGAGTGCGATCTCGATGCCGGCGAGCCGGTCACGCAGCAGGCTCAGGTTCTCGGTCGTCGTTCCCCTCCGCATGGAGGAGTACACGTACTGGGCTGAGAGCTTGGGAATGATGGGCTCGATGGTGAGATAGGGGATGCAGAAATTCATCATCCCCTCGACCTCGCCCACCTTTGTTTCCAGCGTGACGAGGACGACCATTTCCGAAGGTGGCACGATTTGTGCAAACTGGGGATTGGTCTCGATCTGCCCGAGCCGGGGGCGAAGGTCGATGACCGTCGCCCACGCTTCGCGCAAGTTGCCGAGGATTCTCACGATGATTCCCTCGATGACCGAGGCCTCGATATCGGTGAGCTCTCGCGTGAACTTCGCTCCCTCTCCCTGGCCGCCGAAGAGGCGGTCGATGATGGAGAAGGTGACGGCAGGATCGATCTCGAGGATCGCGGAACCCTTCAGCGGGTCCATGTTGATCACCGCGATGGTCGTGGGGTTGGGGATGGAGCGGATGAACTCCTCGTAGGTGAGCTGATCCACCGAGGCCACGTGCACGTGCGCAAGGCTGCGAAGCTGTGAAGACAGCGCAGTGGTGGTCTGGCGGGCGAAGGTCTCGTGCATGATGGAGACGGTGCGGATCTGGTCCTTGGAGAACTTGTCGGGTCTCTTGAAGTCGTAAATTTTGATCTTGCGCTGGTCCACCTGGGCGATGGGCTCTTCGGTGGACACCTCGCCGGACGAGATCGCCGTGAGGAGCTGGTCTATCTCATCCTGTGAGAGAACTTCCGTCATCCGCTTCGTCCCGCTACTTCTGGACCACGAATTGCCTGAACATCACGGATTGGATCTTCCCCTCGCGCATCCGCGCGTTGATCAGGTCAGCAAGCTCGGTCTGCACCACACCGTAGTTCCCGGGGGCAAGATCGGCTGCCTTCTTCTGCGAGATGTCCTTCAGGATCAGGTCCTGGATCTCGCGCCGCCGGTTGCCGATCTCCACGCTGATCTGCTTGTCCTTCGGATCATATCCGAGGCTCACCTGCATGAGGAAGATGGCGGGAGGATCGTCCGCCGTCTGGCCGCGGATCTGCTCGATATCGTCGTAGGAGGCCAGCGGCTCGGTCGGTCCCCCGTAGACCGGGGACACGGCGGCGAGGCCTTGCGGATTGTTGCCCTTGCTGGCGATCCTGACCGTGATGATGGTCGTCGTGACGACGATGATCACCGCACCGATCCCGATTGCGGCCCATTTGAGAATGGTGAGGAGCAATCCGGAGAGGAGGCCGCCGCGGCGGGGTCCCGAAACATCCTCGGCGCCGGCGCCGACATCTTCCAGATTCAGGTCCTGCTGTTCGTCAGACATCCCCTCCCCCCTCGTCGATCATATCACAGGAATACAATTTGACGCAACAGTGCCGCACGCAGGTCCATCTCATTCCTCGTTCTTGAAGGCCCCGATGAGCCTGCGGTACTCGATGATCCGGTCAAAAACGGTCTGGTAGTCCTCGCGGACTACCAGCTTCTTGCCCGACAGCATCGTGAGCGTCGTGTCAGGAT
>JBEKTX010000233.1:0-6788 GCA_049515615.1 Spirochaetia bacterium
TCGCACACAACGTGTTTTCCCGCTTCCAGCGCCGCTCTTGCCTGCGGATAGTGAAGCCTGTTGGGGGAAGTAATCTCCACGACATCGATATCTTCCTTCAACAAGGCATTGTAGCTGTCGAAGGCTTTCGGGATCGAAAGAGCTTTCGCTTTTCGTTCGGCGCTTTCCTTGCTCGAAGTCGCAAGTCCCACGACTTCGACGAATCCGAGTCTTCTGATCGACTCGATGTGGGCGGGGCCGATGAAACCCGCGCCGATCATCCCAACCCTGATTTTTCTGTCCACGTGAACCTCCTTACGTTCAGTCCGCTTCAAGAGTTCTGCTTCGCCCAGAGGGCAGCCCCGATAGCGCCGGAATAATCTCCGAGCCGACACGATACGATCTTCAGGCTGTCCACGTCCGGTCCCAGGTGTATCCTGCTGGAGACCGTCCCGCGGATCCCCTCGATCAGGAGGTCGAAGGCCTTTGCGACGCCGCCGCCGAGGATGATCATCTCCGGGTTCAATATCATTATCAGATTGGTGATTCCGACCCCCAGGTAGAAAGCCTCCTTGTCCCAGATCTCGCGGGCGACCGCGTCGCCGCCATGCGCCGCCCGCGCGACCATTTCCGCGGTGATGGCGTTCACGTCGTTTCCCGCGAGGTCTCGGATCGTCGTCGTGGCGCCTTGTTTCACCATCCTGATCGCGTTCGATATGATGCTCGCGCCGCTCGCAACGGCTTCGAGGCATCCGTAATTGCCGCACGTGCACTTGGGGCCTTGAGGTTCGACGAGCTGGTGTCCTATCTCGCCGGCAAATCCTTCCCCCCCGAAACAGAGCATGTCATGGACGATGACCCCCCCTCCGATTCCCGTGCCGATCGCCATGCAAACGAGGTTCTTCACCCCGACACCTGCTCCGAGAGTCTTCTCCGCCAGTGTCATGGCACGGACGTCGTTGATCAGAAAGAAATGGAGGCCCAGTCCCTCCTCAAGAATCCGAGTCAGTGGTATATCCTTCCATCCCGGCAGGTTGGGGAGCCATTTGCAGATGCCCTTCCATATGTCGACGACCCCCGCTGCGGCGATTCCCACGGCGCGCACCCTGTCCGCACCGCCCGCTTCCCCCTTCAAGCTTGTCACCAGCTCGCTGATCGTATGAATGACTTCCACAGGTCCCTTTTCCGTATTCGCGCCGACCTTTTTCTCGACAACCACTTCGCCGTTGTGACCGACAACGACGCCCTTGAGGTTTGTGCCGCCCAGATCGACTCCGATGAACATGTCGCCACCCATCACTGTCTGTTCTCATGACTGAAGAAAGGCTTCGACGACGGAATGATCTTTCTTTCGAAGGTTGCGCGCTTATTTCGGAGCCGGGTGACCAGCTTGCACCTGCTCGCGCAGACGACCGAATTGCTGTACTCCACCGGAATGCCCGCTTCGAGGAACGCAAGCCTTTCAATGAAGAATCCCGGAGAAAAGGGCGTGCACTGGAGCAATTCCGCTTCTTCGGCTTTCAGCACTATCGACTCATAGGTTTCTTCGGCGTCCGTGACGTGCAGACGATAGGAACTGCTGAGGATGGAGTAGAGAGAACCGTGCGCGAGATCTTCTTCGACCAGGCGTGGCGCCAAACGGTAGGGTACATACGAGGTCTCGATCATGAGTGGATCTCCATTGGCGAGGCGCAACCTGGTGATCCTTATGACATCATTGTTTGAATCGCCCAACTCCAACTTATCGATCACGTTGTGCGGTGCGGAGACCCTGTTCTGTTCCATTACCCGTGAGGAGGGGACAACTCCAATTTCCTCCATGCTGGCGGAAAAGCTGTACAGGTTTGTGATGCTTCTCAGGAGTTTTGGCTTCGCGACAAAGGTGCCCTTGCCTTGTTTGCGATAAAGCACTCCGTCGTTGACGAGCTGGAGGAGGGCTTGTCTCACCGTTGTACGACTTACCTTGTACTGATCGCAAAGTTCTTGCTCGGTGGGGAGCTGATCGCCAGCTCTCAGTGAGCCTTCGACTATTTTCCGTTCGACAATCCTGATGATTTGATAATAAAGAGGCAAAGCCCCTTCCTCTATTTGAAGGAGAACATCGCTCATGACGGTTTTCTCTTATCCATTCGTTGCCCCTTAGGATAAGTTGTCATGATATTACTTCATTATGACAATGTTGTCAAGCTAATTCTTGAAGGAATCATTGGCGTCTACCTGCTGCGTCGGTTGCTGACGTAGACGATCAGCAGGATGAAGAGCACGACTCCGAATCCCAGCCACTTCCCCGCGTCGCCCCAGCCCAGGGCTACCAGGAGGTTGGTCAGCGTCTGCAGGAAGATCGCGCCGAGGATCACACCGAGGTAGTTTCCATCCCCTCCGGTGAGCGAGACTCCGCCGACCACCGCCGCAGCGATGCTGGGCATCACGTAGTTGGAGCCCATGTCCTTGAAGGCGATTCCCATGTTGCCCAGGAGGAGCAGGCCGATGAGGCTTGCCAGAACGCCGCTGATGATGAATGAGGTGAAGCGCACGCGGCGCACGTTCACGCCGCTGAGGTAGGCGGCGGTCTCGTTTGTCCCTGCCCCGAAGAGCATGAGGCCCCACCTGGTCCGGTAGAGCAGGATCATGACGAGCGGAGTCAGGATGATCAGGATGAAGAGGATGTTCGGAAAAATCCCGATGGATTTCGCCGCAATGATCTGCAGCACCGGCGAGGGTCGGCCCGTGATATTGTGCCCGGCCGTGTAGACGTTGATGACCCCCTGCAGGATGCTGGACATCGCGAGGGTGACAACCAGGGGCGGGAGCTTCACGTACGCGGCCAGGGCCCCGTTGGCAACTCCCACCACCAGCCCGATGGCCAGCGCCACCAGAATGGCCATCCAGAGGTTCTCGTTCTTGCCGTCCATGATCGCCGCCGTGATGACCGCGGTCATCGTGGCCGCGTATCCCACCGACAGGTCCAGGCCGCTCCCCCCTCCCGCGATGACGATCATCTGGCACAGGCCGAACAGCGAGATGAAAGAGGCCAGCTTGACGGTGAGCAGGACCTGGCCGAGGCTCAGGAAGTTTGAGACCACCAGCTGCCCGAGCACAAAAAGGAAGACGATGAGCAGGAGGGCCACGATCAGCTTCTTCAACCGATCGTACAGCGAGTATGCGGCGCTCGCGCGCAGGGTGCTTCCCAGGTTCACTTCAGCCTTCCCTCCGCGCGCATTGCCCTCCTGCTGGAGAAAGTGTAGGCCTGCGAGGCCAGGATGGCCAGAATCACGATCGCTCCCCCGACCAGCGCCTGGTAGGAGGAGGAGATGTTGGCGAAGAAGATGATCTTGTTCACGAAGCTGAGAATGAGCGCCCCCACCAGCGCGAAGTACACGCTCCCTCTCCCGCCGGTGAGCGCAATCCCCCCGACCACCGCCGCCGCGATTGCCCGCAGCGTGAAGGGGTCCCCCATGCGCGCATCCCCCGACTGGTTCTGGCCCACAAAGAACAGCGCGGCCAGAACGATGAAGGTGGAGTCGACCAGGCACGCCTTGAGCTGGACCCTCGCCGTGTCGATCCCGCTCTCGTAGGCCCCGTCGTTGCTGCTGCCCACCGCGTAGATGTACCTCCCCGTCCTCGTCCTGGACACGAAGGCCCAGAAGAGGCAGCCGACGATCACCAGAAGCAGGGCGGGCGGGATGACATCGGTGACCCCTTTGAGGGAGGCGGACACCCCCTCGATCGCACCGACGTTGTAGAAAGCCTTGAACCATTCCACCGTTTCCCCGCCCGGTGTCGGCCGCAGAAACAGGGCCGCGCCGAGCCAGATGAAGGAGGTGGCGAAGGTGACGATGACCGGCGGGATGCGCAGGTATCCGATCCCGATCCCGTTGATGATGCCCACGGCCATGGCCACGGCAAAGACGGCCGCCAGAGCGTACGCCCCCGACCAGGGATCCGCCTTCCTCATGACAGTGGTCAGCACGCAGGTAAACAGCGAAAGAGCCGTCCCGGCGGAAAGATCGATGCCTCCGGCCAGGATCACCGCCGCCTGCCCCATCGTCATGAGGATGAGAGGTGTGAAGGCGTTGATGTTCCGCACGATGGACTTGGTCTCGAAGAAGTTCTGCTGGAGAATCGCCGTGAGGGCGAACATGATCACCAGGATGACCAGGGTGGAGAACTCCGGCTTGGAGACGAACCTTCGAGCCGCCCCGCCCACCGCCATTCCTGGCGCCTGCCTCACTGTCTCAGCCCCTCCTACCGCACGCGCATCGAGGTGGCCACGATGGCATCATCGGTGATCTCCGCCCCTTCCAGGGTGGCGACGACCTGCCCCTCGTACATGATCATCAGCCGGTCGCAGTACTGGATGAGCTCCTCGGTGTCACTGGCGTAGAGGATGACGCTCGTCTTCTTTTCCCTGACCTGGCGCAGGATGAACTCGTACAGGTCCCTCTTGGACCCCACGTCCACCCCCTTCGCCGGGTCGGCGAGGAGAAGAACCGATGCGTCGAATGACAGCCACTTGCCCACGACCACCTTCTGCTGAGTGCCGCCCGAAAGGGTGCGCACCGGAGTCTCCAGGCTCTGGACCTTTATGGAAAGCACCTCGATGGCCCTCGCACATTCCTCCCGGTAGCGCCCGCGAGGGGTGAACAGCGGCTGGCGCGCAAGGCCGAGCTTGGGGAAGATGATATTGGTGAACAGGGAGTGCTTGAGGAACAGCCCCTCCAGCTGCCGGTCCCCCGGCACCAGAAACATGCTGTTGCGGATCGCCGTGGCCGGCCGGTTGAGCCGGATCCTCCTGCCGTCGATCTCCGCCGTGCATGTGCTCCCCGGGTATGCCCCCGCGAGAGCAAGCATCAGCTCGTGCTGCCCCTGCCCGGAAAGACCACCAATACCGAGGATCTCTCCCTTGCGCAGATCGAATGACACCTCCTTCAACGCTCCGCCATAGCTGAGGTTCCTCACCGAGAGCAGCGTCTCGCCTCGGCCCGCCGCGCCGCGTTCCTCGCGCCTGGTTTGCGTGCGGGCCTCTCCCGTGATGTGGCTCACGATCAGCTCGGGGTCCTTGCCGTCCTTCGTGAAGTCGATCTGCGCGACGTTCTCCCCGTTGCGGAAGATCGTCACCTCGTCGCAGATCTCCATGACCTCCCAGAGACGGTGGGAGGTGAACACGACCGCCACCTTCTCCTCTACAAGACCGCGCAGGAACGTGAACAGGCTCCCCACCTGCGCCCTTTCCAGCGCCGCCGTCGGCTCGTCGAGAATGAGGAGCTTCGGCCGGGCGGCGATTGCCTTGGCGATCTCCACGATCTGCATCTCCCCGGGGCTGAGCTCGGAGAGCATCCTGTTCAGGTCCAGACCGGGCATCAGATCGTCAAGGATCTCCCGCGCAATCTCCTTCGCGCGGGCGTCGTCGAGAAACGGCCCCCGACGCTGCTCGCCGCCCAGCACGATGTTCTGCCACACGGTGAGGTCGGCAACGAGGCTCAGGTTCTGGAAAACCATGGCAATCCCGTTCTGCCTCGCCTCGTTCGGGGTGCGGTAGCGCACCACCCTGTCGTTGTACCGGATCTGGCCCGCGTCCGCGTGGTAGACACCGGCAATGATCTTGGAGATCGTGCTCTTCCCAGAGCCGTTCGCGCCCAGCAGACCGGTGATGCGGCCGGCGTTGCACCCGAGGTTCCCGTTGGACAGGGCAACAACTCCCCCGAACCGCTTCCTGATTCCCGTGGCCTCAAGAACCGTCACGCTGTTGACCTCTCCTGGACAATGAGGGGGGGCAGGACGTGCGCCTGCCCCTTCTTTGAGAAATGAACTATATGCGCCAGACGGCGCGTGTCTACTTGAACAGAGCGTCCGCGGTGGCCTGCGGCATGACCTCGCTCAGCAGGTAGTCATCCGGCTTGTCCTTCAGCAGGGCCCAGCCCTGGTCGAAGTTCGCATCCGTGATGAACATGCTCACCTTGTAGTAGTAGACGTTGTTCTTCAGGACCCCGTCCTTGAACTGTTTCCCGTTGTACTCGTTGAGGGCCATGCGGAACCCGGTCCCGCCGATCCCGGGGGGGTTGGGCTGTGCGCAGGCCTTGAAGTCCGCCTTCTTGTCGCGCAGTTTCTTCCACTCCTTGAAGAACGCGGTGCCCGGGTCTCCGAACATCACCTTGGGCAGCTTGTTGGCGTCCTCAAACGCGGAGAGAACGCCGTAGGCCATTCCGTCCTGGGTGATGACGCCGTCGATCTTCTGGCCGCCGCCAATGATCTGGGTGGCCACTTCCTTGGCCTTGGTCTGGTCCCAGTAGCCGGTGGTGTTGGCGATCAGCTTGATGTTGGGATAGTCCTTCAACACATCCGCGGTCGCCTTGATACGGTCGTTGTTCGCCGGGTGCCCGTCGATGCCGTAGATCTGGATCGCGTTGCCGCTCTTCAGCGTGGAGGCAATCCATTTCACGTTCTTCAGGTTCCAGGCGTAGTGATCGAGAGTCACATTCAGGACGTTGGGGGCCGTCACCGTCGCGTCGAAGGACACGACGAGGATGCCGGCGTCCTGCGCCTCCTTGATCACGCCGTTCAGAGAGTCGGGAGAGTTGGGGTTGAGCATGATGATGTCGACGCCCTGGGAGATGAAGTCGCGGATGATGTTCGCCTGCTCGGTGGCGTCACCGTTTGTGACGTTGTTCACGAGCTTGAAGTCCTTGATCTTGCCCGCCGCCTTGTACTCCTGGCCCACCGAGTTCAACGCGTCGATCATGATGTTCCGCCATGAGGTTCCCGACGACCCCGTGGAGATGCCGACCACCGGCAGCTTCTTGGGCGCCGCG
>JBEKTX010000234.1:0-6785 GCA_049515615.1 Spirochaetia bacterium
TTGAGGTGGTAACGACCAAGGAATTGAAGTCTGCCGAAATATGTTTTCTTTCTGAAGCCGTATTGGGGGATCGTATTTCAATATGCATGGAAAAAAAGAGTGAAGAGGAATTTTGCAGCATCAGGCGGTCCAAGGACAAGCAAGAGCTTTGCCGGGCTCGAATGGAGTGGAAGAACACTGCCGCATAGCAACGGCATGATCACGTTCAGCCACGGAGGAGCCTCATTCGAGATGCTCCTTGTTCCATTCGATCGCTACGATTCGCTGTCCATTGCAATCTTTCCCCTCGTCAGAGGCAAGAAAAACGGCAGGCGGCCCCATTACCGAAGGGTCAAGCAGCTTGCTCCTCTGCTGTTGGGAAAGGCTCGCTGGAATCATCCCGGTCAGGGTGGCGCCTCCGGGAAGAAGGACGTTGAGAGTGACGCCACTGCCTTCCAACTCCTGCGCCCAAATTGTGCTCATGGACTCCAGCGCGGCTTTCGAAGGGCCGTAAGGACTGAAACCCTTCCGTTTCATTGTCTCATGATTCATTGAAATATTGATGACTCTTCCATAGCCCCGCTCGAGCATATGGGGAACGACGGCGTGGGTCATTTCAAAGACACCTCCGACGTTTGTTCTGATGACCATCTGCCACGCATCAGGATCGGCCTCCCAGAATGGCCTGGGGACGTTCATGAACTCCTGGTTGACGTACTTCATTCCCCGCCCGGCATTGTTTACAAGAATGTCGATCTGGCCGAACTCGGCGACGACGTAATCCACCAGCTTTCGGACGTGGTCCCGAAAGGTCACGTCTGCCAGAATCGCCTTTCCGCCGATGCGCGCGGCGACCTCATCGATCTCTGCCTTTTCTCGGGCGGCGGTGACAATCACATGGGCCCCCTCCTGTGCGTAGGCCATTGCGATAGCTCTTCCAATCCCGCGGCCCCCACCGGTAACCACGGCAACCTTCTCTTTCAATTTCATGACGCTACGTCCCTCCTATGAGGCTATTGAACGAGGCCAGAATGCGGTATATGCTCAAACCTACGCTGCCGGATTGAACAATACAATCCAGTCAGCCGCTCGGCTCCTCGGAAATCGCCCACCATCACATAAGTCATGATCCAGAAAGCCAGTGGAGATCATTCTACGCGACAGACGAGGAGGTCTTGCATGCACTTTCGCAGCCTTGGGAGCACGGGCATCGATGTCTCAGCCATAGGTTTCGAGTGCATGCGGTTGCCTACTCTGGGCGCTCCAGACCGGATCGACGTGGCTCCTGCAACACGGTTGCTGCACAGCGCGATCGAAAGGGGCGTCAATTACGTTGACCTTGCGTGGTTTTATCACGCGACGAAATTCGGGCAGGCGGGGCAGAGTGAGCCGTTCGTCGGGGGCGCACTGTCTGGTGGATGGCGCGATAGGGTCCTGATCGCAGCGAAGCTCCCACAACAGATCATCAGAGCACGGGAGGACATGAACCGCTTTCTCACGAAACAGCTCGAACGGCTCCAGACGGACCGCATCGACTTTTACCTCGTGCACGGACTTGACGGAGAAGCGTGGAACCGCATGCGGGATCTCGGTGTACGGGAGTTTTTGGATAGCGCACGGGAACGCGGGCTTATCCGCTTTCCGGCATTCTCATTTCACGGCCATTCTGATGATTTTCCCCGCATCATCAACGAGTACGGCGGCTGGGCCTTCGGCCAGCTACAATACAACTACATGGATACAAGCTACCAGGCGGGCTACTCGGGATTGCGTTATGCGGGCGAGAAGGGCCTGGGCGTTGTGGTGATGGAGCCATTGAAAGGTGGACGCCTCGCAAAGAACCTGCCTCCTGAGATGCAGGCGGTCTTCGACAAGAGGCCCGAGGGTTGGAGCCCCGCCGAGTGGGCCTTGCGCTATGCATGGAACGAGCCGGGCGTCAGCCTCCTGCTGTCGGGCATGAACGATCCCGCGCAACTGGAAGAGAATCTGCGAGTTGCCGATCTGGCCAAACCTGATTCTCTGACCCCCGAGAATTTCGCGGTGTTCGACGCCAGGCGGGCAGCGATGCGAGCTCGGATGAAGGTCGATTGCAGCGACTGCCGCTACTGCCAACCTTGTGCGCAGGGCGTGGAGATTCCCGAGTTGCTGGCGGCGCTCAATGCCGCCTCGATTTGGGATACGAAGGATCCATGGCTCACCGGCTACAGTCGGATTGGGGGGAAGCCAGACGCCTGTACTGAGTGCGGCGACTGCGAGGACATGTGCCCGCAGGGGCTCCCGATACGGGAGCTGCTGAAAGAGACCGCGGCTACGTTCGTGCCGCGGCGCACCTGATCCGGGAGACCGAATGCCTGCAACGCGTGTTCTCATCATCAGGCTGCCGTGTCACAAGGTCTTCCCGACCGGTCCGCTGTATCTCCTCTCCGCGCTCAATCGCGGCACCCCGCGGCCCCGCCTTCGCATGCTGGACCTGGCGCTTTGCGCTCCTGCCGACCCCATGCGACTGGTCAGGGAAACCGCGGCGGAGTTCCGTCCGGACGCAATCGCGTTTTCCTGGCGGGACATGCAGATCTTCTCCCCGCAAGACTTGGATGGGGCGATGAGGGATGCATTCGTCTTCTTCCACGACCCGTCACTCCTCAGGAAAGCAGGAGCCGCGGTGCGCGGCCTTGCGGATATCACCATCTACAAGTCCTCGATCGGGCGCAACATCAGCATCATCAAGCGCACCACATCCCTGTGTCCGAACGCACAGGTCGCACTCGGCGGGCCCAGCATCCGGATTTTCGGCGACAAGGTCCGCGGGAAGCTGCCGGACCGCATCCACGTGTTCCCAGAGGGCGGATTAGGGACATTCTTCAAGTACCTTGGCATCACGCCGCCGCCCGACCTCATCGAGCCCGAAATGAGTCTCGATACTGTGGAGGATGCTTTCCCGCAATGGGAAGCCTACCGCGGCGAGGTCGTCGGAGTGCAGACCAAGCTGGGGTGCCCTCACCGCTGCCTGTACTGCCTGTACGGCTTCCTGGAGGGCAGGGCGGTCAGACGGCGCGATCCAGCAAAAGTCGTGCGGGAGGTCACCGGATACGCGCGGCGCTGGGGCTCGAAGGGGTTCTGGTTCGCGGATGCGCAGCTGCTCAGCGATCGACGGGACCACGATCACCTCGGCGCAATTCTTGACGGAATCATGAACGAAGGCCTGGGCCTGCAGTGGTCGGGGTACATGAGGATCCACGAGATCCAGCCCGCACTCGCATCGCTCATGGTGCGTTCCGGCCTGTACGAGCTTGAGGTGTCCCTCAACTCAGGGGCGCAGGCCGTGCTGGACCAGCTCAAGCTCGGGTTCACCGTGGAGCAGGTGATGGAGGGGTTCAGGGTATTGAAAGACGCGGGCTACGCGGGGAGGGTCCTCGTAAACCTGTCCTTGAACGCGCCAGGGGAGACGCGCGAGACGCTCCTTGAAACAATTGCCACCGTCCATCGCATCAAGAAAATCTTCGGGGACTCGCGCGTCATTCCGGTGGTATTCTTCCTCGCCATTCAGCCCCACACGGGGCTGGAAAGCCGTGCACTCGCGGACGGCCACCTGCGCGTGGGATACAACCCCCTGTCGGTGATGCCCTGGGACGTGCTGCGGCTGATCTACAATCCCCCTCCCCTGGGTTCGCTCATCGGCCGTGCGTGCGCCGTGGCTTTCGAGCGCGGCCGAGACGACGTTGGGGGAAATGTCCTGCGTATGATAGAATCGGCGCTGCAGCAGAAGCTCCGGGAGAAATAGGAGGCGAACATGGAGACCGCGCGCTCAGAGCTTGCCGTGAAGCTGAAGGAGTTCTTCGGGCTTTCGCGGATGACCCATTCCGTGCTGGACATCGCCCATCCCGCCCTCGGGGCGATCCTGGTCTTCGGTGGCGCCCCGCGGCCTTTCACCATTGTCATCGGGCTGCTCGCCGCGTTCTCGGGTTACACCGCGGTTTTCGCTCTCAATGACCTTCTGGACTGCAAGGTCGACTGCGAGAAGCTCGGGGGGTATGCCGGGGAAAGGGAGTGCTTCGACCTGGACTCGGTGGGTCTTCGCCACCCCCTTGCGCAGGGAGGCATTGCTTTCCGGGCGGCGCTGGGCTGGGTCCTCTTCTGGGGCGTGCTGGCCCTGGGCTTCGCTTTCCTGCTGGACCCGATCTGCAGCCTCCTCATGGCGGCAGCGGCAGGCCTGGAGGCGGGATATTGCAGGCTGCTTCGCGTGACGCACTGGAAGACGATCCTCTCGGGGCTCATGGTTGCGGTGGGAGGGATGGCCGGTGTCTTTGCCGTGACCAGCGCGCCGCCCGCGTCGATGGTCGCCTTGTTCGCGCTCTGGGCCTTCACGTGGGAAATGGGCTGCAGGAACATCCCCAACGACTGGAGTGACCTGGAGGAAGACACGGCCCTGCGGATAAAGACGATGCCGGTACGCTTCGGCCGGCGTGCCACTTCCCGCATCTCCTTCGTCTTCGCCTGCATCACAATCGCGGCAAGCCTGCTGTTCCCGTTCGCCATCCCCATGCCGTTCGCCCTCGTCTTCCAGGCCGGCGCCCTTGCCGCGGGGATCATCCTGCTCGTCATCCCGGGCATTCGCTGGCTCAGGGACCAGCAGACGAAGTCCGCGATGTTGTTTTTCAACAGGGCATGCTTCTATCCCCTGGCGGTGTTCGTGGTTGCCGGGATCCTCGTGATTCTCTGATCGGTCCGAATGACCTCGGGCCGCAACCGAATTGGCATCCTCTCCCTGGCGGCAGCCCTTGCCGGCTTTCTCTTTGTCACGTTCCAGCCCTGGATCCCCATGGAGCGCGTGCTGCTCTTCCGCGGTCTCAGCCTTCGGACCCTGCTCACCGCGTTTTTCGACGCCTCCCTTGTCGGGTCTCTCGCGGACTGGTTTGCGGTGACCGCCCTCTTCCGAAGTCCACTGGGCATACGACTGCCGCACACCGACATCCTGGCGCGGAACAGGATCGCGATCGCCGAGGCGGTCCCGCGCTTCCTGACAAGCTTCGTGAACGAGGAGAGGATGGAGGCGGAGCTCGGGGTCGTCGATTTTGCCGCCAAGGTCGAAGGGCTCCTGGAACCGGGGGACGCGCGGGACGGGATCAATGATTTCCTGCGCGCTCGTCTTGCCTCGCTCCTGGCCAATGTCGCGCGGCCCGGCGGTGAACCCTCCGAGAGCGTCACCGCGGTCGTGCGCGAAATCATCGCGTATGCCGGGGAGAGAGTGGATCCGGTATCGGCTGCCGGAGCGCTCATCCAGTGGGGTCAAAAGGAAGGCGTGGGAGAGAGGCTCATCGAGGGCGGCGCCGAAGCTCTGCGCGCAGGGATCGCGGGGAATCTCGAATCCCTCACTGACACGCTCACCCCAATACTGAAAAGAAACGCCGGGTGGCAGGGCATCTTCGTCGGCCGAGGAACCGTCGAGCGGCTCCTCCGCGGAGCGCACGAAGAGCTCGGGCGGCTGCAGGCCGATCCCGGTCATGATCTGCGGGTCCTGATGGCGCACAGGCTGGAGGTCCTGTCCTCCCGGCTGTCGGGCGAGACACCGGATCCGGATCCCGTACGCGGACGCCTGCGCGCCTGGTTTCGAAAACTTGTCGAGGATCCCCTTACCGCATCCAGAGCTACTTGGCTCCTGACTGCGGCTCTGGACCGGCTTCGCTCGGCCGTCCAGGCGGAACGCACAGGGTTCGTTCAGGGCATCGGGCGAGTGGAAGAGGTGTTCATTTCTCAATTGAAAGCGAACCCCGAGTTCCGGCGCAGCTTCAACCGTGGGGTGGCCGGTCTCGTCTCGAGCCTCATCGCGAAGAGCGGCCTCATCGAAGGCGTGACCGGATATCTCGCCGGCCTTCTCAAGAACACCGACGAGCGCGAGTTCGTCAGCCGGGTCGAAGATGCCGTGTGGAACGACCTTCAGTACATCCGGGTGAACGGCGCGGTGGTCGGCGGGATCGTGGGGATCACGCTCGCGGTGTTCTCTTCCCTTGTACAGCATTAGGAGGAATAGCCGGGCGCGGTGAAGGACCTCGCCCGGCACCGTATCCGCTACTCGATCAGGAATCCCTTCTTCGAAGCTTCGTCTCTGACCGAGGTGAGAATCGCCTGGTCAAGAGTGTGGGCGCCCGCATTGTCCTTCATCTGCTCCGCCACGGAGAGGCGGCGCTTTTCGTTGGCGGCGTTGATTTTTTCCTGCAGCTCCGCCCTGCGGGCAACCAGGCCCTGGACGTATTTCTCTTTCTGCGGGAGGGTCATCTTCCTCATCTCGACGGGCAGCTCGTCGTCCTTCAGCGAGCCCAGGGTGACTGCCTTGTTCTGGACAGCGTCCACCAGGTCCCATCCCGAGTTGGAATATGCGCCCTGCGCCTTTGCCACGGAGCGCTGTACGGTGGCCTCCGGGCCCATCGAGGCGGCATTCGTATCCTGCGCGGCCTGCCTTTCCTTCAACTCCTTTCCCCTCCTGCCGTATCCCACATACGTGGCGTTCAACTGGTCACCCAGGGTGACGATGTCCTTGTCGAACGGGGTCGTGATCCGAACGACCGCCTCGTCCTGGTTGATGCTCATGTACCTGCCGTCCGCCCTGTCGGCCCCATCCTTCCAGAGCGTGGAAACTCCCTCGTCGTCGGACCCGCAGAACACGGTGTTGACGATGATGCCTCGCCTGACCGCCTTGGCGCAGGAGACGGCGTAGGGGAGCGGCCCCTGCGTGAAAGGCTCGTTGCCGGCGATGTAGATTGCTTTCAGAACATCTCCGTCGCGGCTCCATGAGAGACGGTCCACCGCGCGGC
>JBEKTX010000235.1:0-6751 GCA_049515615.1 Spirochaetia bacterium
ATGATGTCGAAGGGTGGCTTGAAGGCCGGGGCCACCCGGTCCTGGCCGAGCGTTGAGCCGGACAGGATGAAGCTCAGGAGCGCCGCCCGCTCGGCCTGGCCCTGCTTCCGGTAGAATCCCTGGGCGTTCCGCGCGAGCTCCAGGAGCCGGATCCCCTGCTCGATGTAGTTCTGGTCTGCCTTCTCGTGGCGCTCGATTCGATCGCGCATTTGAGCCTGTTCGTTGCGCCACTGGGAGACGTTTCGGCGGTAGAACGCCTCCTCGATCTCCCCATCCAGCTTGTCCAGGTAGATCTGGTCGATGCGGTTCTGGAGCTTGGAGTACTGGGCGTTCAGCTTCTCGATTGAACGGCGGTGAAACTCCGCCTTCTCCTTCTGGCTCTGCCGCAGGGCCTCCCGCATCCAATCGAGGACATCCTCGGAGAACTGAAACTCCCCGAGGATGTCCTCAAACTGCCGCTCAAGCTCTTCCTCCCGCACGTACAGCCCACCACAGGAGCCCTTGTCGAAGGTGCAGTGGTAGTAGATGTAGCGGTCCTTCTTGATCTCCGCGGTGATGCCGCAGCCGCAGGCGGCGCACTTCAGGAGGCCGGTGTAGGGGAACCGGTGGGCCGTGGCCCGGGTATCGTTTCTCTGCACGGCTACCGCTTGGGCGCGGTCAAACAACGCCTTATCGATGAGCGGCGGGTGCTTACCGGGGTAGCGTTTGCCGTTCCACTGGAAGGCTCCCGTGTAGAAGGGGTTCTTCAGAATCTGGGCCACCGAGCTGCGACTCACGCGGCGGTCTTTGCGCGTGGTCAGCCCCTGCCGCGCGGCCTGTACCTCAAGCCTGCGGATGGAAAACTTGCCCGTGGCGTACTGCTCGAACATCTGACGGATGATCGGGGCGCGCTGCGGGTCGAGCTCTATGGTCTTCTGGGTCTTGTCGTGCAGGTAGCCCAGTGGCGCGTAGGCGGGAAACTCTCCCTCTTCCGCCTTCTCCTGCATTCCCTTGCGGGTCTCCTCGGAGAGGTTGTCGATGTAGTTCTTGGCCATCAGCACCTTGATGCCGTGGATGAACTTCTCATGCGACCGGGAGTCCTTGTTCAGCACCGAGCCTTCCTTGACGAAGATCAGCGTCACGTCCAGCTCGTCGATGGTCACGTAGTCCTTGAAGTTGCGGTACAGGCGGTCCGTCTTCTCGCAGAGCAGAATCCGCACCTGGGGGTGCTCCTCCAGAAAGCGGATCATCTCGGTGAAGTGAGTGCGGCCGGACTGCTTGGCGGTCTCGACGTCGATGAACTCGCGGGCGACCTGGTAATCGTGCCGGCGGGCGTATGAGCGAAGGAGCTTGCACTGTGCAGGGATGGAGTAGCCTTCGCGCTCCTGCTCCTTGGAGGAGACTCTGGCGTAGAGAACAGCTTTACTGGAAAGAAGTCCGTTCGGCTGCATCTCCTCCCTCATGCCATCAGCGTCAGCCCACTACACCCCGCCTACCGTCCCTGGTAGTCGGGGCATCTTAGGCGCGGCGCACGGACGCGCCGCGCGCCCCCCCAATCCCAATTCGCTATCGCCTATGAGGCCAAACGGGTTCGAGCAGCTTGCATGGTTGAGCCTTCGGAAGCGCTGCGTTGGCGTGGACATGTCCGGCAGCGGCTTGACTATGCAAGCGGACTATTTGATTCTGATTAGAAGACAAAGGTTCGCGAAAGAGAGTCCTGGGTCATGAGGCGCAAAGAGTAGGCGCAGGATCGCAGTAGGAGAGAAGATGCCTGCGGATTTAGAATCAATCGAACAACAACCTGCCGACCTGTTCACTGCTCCAGATCGCACAGTAGAAGTGCCTTCCGTCACGACGCGCCCACAAGAACTACCATTTCACGACTTGACTTGGCAGAACTTCGAGAAGCTATGCTTTCGGATTGCCGGCCGCGACACACGGGCGGAAGACTGGCGCAGGTACGGTCGTCAAGGCCAGGCACAAGGCGGAATCGACATCTACGTGAGGAGAATCGACGGGAAGTACGATGTCTGGCAATGCAAGAACTACGCAACCTTCAGCGGCAGCGATGTTGAGAAAGCCGTCACGCTCTTTCTAAACGGACCGTGGAAAGACAGGACACTTCGCCTGTTTCTCTGCATCAGTACGGCGCTGGACGATTCAAGAGTTCAGGACCAGGTCGAAGCGCAGGCGGCTAGATTGCTCGAAATAGGTGCCTCTCTTCAGGTGCTTGATAGCGTCCGCCTCTCTGAACTGCTGAAATCGTACCCCGATCTGGTCGACGATTTCTTCGGGAGGGCCTGGCTTCTGGCCTTTGTTGGCAACGAGGCCGTAGCCGAGCTCACGCGTTCACGTCACGTCTTGACTGGTGAAGAGGTCATTCGTCTTCGACATGAGCTATTAGACTTCTATGTCGCGTACTTTGCGGCCATAGAGCGCGGTCTTGTACAATTTGCACGGTCTTCTGAGGGCGTTTCGGACCCACCTGCACTGATAAACCGCTTCGTGATTCCAGACGTGTTTGTGCGGGAGGCGGCTTCACTCGCCATTCCCTCAGATTCGAGCAGGCACCAGGACTCATCGTCCGTCGAGGGCCAATACGATCTGGCTGGACGTTCCGCAGATGAGCGATCCTCGCGCCCAGTCGCTGAAGGCTTGGAACGCAGCTATCGCCGGCCAATTGCGGAATGGCTGGTCGGTGGCATGCACGCAGCGGTGCTGGGCGAGGCCGGGTCCGGAAAGAGTACGTTTCTTCGGTTTCTTGCTCTTGACTTGCTCTCTTCAAAACCGATCATGCGGCAAGTTGCAGCTACTTGGGCAGAGCACATCCCGCTGATCGTGCCCTTTGCCCGCTGGACGCAAATGGCCGCCAATAGCGCTGCAGGAGTTCCCATAGAGCACGTGCTTCGCACGTGGCTTCAGAGTTTTTCAGCGTCCAGCGAGCTCATCCGTCTTGTTGCTCAATCGTTTGAGGACCGACGTCTTTTGCTGTTGGTGGATGGCGTTGATGAATGGGTAAACGAGACTGTGGCTCGTACGGTGCTTGATCAGCTCGAAGTCATAATCTCCACCAGAAAGATCCCTGCAGTTGTTACGGGACGCCCTCAGGGCGTAATGCGGTTAGGAGGTCTTGGGCGACCGTGGCGGATTGCTACTCTTGCTTCGCTCTCGGACCCGCAACAACGCAAGCTTGCATCGATTTGGTATGGCTCAATAGCGAAGCCGGGCGAGGACCCTGCGGCCAAGGATAGAGCAGTTGCTTGGCGAGTCGATAGGTTTTTTGCGGATTTGAAGCAGACCGGACAACTTCACGTCCTTGGCGGCACTCCCTTACTGCTGACTGGCCTAATTTCGCTGAGTGTGAGGAATCTACGCCTCCCAAGAAACCGATTCCAAGCCTATGAGGAGTTGACCAAGCTGTTGCTAGACGTTCACCCGAACGAGCGCTCCAGCGCCGCAGCAGATCAGGTTCCCCGGTTTCGAATACTGAAAGAGCAGGAAGTCCGGCACAGAGTCCTTGGAAAGTTAGCTTTTGAAATAATGAAACAAGGAGCAGAAGGAGGCTTTCCTCATAGAGAAGCGGAGCGCCTGCTGGCCGATTTTCTGCGGGATGACAATGAAATAGGCCTCTTGCCGACTGATGCGGCGGAGGGCGCGCGCGAGTTGCTCGCGGTGAACGCTGAGACGAGCGGGATACTCGTCGAGAAGTCACCCGGACAGATCGGCTTCGTGCACGCAGTGTTTAAGGAACACCTCGCGGCATTTCATATCGCTGCACGAACCCTCGAAGAACAGGGTGAACTTCTATCTTTGTATTGTTCTGACCCGCGCTGGCAAAACGCCATTTTGGGAACTCTGCGCCTTCTTACTCGGCCATCTGACGTCGACGCTCTGATAGGCAAGATAAGGGCGGCGCCTGTGTCTGGCAGTGCCGAAGTGGTTAGGACTTTGCTCTTGGCTGAGGTGGCTTTTGGCGAGAGCAAGCGCACGGCGCGCGTTGCCAAGGATATTGCACTCGATGTGTTTGAACGCATAGAGACTGGCTTTTGGATGCCAGAGCGGGAGAGGCTCCTTCGCATTGTGATGGAAGGGGCTGGGAGTTCCCTGGGCCAGGAAGTTGCGAACAGGCTTCGCCTTTGGTATCCGGAGACCCAATGGTCTAGAGAAACGGCCTTTCAGGTTTTGGGATCTTGGGCTTATGACCCGGTCCTTGAGACCACACTTTGGCGTGCGCTTTTCGATTCGAAGCTTGACAACCGAAGGGGAGCCGCCGGCGCTTTGGCGAGCACCTCTGGCTCTAAGGAATCCGTTCAGACAAAACTCGTTCAAGCACTCCGCGGACCGCTTGAGCCACGAATCGCAGCTACCATGCTTGAAGGGCTGTTTCAAGGCTGGCCGGGCACTGAGGGAATAGAGATCTTGATTGATCAGGCGCGAAAATCGCCTGAGCCAATCCTTTCTCTGTTCGGTATACGCTGTCGCATCAAACAAGGCAAACACGACGCGGACGATTTCGGTGCCGTGATGCGTCTTGCAAGCTGGGGCTCACTCGACACATATGAGTTCAGGTCCGACATAGTACACGCCCTGGTCTCGGGCTGGCCCGGCGACCGGAGAGTTTATGATGCCTGTTGGGAAGCATGGATTGGCGAAAACCGCAGGGAAGGCATCGATTTCGATATCGCCGAGGCGGTGTTGCTTGGCGGGTTCCAGAATGACGATAACGTGGTCAAGCACCTGTGCGATATTCTGACCACGAAGGAGCATGGATTCTCCGGCATGGGAACCCCGTGGCACACCCTGCGCAGCTCGTTCTTCGGACATCCCTTGGTTAGCGCTGCTATAGACGAAAGGATGGAGCGCTGGCTGAAGCAAGGAACGGGCTTCTATAGAGAAATCGCTCTGGGATGCACTGTGAGCGGATCCGAAAAGGCCAAGGCACTCCTAATAGGTGCACTAAAGGGCGCCGGCTGGATGGCGTTCTGGCCCGTCTCAGGCTTGATAGAAGTATGGGGGATGGATGACGCGGAGGTGTCGGCGGCACTCTCCGATCTTGTGCGGTGCCCGCCTAGTGAAATGCAGTATTTCGCCCAGAGTCTCCCAGAAATTCTAGGTAAGACCGCTTCTTGCAGAGCTTTGCTTCTTGAGATCGCCCGCCAGCCAAAGGTCGAGCGGCCAGATTTTCTAGTTGAAGGTATGGTCAAGCTCGGGGAAAAGCTTTGGGATGGGGAGCTGATAGACGCTGCGGTAGCACTTATGAGCCATGGTCCGGGATTGTTCGACCCAACCCCACTTGTAATCCAGAGTTTCGGCAGCGATCCGAGGGTCCGACAAAGGGTGATAGATCTGATTGATCGGTGCGACGCCCCTCTGGCTTCCGTCGCGTTATCATACAAAGACGATTCGGAAATCCGTTCGCTACTTCTCGCTCGCCTAGCGCCTTTGCCGGACAATCTTCGTGAGGTTGTGGTCGATCAAGCATCGCGATTCGCCTGCGACCTTTCTTCGTTCGAGACCGCTCTCGCACGCTACGGGGACGAAAGGGAGGGGCCAATTCGAGCCGCCGCCGCGGCAGCCTACTATGCCTCGGTTCCCGATTCTTCAAGATATGAGGTCCATATCAGCCGACTTGTGGAAGAGCTACGGGCTGTTGGACCACAAATGGATTCAATTCGGCAGTCGGCGTTGTCCGGCCTTCTGGCACTTAATCAGTTTTCAGTATTCCGTGATCTCGCAGAGCGCGACGGCACCCGGCCGCTTCGTTGTCCGGCCTTGGATGGGTCCATTCACCAGAACGATCGATTGGTCGAGCAGATTGCTGCGCGGTGGACGACCGTTGCCGACGTGCTAGGAGAGAGCACGTTGTCCCGTCTCTCGACTTGGGGCAAAGGAAACCCTACTGAAGCTTGGGATCGCCTGGCGCCTTTCGTCACTACCTCGGTCGAGGCCTTTGACGCATTCTTGACATACTGCCGAAGTAGCCCGGATCTGCTGAAAGCAAATAGCCTGGCTGCATTGTCGAGACTGCAGCCTGGAAGTGCGCTACTGCGAGAAATCTGTGAGCGCACCCTAAGGCATGAGGGCGATCATATTTCCTTCTCCCCATACGATGGGCTGGCCGCGAGAATGACCGCGGGGCAAATACTGGGTAGTGCATTCAACACAGTGGCAGGGCTCAGAGAATTCCTTGAAGCGGTTGCCCGACGTCCTTGTTCGGGCGCGATAACGGCGTTGTGCGTCGGCTGGCCACAGAGCAAGGTTATTGACGAAGTTTTCGAGTACCTAGTGAAAGAAGAGCACACACGCTTATTGCCCCCCGCCATCCTGAATGTGTTTGCAGTCAAGGGCGACTCCGGCATCTTTGTCAGGGCAATCAGGGGCTTAATTGCCAAGTCAAACGGAAGTATATGGGATTTTCCATCCTTTTGCGTTGAAGCCATCGCACGACGACTATCTATCGATGACGACGTCTATATCAAGCTTCTCCAACTGCTAAGCTCGGATGCAAGCGCGGATGAACTTGCATCTTTGCCGCGCGTGATGGCCATGGCCCGAAGCGGGGACAATACATTGCAGGTCTGGTGCGAAGAAGAGTTGATCAAACGGGTTAGCGATGCCGGGCTGTGTTTGAGCGGACTGGACTTTAGTTCTGGCCGCGTGCGGCCGGTGGCCCAGACTCTCCTGGATGTGCTGGTTCATGTTGCTTAGGGTGAGACTCTTACTATGCCGCCTGTCGCGTTAGCAGCCCTATTTCTGCTTCTTGACGGGTTCT
>JBEKTX010000236.1:0-6747 GCA_049515615.1 Spirochaetia bacterium
TCCGCGGGGTACCGCGGCGCATGAATCCGCGGGGTACCGCGGCGCATGAATCCGCGGGGTACCGCGGCGCATGAATCCGCGGGGTACCGCGGCGCATGAATCCGCGGGGTACCGCGGCGCATTGACACTGGCGCCTGCCGGGAGTACAACACAATCATCATGAGCCAACTCACCGCGACTCGTACCCTCCTGTCGGGGAACGAGGCGATTGCCCGCGGCGCCTGGGAAGCCGGCGTGAGGGTGGCCACAGGCTACCCTGGAACTCCGTCCACGGAAATTCTCGAGGCACTCCGCGCGTACAAGAAGGACGTCTACTGCGAGTGGTCTCCGAATGAGAAGGTCGCGTTGGAGGTTGCTGCCGGCGCCTCGCTCTCCGGAGCACGCGTGATTGTCACGATGAAACACGTTGGGCTGAACGTCGCCGCGGATCCGCTCATGACGCTGTCCTACATCGGCACGGTCGGCGGACTGGTCGTCTGCGTGGCTGACGACCCCGGCATGCACTCCTCCCAGAACGAGCAGGACACGCGGCACTACGCCCGCTTCGCGAAGATCCCCATCCTCGAGCCTTCCGATTCGCAGGAGGCAATGGATTTTCTCTCCCTGGCGCTCGATGTCTCCGAGGCGCATTCAACCCCCGTGATTCTCCGTTCCACGACTCGCGTCAGTCATTCCAGCGGCGCGGTGAAGCTCGGGGAGCGCCGCGAGGCCCCCGCGGGAGCCGGTTTCCAGAAGAACCCGCAGCGGTTCGTCCCAATCCCCATGAATGCGCGGCCAATGCGCGTGCATGTGGAAGAACGGACCGCGGCTCTTGCGGCGGCAGCAAACTCATCCCCTGCCAACCGGATCGAGTGGGCGGATCGAGGCCTTGGCATCATCGCGGAGGGGATCGCGTACCAGTATGTGAAGGAGCTTGCCCCGGATGCCTCGGTGCTGAAGATCGGCTGGGTCTGGCCGTTCCCGGACGATCTTCTTCGCGAGTTTGCCGCCGGTGTCAGGAGGCTTCTCATCGTGGAGGAGCTGGACGACATCCTGGAGGAGCACGTCAGGTCCCTCGGGATCGCCTGCGAGGGCCGGAAGCCGGGGCCATGGGGCGGCCGACCCGCGGTGCCCGGAATAGGGGAGCTGTCCTCAGATAAGCTCGCTCCGGTCCTGGGCGTGAAATCGTCGCTTTCCTCGGCTTCATCCGTGAACGGCAAGAACCTTCCCGCCCGTCCTCCCGTGCTCTGCCCGGCCTGCCCGCACCGGGGCATCTTCTACGCGCTGGGAAAGTTCGACGTGATTGTCACCGGAGACATCGGCTGCTACTCCCTGGGTGTGCTGCCGCCGCTGAAACGTATCGACACGATCCTCTGCATGGGCGGAGGCATATCAATGGCGCATGGCATGCAGATCGCGGAAAGAGCCTTGGAATCGGGCGAGAGGAAGCCGAGAAAGATCGTGGGGATGGTGGGTGACTCCACCTTTTTCCACTCCGGCATCACGGGTCTTCTGGATATCTCCTATAACAAGGGAGCGGCGGTGATCATCGTTGTGGACAACCGCACCACTGCCATGACGGGACACCAGGAGCATCCGGGGACCGGCCGGACTCTCATGGGAGAGCAGACGATATCGGCTTCAATCGAGGAGTTCGGGCGGGCTTGCGGAATGAAGAACATTGCCACGGTGGACCCCTATGACCTGAAGGCGACAACGGAAACGCTTCGCCATGCCCTGGATTCCGAGGAGCCCTGGCTCATTGTCTCTCGCTCCCCGTGTCCCCTGTCCATGAAGAAGAACGTGGGACCGGCCCGGCAGGTGAACCAGGAGTTGTGCAGAAAATGCAAGCTATGCCTCAAGCTCGGATGTCCCGCGATTGAATATGTCAACGATGAAATCCGCGTGAACGAAACGCTTTGCGGCGGATGCGTTCTTTGCGAGAAAGTCTGCAAGGACGGCGCGATCGAGATGGCCCGGGGAGCCTGCGATGAGTAAGACCACGAGCATCGTCCTGGTCGGCGTGGGAGGGCAGGGGATTCTCCTGGCCACCCAGATCACCGCCCGCGCCGCGATGGTCAACGGTCACGACGTGAAGACCAACGAAGTGCACGGCATGGCTCAAAGGGGCGGCTCCGTGGTCGCGCAGGTGCGTTATGGTGAGCATGTTTACAGTCCCCTCGTGCCGGACGGGACGGCACAGGTCCTTGCATCTCTCGAGCGGATCGAAGCTCTTCGGTTCGCAAGTTACCTGGCTCCGGATGGGCTTGCCGTGGTTTCTTCCCAGGCCATCATTCCCGTGACCGTCTCTTCCGGCCAGGCTGCATATCCCTCGGACGCCGAGGATCGCCTCAGGGCCGCGTTCACCCGGCTGGCGTATATCGATGCGATTGGCGTTGCGGAAAAGCTCTGCGACTCCCGCGTGGCGAACGTCATCCTGCTCGGAGCGCTTTCCACTGCTCTTGCCATTCCGCATGGATGCTGGTTGGAGGCAATTGCGCAGTGCGTGAAGCCAGCCTGGCGGGACCTGAACAGGCGCGCGTTCGAGGAAGGAATGAGCCTGGTCAAGTCTGCGCGCCCCTCTATTGCATGACCGCCAGCAGGTCCTTGTAGCTCACGACGCCGAGCAGCCTGCGGTTCTCGTCCACGATCGGGAGAGCCCGAAACCCGTACTTGGAGAACTCGCTCGCCGCATCCGCGAGGGTGTCGGTAGGCGCGAGGGTAACGATCTGCTCCGTCATGATTTTCCGCAGGGTCTCGTCCGACCTGTTCTGGATCAGCTCACGGATGTCGACCACTCCCTTGAGCATTCCCTCGGCGCTGGTGACGTACACGTACATGATCACATCATAGCGCTTCGTCTTGCTGCGGAACTTCGTGAGGGCCTGGCGAACCAGCGCCGAATCGGGCAAGGCGAGAAACCGCTCCGTTGCCAGGGAAGGCAGCTTCACGTCATGCGCATCGAGCAGTTCGCTCACCTTCTGCGCTTCTTCGGCGGAGAGACTTTTCTTCAGCGCCTCCGCATCCACACGGGGAAGTATCTCCAGGATATCGGCGATCTGGGCGGGGGTCATCGTGTGGAAAAGCTCGGCGAGCCTGTCGCGGCGCAGCGAAGCCACCAGCTCTCTCTGTACCCTCGGCTCCGCTTCCTCGAGGGCATCGGCGGCTGTTTCCGTGTCCAGGGTGTTGAACAGGGCCATCCGCTCTTCGCCGCTCAGCTCTTCGAGGATGTCGGCAAGATCGGCGGGGTGGATGTCGGAGATCTTTTCGCGAGACACGGTGAGCTTCACGTTGCCACGGAAACGGTCGATATCCGTGGGCAGGGACTGAACGTATTTCCACGGCAGGAGCTCGATGTTCCTCACTTCGCCCCAGATCAGCCGCGCGAGCCATCCGAAGTGCAGGCGGCGGAGCATGCCGGCTTTCGTGACGTCCACGTGCACGACCAGCATGCGCCCCTCCGCGTGCAGGAGGTGGATGTCGTAGACGACTTCCACCTCGTACTCGTCGGTGTCGATGATTTTCTTATCGAGGATCATGTCCTTGATCAGGATACGGGACGACTCCTGGTCGTACTCGCGAAGCTTTACGCCGGGAGGGATCTCCACGATCGACCTGTGCGTGTCGATCGAGGTCACGAAGGAGAACGGCACTTCGAGAGGAGGGCGGCCGAATGAGCGCCCGACGATCAAGTTGACCACCTCCGGGTAGAGCTTCCCCAGCTTGATTTCCAGGTCGATGAGCCGGCCGAGCTCGATCTTCGTGTCTCCCTTGGTCTGCAGAACCTTGTCCCGGATGAGCTCGGTGATGAAAAAGAAGCGTGGAAGCCGTGCATCAGTCCCTTTCGCAGTCATAGCGCTCGCCTCCTACTTTCCCGCAATGAGCGTGAAGAACTTGAAGAACAGAATGGCCACGAGGAGGAGGAGGTAAATGCGAAGCATGAGCAGGGCGAACTTCACGCCCGGGGTCATCTTCACGTGCGGCGTTCTGAACCTCCGGTTGATTTCATGGATCCTGTCGAACAGCATCGTCACCCTCCTTGCTGCAGCAACGCGGGGAAGAGGGCGCTCACGCCGTACATCGTCGAGAGCACAACGATGATTCCCACGACCGTCACGCTGATGATGTTCTGCGCGCGGGTGTTCTTCAGCGATCCCATTCGCTCGGAATCGTTCAGGAGCAGGATGAGGAACACGAGGGTTGCAGGAAGGAGCGTCACCGCGATCACCTGCACGAAGAGCGTAATCAGCACGAGGGGGGCATTGGGAATGAGAACCACGAGGCCCGCCGACGCCACGAGCAGGATGTACATGCCGTAGAACCAGGGCGCTTCCTTGATCTTGTTGTTCAGGGAGTGCGCCCAGCCGAAGACTTCGCCGAATGCCCAGGAGCTGGCCAGGGAGATGCAGATGGCTCCCAGGAAGCCTGCGTCGAAAAGCCCCACGGCCAGGAGCGTGCCCAGCCATTTGTCGATTCCCATCAGGGCGCGCGCGGCCTGATCCGCGCTGTCTACGGCCACACCTTTGAGGACCGTCCCCGTGGTGATTATCACGAAGGCCGCCACGAGGACGGTGAATGCCGAGCCGAGGGCCGTGTCCAGCTTGCTCCACGGAACGTCCTTTTCCTTGATGCCTTTGTCCACGACCGCGCTCTGCTGGAAGAAGACCATCCACGGCGCGATTGTCGTGCCGATATTCGCCATGAGGAAGAAGAAGAGCTGGTTGTTGAACCCCCCGGCGAAGTTCGGAATGAGCCCAGAATGGAGGATCTCGGAGACTGAGGGATGAACTATGATCGCGCAGGGAATGTAGACGAGGTTCAGCACGCAGAAGAGCATGGCGATTTTTTCCCACGTCCAGTACCTGCCCTGTACGACCATGAGGAACATGACGATGGAGACGACGATCACCGTGACGAACGGGGGGACGTGGAAGATGCTGAGCGCCGCGGTCATGCCTATGAACTCGGTGATCAGCGTGAGCCAGTCGGTCAGGATGAGGTCCCAGAGGGAGAACCATCCCCAGAACGGGCCGAATGCGTCGAATATCGCCTCTGCGTGTCCCCTCTTGGTGACGGCACCCAGCCGAACGGTCATCTCCTGGACGTAGTAGGCAACGGGTCCGAGGAGCACGAGGAACCAGAGAAGGTTGTAGCCGTAGCGGGCGCCCGTTGCCGCGTAGGTCGTGATGCCGCCCGCGTCGTTGTCCGCAATCATGACGATGATTCCAGGTCCCGAAATGGCCAGAAAGATTCCGATCCACTTCATGGAGCGGCGCCACCCGTAGAACATGCGGGGGAGAAGACCCATGCTTTTCCTCAGCCGAATCGGGGTCATGGGCGTTTCTGACATGGGCGTCACCTTTCCCCTGGTCGCGCGAGCCTCGCGGACGGTTCTCTGGATTGCTTCTTCGCGCGGACTATATACCGGGCACGGGGGGTGATCAACAGGGACGTAAGACTAATCCTGATTTTTCGAAAACGCCCACGCCTCCATCGCCGTAAGAAACCGGCTGAACTCTTCCCGGCGGAAAGCGTTTTCCGTGATCCTCACGCGCCGCCCCGACGAGGTGCGAAGCCGCGCCTTCCTGCTGCCCGGCAGGCGTGAGATCTTCGCGGTCTTGAGTGTCGTCCGCTGGAACGCCTCCGTTGTGAATGAGAGGCCCCTATGCAGAATCAGAGCTTCGCCGGTGATTTCTGCTGAGCGGATGCCTTTCCAGTACCAGCAGCCTACGTCGGCGGCGAATCCGGCAAAGACCGCTGCCCCGAGGAGCAGAAATGCAAGGGGTGACATGACAGAGCGAATGCGGCTGACCACAAAGAGCGCCAACTCTACCAGAATGAGCGCCGCGGCATCTGTGACGATCAGGTAGCGAGGATGCGCTTGAATCGAGACATGGATATTCATGGTTTGCTGGGCTTCCCTGCGCCGCGAGCGCGATTCTTCTTATATCCTATTGCTGCTTCTCTTGACAGGGGAGTCCCACACCGATACCGTGGGGCAAAGTTTCGTGCATATTTATGCGCGGAGGACAGGGTTCCGGGGAGACGTGGGAAAAGCAGTACTGTTTCTTGAAGACGGGTTCGAGCTGGAAGGAGTGTCATTCGGCGCCCAGGGTGAGGCGTTCGGCGAAGTCGTTTTCAATACGTCGATCAGCGGCTACCAGGAAGTCCTGACCGATCCCTCCTACCGCGGACAGATCGTGACCATGACGTATCCTCTGATCGGGAACTATGGCATCGTGCCCGAGGACGGGGAATCAGAAGGAACATGGCTTTCGGGATTCGTCGTGCGGGAGGTCGCCAGCCTCAGATCCAACTGGCGCTCGACCACTGACCTGGACTCATGGCTTTCCGCGCGTGGGGTCGTGGGGATCAAAGGGGTGGACACCCGGGCGCTCACCCGGCACCTTCGCATGGAGGGAGCCAAACAAGGCGTCGTTTCCAGCCTGGATCTCGACCGGCTCTCGCTTCAACGCAAGCTCGCAGGGTCCCGTCGAATTGTCGGCGTCGACCTCGTGAAAGAAGTCACCTGCCGTACGGCGTACGAGTGGACGGAAGGCCTCCCTGGCGTGCAAGCAGTGGAGGCCCGCCGTCGCGTTGTCGTCATGGACTGCGGGGTGAAGCGAAACATTTTGCGTCACCTTGTCTCCTCGGGAAATCGGGTCAAGGTAGTACCCGCACATGCAAGACCCGCCGAGATCCTTGCACTATCGCCTGACGGGCTGGTCATATCAAACGGCCCCGGTGACCCAGAGCCTGTTTCATACG
>JBEKTX010000237.1:0-6708 GCA_049515615.1 Spirochaetia bacterium
AATGTAGGAAACCCCGGTGAGTTCACCATACTCGAGCTCGCCCAGCTCGTCATCAGGCTGACCCGGGCACGGTCCCGCCTGGTGTTCCGTCCGCTCCCGCAGGATGACCCGAGGCAGCGGAAGCCCGACATCACCCTGGCCCGCAGGGAGCTGGGCTGGGAGCCGAAGATGGACCTGGAGACGGGCATCGGCCGGACGATCGAGTATTTCAGGGGGCTGCTGGCAGCTTTATGATCGAGAAGGGGATCATCCTCGCGGGAGGAAAAGGGACTCGGCTATATCCGGCAACGCAGGCGCTTGGAAAGCATCTCCTGCCCGTCTATGACAAGCCGATGGTCTACTACCCCCTGTGCACGCTCATGCTCGCCGGAATCCGGGAGATCCTGCTCATTTCCAGCCCGGATGACCTCCCGGCGTACCGTCGACTTTTCGGCGACGGCTCGCGGCTCGGTGTTGCCATCAGCTACGCCGAGCAGTCTTCGCCCCGGGGAATCGCGGATTCGTTCAACGTCGGGCGGGAATTCGGAAAAGGGAACCCCATCGCGCTCGTGCTCGGGGACAGTCTTTTCTACGGCGAGGGGCTGGCTGCTCTCCTGAAGAGAAGCGCGGCGCTGCAGCGCGGGGCTCTGATTTTTGCCTACTACGTGAGCGATCCAATGCGTTATGGCGTGGTCGAGTTCGATTCCTCGGGCCGCGCCTGCTCGATTCAGGAAAAGCCGATTCAGCCGCGATCGTCCTACGCAGTGACAGGCCTGTACTTCTACGACGAGCAGGTCTACGAGATCGCCCGATCCGCAAAACCTTCCGATCGAGGCGAGCTTGAGATCACTTCCATCAACCAGGAATACCTCCGACGCGGGGAGCTCGAGGTCGAGATGCTCGGCCGGGGAATCGCCTGGCTGGACTTGGGCACGCACGATTCCCTGCTGGACGCCGGCACCTTCGTCGCCAGCATCGAGAAACGGCAGGGGCTGAAGATCTCCTGCCCCGAGGAGATCGCGTTCCGCCAGGGGTTCATCGACGAGAAGAAGCTGCGCTGCCACGCGGAAGAGCTCTCCGGCACCGACTACGGCGCTTACCTTGCGCGCCTTCTCGCCCCCGACACCCGGTACGTGAGCAGGGCCTGAGGCCGGACCTCGTGCAGAAGATTCCCGAAGTTTCCATCATCACCGTGGTTCGCAATGATGCCTCCGGGCTGGAGAGGACCATTGACAGCGTCGCTGCCCAGGACTACCCGCATCGAGAGTACGTGATCGTGGACGGCGCCTCTACGGACGGGACCCCGGAAGTGCTCAGGCGCCGCACCGCCGAGGTCACGCGCTGGATCAGCGAGCCGGACAGCGGGATCTTCCAGGCGATGAACAAGGGCGCCCGCATGGCCAGGGGCGAGTACCTCTGCTTCATGAACGCCGGGGACCGCTTCGCTTCGCCGGCAGCGCTCAGCGCTATCTTCAATCCGCCGCCCCGGACAGAGCTTCTCTGGGGAGACTGCATCATAGAAAGCGCACGGGGCGTGGAATACGATTCAGCTCGGGAGGTTCTGAGGAGGCTTCATCGCCAGATGACCGTCTGCCACCAGAGCCTGTTCGTGCGCCGGGAGGCGCTTCTTCAAAGACCCTTCGACGAGACGTTTCGGATTGCCGCGGACTACGACTTTCTCTGCGAGCGGCTGCTCGCCGGGGCTGCGTGGGAGTACCGCGCGGTGCCAGTAAGCAGGATCAATGACACTGGTGCCTCGGCCCGTATCTTTCGCACGAGCATCAGGGAAAAGCGGGGCGTTTCCCTTGCGCGCTTTCCAAAGAAGCGAGTCACGGTTATGGCTTACTACTCGGTTCTTTCCCTCTATATGAACGCAAAACATGTATTGGGATTCTTCTTTTCATTAAGATGATCACACATAAGGCAGGACGGATCAGGTGAAAAGTAGGCTGCAAAAACTACATCGCAGAGTCCTGGGCAAGGCGGGCCAACTCTTCCTTGTCTTTTCGCAAATGTTGTATAACCGAGTCTCGCCCGGAGTACGAGCCCGCCGTGTCGATCGAGAACATTTCTTTGATGCATGTAACGACTACTTCGATAAGATTTTTATCATCACGTTGAAAAGGAATTTACGGAGGCAGGATTTTGTTCGCAAGAGCCTGCATGGCCTCAAGTTCGAGTTCGTCGAAGGGGTTGATGGGCAGCAATTGACTGAGGCGGAGAAACTCCGCATATATTCCTATGAAAGAAATAAAAAAACTTGGCCCAATACCCTTTCTAACAATGAGATTGCCTGCTCGCTCTCCCATGCACAACTCTACACGCGAATTGTAAATGAAGAGATCAAACGCTGCCTGATATTCGAAGATGATGCCTATATTGAAACAAAGCGGACTATGAAGGCGTTGCTGCAAAACCTTCCCGAAAACTGGGATGTCGTACGGCTTGGTTTCGGCATCGAGTATCCGCTCAGCTACATCCTTGAGCCTTTCGAATCGGTAATTCGGCTTTTGATGCCCAGTTATCGAATGGCACGAGTGAAGACAAGGCGAGTGGCCAAATACCTGCGAACCGCAGGAGGCCATAGTTGCACGGTGGCCTATGGAGTAACACTTGAGGGAGCTCGAAAACTTCTGACGAGCGTGTATCCGATCGGAACGCTCCCTGACAATTTTCTCGATATCTCCAGCGACGGAAAGCTGATCGAATCTTATCACGCAGTACCTCGTGTTTTTGCCGATGCGACAGAAACATTAGGTTCTTCTATCTGGGAGAATTTGGGAAACTAGATTCCGTGGCCGCTGAATACCTCCTTCGGCTGGATGACGCGTGTCCCACCATGGACGCCGGGAAATGGGAGACCGTCGAGCGCCTCTTGCTATCGCGGGGCGTCCGGCCTATCGTCGCGATCGTTCCCGCAAACGAGGACCCCGGGCTCGTTCGGGCGGCGGCGGATTTTTCTTTCTGGCAGCGTGCCCGGACGTGGGCCCGAGCCGGGTGGATGATCGCTTTGCACGGATACTCGCACGTGCTGCACCCTTCTCCGCGAGGGTTGGTCCCCGTCCACCGGCGCAGCGAGTTCGTGGGGCTGCCAATCGAAGAGCAGCGCCGTCGCATCGGCGCAGGTGTACGCGACTTCGAGGCCAATGGGCTGGTGCCCGAGGCCTGGGTCGCGCCAGCCCATGGGTTTGACGGCGTCACGCTCCAGGCGCTGCGTCTCGAGAGCGAGGTTCGCATCATCAGCGATGGCTATACGCGGCGCGCCGTCCGCCGGGACGATTTCGTCTGGCTGCCGCAGCAGCTATGGCGCCCGCGGGCCATGAAAAAGGGGTTGTGGACGATCTGCCTGCACCCCAACGAGATCGATGAGAGAGGGCTTCGGGCCGTAGAGGCCTTCGTATCGTCCGGCAAGGGGCTCTTTCCCGATCCCCACGACGCGGCGAGAGGGGCGGTTGACTACGGACCTATGGACGCCTTGTTCTCCGCGGCGTATGCCGCAGCGCTGCAGGCCAGGCGATGGGGCATGAGAATGAGAAGGAAAGTGGAATGAGCGAGCGCGAGTTCGAGGTATTCGTTCCCGGGCGGGTCTGCCTTTTCGGCGAGCACTCTGATTGGGCCGGCGGCCACCGCAGGAGCAACTCTGCAATCGTGCCAGGCTATGCGATCATCTGCGGGACCAACCAGGGGATCCGGGCCAGCGTCAGGCCCCACCCCGACAGCCTGATCTTCCGCTCATCCCTGACCGAAGGCGGGGTGCGGCACGAGTTCGAGCTCCCCATGCGGGCCGATGCCCTCCTCGAGGAGGCGCGGAGCGGCGGCTTTTTCAGCTACGTTGCGGGGGTCGCCTACCAGGTCATCACGCACAATATTGTGAAAGGACTGGTGATCGACAACTACGCCACCGATCTGCCCGTGAAGAAGGGCCTGTCTTCCAGCGCCGCGGTCTGCGTGCTCACCGCCCGTGCCTTCAACCTCGCCTATGACTTGAAGATGACGGTGCGGGGAGAGATGGATTACGCCTATCGAGGGGAGATCACAACACCGTCGCGCTGCGGCCGGCTGGACCAGGGGTGCGCCTACGGCTCCCGTCCTGTTCTGATGGAGTTCGACGGCGACTCCCTTGAAGTGTCCGAGATCGCATCCGGGGCTGATTTTCACTTCATCGTCGCGGACCTCAAGGCCGTAAAAGACACCGTCAGGATCCTGGCGGACCTCAACAAGGCATTTCCCTTTGCGGAGAACGACCTGGAGAAGGGCGTACAGGAATGCTTTGGCCCGATCAACAAGCGAATCCTCGGGGAGGCCGTGGAAGCGCTTCGCCGGGGAGACCCGAAACGGCTGGGCGCTCTCATGACGGAAGCGCAACAGATGTTCGATCGATATGCCGCCCCCGCATGTCCCGATCAGCTTGCGGCTCCCGTCCTGCACCGCGTCCTTGCTCATCCCCGGCTTGCCCCCTACGTGCTGGGCGGCAAGGGCGTAGGCAGCCAGGGCGATGGCTCGGTTCAATTCCTGGCAAAAGACGCGGAGGCCCGGGAGGCCGCCATCGGCATCCTCGAACGGGAGCTGGGGCTGAGCTGCCTGCGGCTCACTCTGGGGCGGAGCAAGAAGATCCACAAGGCCGTCATCACCGCGGCCGGATATGGCACGCGGCTTTTCCCCATGACCTCCGCGGTGCGCAAGGAGTTTTTCCCGGTCGTCGATCGAAGGGGCCGCATGCTCCCGCTCATCCTTGCGAACGTGGAAGAAGTGGCGGCTGCGGGGATCGAGGAGATCTGCATCATCATCCAGGAGCAGGACCGGCGGTTCTTCGAAGACTTCTTTTGTCAAAACCTGCCGCCGGGGCACTACGAAAAGCTCTCGGCGCATGCCCGGGAAAGCCTTGCGGCAATCAGGGACCTGGGCAAGCGAATCGTCTTTCGGGCGCAGGACGAGCAGCGAGGGCTCGGGCACGCCGTGTACCAGGCTCGCGACTGGGTCGGCGCGGAACCGTTCATGCTGGTGCTGGGCGATCACCTGTTCGTCCCTCGGGGAGCGGTGGGTTGCGCGCGGCAGCTCGTGGACAGGTTTGAGGAGCTCGAATCCGCTCTCATCGCCCTTCAGCCCACGCCGGAATCAGAGATCGGCCGGTTCGGGACCGTGGGAGGATCCTGGGTTGACGGCGATGACAGGCACGACCTCCTGGAGATCGCAATGTTCAAGGAGAAGCCGGACAGGGAGTTCGCCTCGGAGTTTCTGGCCGTCGACGACATGCCCGAGAAGACATATCTCACCGTGTTCGGGTTGTACATCCTCACGCCGGGCCTTTTCTCGGAGCTCGGCCGCGCCTCGCGGGAAGGTGAGGCGGAAGGTCACGAAGTGCAGCTCACCGACGCGTTGGAGCAGCTCAGACACCGGGAACGATTCCTCGGCCTGGTCATTGAAGGAGAGAAAATCGACATCGGCCTGCCAGAGGGATACCTTGCCGGCCTTTTGAAGTTCGCGGGGCGCGCATGACGGAGGTTCGCCGGCGCAAGAGCGGAATTCCGTACGCGCAGAAATGGTTTGCGCGCAGGACGGCATTCACGGATGCTTTTCGGGTCGTCGCCTATTACCAGTTCCTCGGACACCGTCCCGGAGGGCCGTTCTTCCGTCATGCTTTCAGCACTATCCTGATCGACCTCCAGCGGGATCCCGACGTCATCCTTGCGGATATGCATAAGAATGTCCGCGGCGAAATCCGGCGCGCCGAGGGCGAGGGTCTGCGCTGGGAAGTCGGAGTGGACCCGGCCGAGTTTGCCGCTTTTCACAATGCCTTTGCCCGGGAGAGAGGAATCGAAGGGGTCGACCTGCCGCGGCTGCGATCCTTTGGCGCGGCTGTTCTCCTGACCCGTGCCGTGGCGGAAGGCAGGACCCTCGCCCAGCACGCCTACGTTGTCGACCTCCGAGAAAGCCGGGCGCGTTTTCTCTATTCTTCATCGGGGCGGTTCGATGGCTCAAGCTCGGCACTAGTCGGCCGATCGAACCGCTGGTGCCACTGGAAAGATATGCTTTATCTCAGGGAACAGGGCATCCGGACATACGACCTGGGCGGTATCGCCGTTGGAGAGGGCGCAGCCGGAGTCTCGGGCATCAATGACTTCAAGAGCAGGTTCGGCGGGACGATGGTCAGGGAGGACCATTGGCTCTCGCCCCTTTACGCGCTGGCTATTCGTATTGATAAGCAGGGACTTTGATTCTTCGTATGTTTGGACGCAGTTTCGTGGGAGCGATTTCAATTAGCAGGTAGATTCACCGAGCGGTCAAGCCCGTTTCTTCGCTCTTCCTCATCCCCCGGCGAACCATATCGGGCCAACCCGCGCTAACGTACGTTACCGCGCTTTCGCGTGCTTTGTTCCGCGAACCGGCGCCCGCCTTGCTTGCCCATACCGCAAGCGGATGGTGAATTCGGCCGTTCTCTGGTGTATGGCAGCGCAACTCGATGACTTCGGTCCTTCCAAGGTTTTGCCCTCCGTCAGCACAAACGAGCTTCGCGACAACCTCTCCCAGACGATCAATCGTGGATCGGCCCAGCGATCGCGCGACGCTTGTATTGGGAGCTCTTTTGGTTGAGCCGGCAACATCCATCACGATGCAGACCGCGGGAAGGGGACCCTCCGCAACAGGGCCCTCTCTGGCCTCGAACCACCAACACTATGAATCCTCATACAGTTTCGTTGACGGCGTCAGTGTCTGATGATAACGTCCAAA
>JBEKTX010000238.1:0-6699 GCA_049515615.1 Spirochaetia bacterium
CTCTCGCGCTCCCACTAGCCCCTAGGGGAATCGAACCCCTCTTTTAAGATTGAGAATCTCATGTCCTGACCGATAGACGAAGGGGCCACTCTCCCGCGCGGGGAAATCCCCCCGCGACCTGTCCTTTCCCGGGGAGGATTCGAACCCCCACAAAAAGATCCAGAGTCTTTTGTGCTACCGTTACACTACCGGGAACTGCGTACGGCTGATATGTAATGGAGAGGGCCCAAATTGTCAAGAGCCGCGCATCCGGCGCCGACCCCGCGGCACGTCCTCGCCTCCGTCCAGAGGCTATTTGCGGTTGTAGAGCCCCTGGATGTACCCCGGCGTGTTCTCTCTCTGCACGTGGCTGATCGCGCAGCGACCTTCCAGGATCACTCCATCCTGGATGATCAGCTCGGGCGTCTTGATGTCTCCCAGGACCCGCGCCGTGGCAAGGAGCAGGATGCGCCGCGACGAGGTGATGTTGCCGATGATCACCCCTTCCACGACGACGCTCGTCGCGATGATGTTCGTCTTCACCCTGCCCTTGGGCCCGATCTGAAGCTGGTCCACCACGAGGGCCTGGCCCTCGAATCTGCCATCGATTCTGAGGCTGCCGCGGATTGCGAACCTGCCCTCGAAGAATGACTCTTCTCCGATCGTGGTGTTCGCTTCAATATCTATCTGCACGCTCGCTCTCCTGGCCTTCGATCTCCGGGATGTTCAGATAGGTGACCGCTTCAGTCGTGAAATCCCGCAGGTCGCCCAGGGCACCGCCGATTGTGCGGCCCTGCAGAAGGAGCGCGCCTTCGATGGAGTCGAAGGATATCACTCCATTGCAGTTGAGGCACTTCACCATGTCGCCGTGCGCATCCTCGATCAGCTCGCTGCAAAAACGATCGACTGCCCGGAAAAAACGGGCCGCGTCCGCCTGGATCAATCGCGTGAGCTTCAAGGTGCGCTTGCGGATCTCCAGCTCCATGTCGCGGCTTACCAGTCCTTCAGCAAGGCGGTTGTTCTCATCGCGATAGGAGGTAATCTTCCTCTGGATGGCCTGGAAGCTGTTGTAGAACGCGTCACGGTCCAGGGAGTACTTGAAATCCAGCTTGAGCTGCTTCTCGGTGAGGAAGGGCAGGAACTCCTTCTCGAAGTGATGTACGTACAGCGAGAGATGAAACATTTCCAGCTGGGCCGTCGTCGGAGGGGCGTCCCCCGGGGTGAAGGGAGGCACGGCTTCCGCAGGGGGGGCCGAGCTGTTCTTCACCAGCAGGGCCTTGAGCTGCGGGGCGTTGGCCAGTGGATCCTCGCCATCCTCCTCTTCGACGAGGTCTTTCTCTGCAATGACGTTCACCGTCAGGATCTTTTCACGATAGCTCTTCAGGTCCTTCAGCTGCCGTTCCACTCTTTCCTTCTGGTCGGCGTCCGGCGTGGTGCGATAGACAGTCTCGTATTGCCTGATGAGCTTGTTGAGGCGCTTCACCTCCTCTTCGGGGGTCATGCGCCGAAGTCTACCATTCGGTTCCTGCAAAGAAAAGCCCTTGCGATCCTCCAGGTTCCAGGACCGCAAGGGCTCGGAGCGCGCGAAGATCGCTGCTCTCACCAGCCATCCGACATGTCGTCGGAATCCCTCTTGGATTCTCCAAACAGGTCCGTGGTGGCGCGCATGTCGTCAAAGTAGACGTAGAACGTTCCATACGAATCCAGCGGGTCTGTTTCAATCTTCAGGCCGGTGATCTGGATGCCGCTCCGGTAGGTGTAATGGTATTCCGTCTGGAGGATTCTCGGCGGGATTGCCACGGTGAGCTTTTTCCAGCCGATGAAGTTCAGCGTCCCGATCGTGAGCTCTTGTGCCTGGCCGCGATAATCGGCGAGCTGCAGCTTCAGGACGTGGTTGAAGTTCCGCCCGACGACCCAGAGGGAGATGGTCTTCACGATTCCTTCCACCGGGATCGGGTTCAGGGGATGCACAGCGAACTCCGCAGCTCCCCGGTGAAAGAAGCTGACCTTCAGGCCCAGCACGTACTTGTCGTCTTCCTTGATCCCCAGGGCCGCCTCGTCCGGTATGGGCTGCTTTCCGAGGGGAGACCCCGCAAGCCTCTTTACCTGCGCGATGCCCATGTCCAGCGGCATTGCCGCATACCAGAACGCGGCATCCTCGAACTTCTCAACGGAGACTTCCTTCAGCAGCTGCTGCGCCTGATCCTTCCCGATCTCGGAGGGCGTCGGCTCTCCCGCAACAACGTTCTGCGAGAACGCGGGTGCGCCGATAAGGACGGCGAGGGCGAGCAGGGCGATCGTCAGTCGTGTGTTCATCTTCGCGTCTCCTACTTGTTTCCCTGCTGCCAGAGGGTGTTGAGTGAGTCCGGATCCGCCAGGTCCTCCCCGTCGAACCGCGTCTCGAAGAGATCTGTGATGACGTTGATCTCATCGATGAAGAAATAGAAATCGTCCACCTTCTCATCCGGGGCGGTCCAGAGCACGACCTTGGTCAGCTCCAGGCCAGCATACTTGGGGATGTACGGGCGAGCCTGGGGAATGGCCCCGGATATGGTGGTGCTCAAGTCCTTCCACCCTGTGAAGAGAAGGGAGCCCATGTGCAGGACGTGATCGATCCCCTGGTAATCCCTGAGATGAACGTCCAGCGTGAAGTTATAGTTCGATCCCCACACCCACATGTCGAGGGTCCTCACCCTTCCGGGGATGGGGACTGAACGGGGCCGGAGATTGCCTGAGCTGTCCTTGGCCGCCGGGATGATCTCGATGAAATTGTAGGACTTCCTGTCGAACTTCCCATGGATGCCGAGCGAGAAAAGGGACTTGCTCTCCTTGTTTCTCCCGTAGAGCGCTTCCGGCCACGCGCGCACCACCTGCATCTGGGGGAAGCCTTTGGTCGCATACTTGCTCCCCTGCACGATCCAGTTGCCGGCGGTCGTCGCGTCGTCGAACGTCGCGAGATTCCTCGAAGCAATTGCCTGCGTCTGCTCATCACCAAAGACGAGGGCAGCAGTGAAAAAGAGTGCTATGCCAAGCACCGTGCCGAGGAACGCTCTCAATCCTGGCCTCATGCCCGTCTCCTTCTGCTCACACGAGAACTACTCCATGACGATTCATCAGAAATTATATTTCCCGCCATACCCGTTGTCAAATCTTTTTCCCGCTCACGAGCCTCACGGGGCCTTGTACGAGCGAGATACCGGCGCGCAGTGCGTCCAGAGCGCGTGTGATGCCGCCGGGCACATCCTCCTCCACTGACAGCAGCACCTGCGAGGGAAATGCGCCTGACACCTGCCAGTCGGAAACGACAGCCGTCCCACCGGAGTCGTGGAGCGCTTCGAGCCCCAGAGGGTCATGCTCTCCGAGCCCAAGGAGGAAGATCTCCGCGCCTGCGCTTCTCAACTTGTCCACGGCTGCCCTGATGCCGGTCCGATCAGGGGAAGCCGCGAGGGTTCGCGCCACCGGCCGGCCCCCGTCCAGCGTCTCGGCCACGCCGCGGGTGAACGCGTCCACCTCCGACTGTGCAAGGCCGGAGTCATCGCTTGTCAGGACGGCGATGCGCTGCCCGAGCAGGGATGCATCGGAGGCTTCGAACCTGCCACGGACCGACTCACCCGCGGCGCGGCCGGCGTCACGGAAAGCTCCCGACCTGTCGAAGGTAAGGAACACGGCATTCGGCGGGACACCGCGTTCCGGGGGCGGGGCGTCGATCAGGACGAACCGTGTGCCCGGGAACCTCGGAACGAATTCCGCCCATTGGAATGACAGGAGCGGCCCGATCACCGCAGCCTCGTAGCGCCCCGAGGTGAGATTCACCACCAGCGCGCCGAGAGAGTCCACCCCCGCCGCGCTGATATCGACGCGTGGAAAATAGCCGTGCGCCGCCGAGGCGCCCGCCAGGCCCGCCCCGAGAGATGTCTCCCCGCCGATCGACGACCAGAATGGCTGCTCGAAAGCAAGAAGGATGCGGCCATTCCAGCAGCCCGTGAAAAGGAGAGCGCTCAGGACGGCAAGGATGGGCAGGGGGCATCGTGTCGCATTCTGACGGGCTTGCATGAAAATGACCGGCTCTTGACAGTCTATGACGAACCCCGGATAGTAGTCCAGATCATCCCTCATATTTCCAAGGAGAATCTATGGAAATGTCACCTTCGGTGACGGCGGTCAGCTACAAGCAGCTCGGTCTTTCGAACACGAGAGAAATGTTCCGCAAGGCAATGGAGGGCAAATACGCGATCCCCGCCTACAACTTCAACAACATGGAGCAGCTCCAGGCGATCATCCAGGGCTGCATCAACAGCCGTTCCCCCGTGATCCTCCAGGTGTCCAAAGGCGCGCGCAAATACGCCAACCAGATCCTTCTGCAGTACATGGCCCAGGGGGCCGTGGAGATGATCAAGGCCTCGGGCGTGCCGGTCCCCGTTGCGCTGCACCTCGACCACGGAGACTCCTACGAGCTGTGCGTATCCTGCATCCAGAGCGGGTTCTCCTCCGTCATGATCGACGGCTCGGCGCATCCCTTCGACAAGAATGTCGAGCTCACGAAAAAGGTCGTGGAGTTCGCGCATCGTCACGACGTTTCGGTTGAAGGGGAGCTGGGAGTGCTTGCCGGCATCGAGGACGAAGTCCATGCCGAGACATCCCACTATACGAACCCGAACGACGTCGAGGACTTCGTCAAGAAGACCGGCGTGGACAGCCTTGCGATTTCCATCGGGACTTCTCACGGCGCGTACAAGTTCAAGCTCAAGCCGGGCGACCCGATGCCGACGCTCCGGTTCGATATTCTCGAGGAAGTGCAACGCCGCATTCCCGGGTTCCCCATCGTCCTGCACGGCGCCTCCTCGGTCGTGAAGGAGTACGTGGACATGATCAACAAGCATGGCGGCAAGATGGAAGGCGCCGTCGGGATCCCCGAGGAGCAGCTTCGGAAAGCGGCACGCTCGGCGGTCTGCAAGATCAACATCGATTCGGACGGGCGGCTGGTCATCACCGCGATGGTCCGCAAGGTGTTCGCGGAAGACCCGAAGGGATTCGACCCCCGCAACTACCTCGGTCCTGCCCGCGAAGAGCTCATGAAGCTCATTGAAAGGAAGAACAAGGACGTTCTTGGCAGCGCCGGCCGGGTCTAGGAGTCCGCAGGGCGTCGATTCCCCGCACGGCCTCTCGATCGAAGGTGACGCCGCAATGGAAGATGTACCCTGAAACTGGGTACAAGCGTGATGTGGCAGACAGAAGCTGTTCTGCTGAGGCGATTCAAAGCCTGTCGATGAATCCTGTCTTCAGGAAAACCTCGGTGGCTATCTTCCTCCTCTCCGCGGGATGGAGCATCATTCGCACGAGTATATCGATTGCGGTGAATCCGATCTCAGAGGTCGGCTGGGTGATCACCGAGATGGGGAATTTCAGGTAATCGAGCCACTTGTTATCGTCGTATGTCACAATTTTGATCTGCTCCGGGATGCCGATCCCTATCTCTCCGAGGCTTCCTATCAATTGGTAGCAAACATCCGATGTCGCGCAGAGCACGCCGTCGGGACGGAAGCTTTCAACGAATTCCCTTATGAGCTTGTTCGAGTCCTCCTGCCGGTAGTTCAATTTAAGCACCCGGGGCGGGCAATCAGGCAGGCATTCCTGAAGAAAATCGCGATACCCGATGGCACGCTGATGCACCGTGTAGACGGTCTCGGGATAGCCGATGAAACCGATCGTCCTGCAGCCCTTCGACGCAAGATACTCCGTCCCAATGTATCCGGACTCGAAATTATTGATGCCGACGAAAACCTTGTCGTGCTTGTCGTACTTTCGGTCGACGAAAACGACTGGAATCTGCGCATCCCTTATTTCGTTGGGATATCTCTGTGAATTGACCGGGGAGATTATAAGCCCTCCAACGTCCTTGTCGAGGATATTCTTGATATTGCGCTTCTCTTTCTCTGCATCGTCCTCCGAGTCGCAGACCAGTATCGAGTAGGACTGCTCCGAGGCATAGGTCTCGATGGCCTTGACGACAGAGATGTAATAGTCCTCGGTTATATCGGCAACGATAACGCCAATCAACTTCGAGCCATTCGGTTTTGTTTTTGGCTTCCTGACATCATAATTCATTTCCTCAAGGATTTTGAGCACGAGCTCGCGGGTCTCTCTCTTGACGTACCTTGTCTTGTTGATTACATGGGATACCGTCGTAATCGAAACGCCGGCCTTTTGGGCTACATCCTCCAGTCGAACTAGTTTGTTCTGCATTGTGCTTCCATGAACACAGGGATGGCTCTGCCGTCTCTGGCAGTGGACGGATGCATATTTTAATGGCCGATGGTCGCGGAGTCAAGCGAAGCGCTCCGCCGGGCACAAAGGTCCGGCCGGAGCGTCGATCCTTGTTCGAGCACGCGCGGACCTATTTGGCGGCCATACCCCTGACGAGACGCCTCGTCCGTCTGGTCTTGCTCCAGATGTCATATATGACCGCCAGCGCGATGATCGCGCCGCGGACAATCTGCTGCAGATATGAATTGACGTTCGCGAGATTCAGGATGTTGTTGAGGAAGCCCACGATGAAGGAACCGACGACGGTCCCGCCCGCGGTTCCAATTCCGCCCGTGAAGCTCGTGCCTCCGATTATCGATGAGGTGAGCCCCTGGAATTCATAGTTGATCGCGCCATTGGGCAGTCCCGCGTTGACCCTCGACATGAAGAGGACGCCGGCGATGCCGACGAAGAGGC
>JBEKTX010000239.1:0-7372 GCA_049515615.1 Spirochaetia bacterium
ATGAGTGTCTTCATAGCAGCCTCCTCATGCCGACCTTTTCGGTTATCATCACCCAGGACAGATCATACAGTACAACTTGCTCACCTTCACGTCAAACGTGACGCCTCATCGAACTGCGCAATACTCTCGATTACTTCGCGGCTTTCTCGATTTTCTTCAGGGCATCGGTGCCTTTCAGCTTCTCGTTGGCCTGCGCGTAATCAAGGGCCGTTTTCCCCTCCTTGCTCTTCGCTTTTGCATCCGCCCCAAGCTTCAAGAGCGTCGTGATTACCTCGGAGTTCTGGTTGTACTCGGCGGCCTGCATCAGGGCGGTCACGCCGTCCTTGTCCTGAGCCTTGATATTCGAACCGGCCTTCACCAGCGTGATGATCACCGCGGGGTTCTGGTTGTCCCCGGCGGCTAGCATCAGGGCGGTCTCGCCGTTCTTGTCCTGAGCCTTGATGTCTGCGCCAGCCTTCAAGAGCGTGGTGATCACCTCGGGATTCTGGTTGACCCAAGCGGCGTACATCAGCGGGGTCTCGCCGTTCTTGTCCTGAGCCTTGATGTCTGCGCCAGCCTTCAGGAGGGTGGTGATCATCTCAGGGTTCTGGTTGTATTTGGCGGCTTGCATCAGGGCGGTCACGCCGTCCTTGTCCTGGGCCTTGATGTTCGAACCGGCCTTCATAAGTATGGTGATCACCGCGGGATTCTGGTTGTACGCGGCAGCCCACAAAAGCGGGGTCATGCCGTACTTGTCCAGGGCCTTGACGTCCGCGCCTTTGCCGCTTGTATGGCCGGTGCCGTCCCTGTCTTCACCAGCTCGATAAAATCCGTCGTCTGTGCATACGCCGAAGGCAGTGCGACAAGAGATGCAAGAATCATGGCAACGACTATGCGCTTTCTCACGTTGTCCCCTTCGCAGGCCCTGGGCCCACATCGTCACGAGGCACAACCAGATCCTCGATGTCATCCGATGGTGCCAGGTTCAAAGATACCACCATTGGCGGGCGCTGATGCAATTGTTTAAGGTGGCTTGCGTTTTGGCCCCGGTGCCCCTATCCTCTGCTCAAGATTGCATCCTGCCGGAGGCATGCCATGGAAAAGTACCAGCTTTATACGGACGGGAAGTTCGTCGATGCGGAGACCGGAGAGACCCGGGCCACTATCAACCCTGCCACAGAGGAGCCGATCGCGCTGGTGCCGGTGGCCACGCGCAACGACACGCGACGCGCCATCGAGGCTGCCCGCACCGTGTTCGACTCGCGTGTCTGGAGCGGCATGGAGGTGAAAGAGCGGGCCAGGATTCTTATGAGAATCGTAGAGAAACTGGGGAAGAGGCAGGATGAGCTGGCGCGGATCGAGGCCGCGGACGCAGGAGCAACCATCCGCAAGACCTCGATGATGGATATTCCTATCGGCATCGAGCACTTCAGGGCGCTTGTGGAGCTCGGCGAGCGCATCCCGACCTACGAGCCGCTGCCGTGGATCGATATGCCGGCAATATCCTGGAACTTCGTCCAGCGGGAACCCATCGGGGTCTGCGCAGGCATCATTCCCTGGAACTTCCCCTTTATGATGGCGGTCTGGAAGATCGCTCCCGCTCTCATCATGGGCAACACGTTGATCCTGAAGCCCGCCACCGACACGCCGCTCACCGCCCTGGAGATAGCGCGGACGGCCGCGGAGTGCGACCTGCCTCCCGGCGTGCTGAACGTCGTCATTGGACCGGGCTCCGTGGTGGGCGAGGAGCTGTGCACAAACCCGATGGTGGACAAAGTGGCGCTGACGGGCTCCACCGAAACGGGGCGGCGCGTGATGAAGCTGGCCTCCGATACGGTGAAGAAGGTCACCCTCGAGCTGGGCGGAAAGAGCCCGACGATCATCTGCGATGACGCGGATCTCAGCGTCGCCGTGGATGGCGCGTTATTCGGAACCTTCTTTCACGCGGGACAGGTGTGCGAATCGGGCACCCGCTGCTTCGTCCCTTCGTCGATCTATGACACCTTCATGGAGCGCCTCAGGGAGAGGGTAACGCACATCAAGCTGGGCGACACCGCCGATTACGAGACCACGATGGGGCCCGTCGTCTCGGAGACCCAGATGAAGCGCGTGCTGGGCTACATCGAGACGGGACGCAAGGAGGGGGCGCGGCTGGTCTGCGGCGGCGGGCGCCCCGACCATCTGAAGAAGGGCTGGTTCGTCCAGCCCACGATCTTCGAGCAGGTCAGAAACACGGCGACGATCGCGCGGGAAGAGATATTCGGGCCGGTTCTTTCGGTGATCCGCTACGAAGGCCTCGACGAGGCGATCAGCATGGCGAATGACAGCATCTACGGCCTCGGTGGAGCGGTTTTCTCCCGGGACATCCCCAAGGCAATCGGCATCGCCAAGAGGATACGGACCGGCACCGTGTGGATCAACGACTTCCATCTCTTGAACGCGTTCGCCCCATTCGGAGGGTACAAGCAGTCCGGCGTCGGACGGGAGCTCGGCCCGCAGGGGCTTCTCGAGTTCACGCAGATCAAGCACATCCATGTGGACCTCGCCCTCGATCGGTCGAAGAAGTTCTGGTATGACTACATCCTGAACGACTGAATGCGGAAAGGAGACCACCCATGAGCCTGCCGTTTCCCAGCGCGGAATGGGTCGCCGCCTACAAGGAGGCGATCAACAGTAACCCCGAATACAAGACAGGTGCCGCTGACTGGACCTATGGTGTCGTGGCGCTGATCCTCAAAGCGCAGCCGCCCGCGGTTGCCGAGGACGTCGGCATATGGCTGGACCTGGAGCGGGGGGTCTGCCGCGAGGCGCGGATGGTGAAGGTCGAGGAGGCGATGAAAGCGCCCTTCTGCATCACCGGCGAGTACGCGCGGTGGAAGCAGGTCCTTCGAAAGGAACTGGATCCGATCAAGGGCATGATGCAGGGCAAGTTGAGGCTCAAGGGGGATCTGCCCACCATCGTACGCGCCGTGAAGGCGGCCCAGGAGCTGGTCAACTCGGCCGGAACGGTCGACACGAAGTTCCTGGACGAATAGCCGATGGACTATCCTGCCGACCTGTCATTCCTGTTCACCGCACCCACGCGGATCGTGTTCGGATGCGGCGCCTCGGATGACGCGGGCATGGAGCTGCGTGCTTTGGGAGGTCGGAAGGCGCTCATCGTCACCGATCGGTTCCTGCAAGAGAAGACCGCCATCGTGACGAAAATCGAAAAGGCATTGGGCGCCGCGTGCGCCGCGGTCTTCTGCGACGTGCCCCCGGACTCTGGCGTGCACACGATCAACGCGGGCGCGGAGCTCGGCCGGGCCAAAGGCGCCGATGCGATCATCAGTATCGGGGGCGGGAGCGTCATCGACACGGCCAAAGGGATCGCCATCCTCCTGAAGGAAGGCGGCTCGCTCCTCGACTACCAGGGATTTCAGGTGCTCACGCGGAAACAGACGCCGCACATCGCGATTCCCACGACGGCGGGCACGGGCTCGGAGGTGACCTATATCGCCGTGGTCAAGGATCACGAGAAAAAGCAGAAGCTGCTCTTCGGCGACTACCACATCATCCCCGACGTCGCGATCCTCGATCCCGCGCTCACCTCGGGTCTTCCTCCCGTGCTCACGGCAGCTACCGGGATGGACGCCTTCTCCCACGGCCTGGAGGCGTTAAGCTCGGCGCAGCGCGAACCGATCGCCGATGCGCTGGGTCTCCACGCCATCCGCCTGATACGGGAGTTCCTTCCCCGGGCCGTGAAGAACGGCGCCGATCTGGCCGCGCGCGGGCAGATGCTCATCGCTGCGACGCTCGGGGGGGCGGCCTTCTCCAATGCGCAGGTCGGGCTGATCCACGCTATTTCGCACGTGATCGGCGCGCGTCACGGCGTGCACCACGGCACCGCCAACGCGATTGTCATGCCGCACGTCATCAGGTTCAACAACGACGCGGTCGCGGATTGCTACCGGCTGGTCGCCGAGGCGATGGGAGAAGAAGTGCGCGGGATGAGCGACGAGGCGGCGGGCCTCAGTGCCGCGGCTGCCATCGAGGGATTCGTCCGCGCGGTGGGGATTCCCGGACGCTTTCGCGATGTGGGGGTGCCCGAGGACGACCTGGGCGCGTGCGCCGATGCGGCGATGTCCGACGGGTCCATCGTCTACAACGCGAAGCCGGTCATGAATGCGGGAGAAGTGCTCCGCGTGCTCAGGGCCGCCTGGTGAGCGACGCCGCGAACCCGCGGACATCGCAGATCGCCGCCCCCATCTCCCTTGCCCCGGGGACAGAGGATGCCGGCCTGGCAATGATGCTTTCCGATCTCCTCCGGCAGAACCTCGCGCAGAACCCCCGCAAGCGGAAGGACTTCGACAGACTCGCTGCATCCATTGTGATCGAGGCACGCGACGCAGAGGTCACGATCACCCTCGAGTTTCTCCGCGGCGCGCTCGTGGTCCACGAAGGCATTCATGGCGCGCCGAAGATCCGCATCTCCGCCGACTCCGCGACGGTGCTGGAGCTCCTGATGCTCCGGATCCTCTGGGGTATTCCTCGTCTCCTTGATAAAGGCGGACGCAGGCTGCTCAGGAAGTATATTGCCGGGGAGCTGAGAATCGAGGGCCTGGGCACTCACCTCGTGACGCTCCTGCGAATGACCCGATTGATGTCAGTGAATGGATAGAGGTCAGTTCCCGTACAGCACGAAGGGGCTCCAGTACCATGGGTCCGCGTAGTCCTTGGAGGCGATAAACTCCCGTTTGGTCTCGCTGATCGCGGCACCGAAGCTCTTGCCCGATTTGACGACCTTCCCGTAGACGGCCAGCATGAAGTCCCTGGTGCCCGCGTCGTCAACCTGCCAGAGGGTTACCTGGACGCGGTTCGCCCCTGCGACGGCGAAGGCCCGGGTGAGCCCGATGACGCCGTCGCCCTTCGTCACGGCCCCCAAGCCTGTCTCGCAGGCGCTCAAGGTCACCAGGTCGGAGCGGAGGGCGAGCCGTGCGACCTCCTGGACGCTCAGATAGCCGTCCTCGCCGTCCTTCGCGGCTCCCGAGCCGGCCTCGCTCATGACGACCGCGGAGAGGGAAGGATAGTCCTGGTCGAAGTACCCGTGGCACGCGAAGTGAAGCGTCCGCCATTTCGCGAGCTCTCCGCTCGCGGACATTGCCTTCACCGCGGCCTCGCTCACCGCGGATCCGGTCACCACCCTGCTGCCGCGGCCGCCGTAGATCGAGCGGTCGAGCGCCTGCACCTCCTCCTTGGTGCCGGGAAGGTTCGGCCATTCCAGCCCGAGGTTCGCGTAGTAGCCGGAGAGCCCCGACTCTGCGCTTCCCTGGGCGTAGTATTGCTTGCTCTTGGCGCTCACGTGTGTTACCGACAGGCCGCGCGAACGGCCCCTCGTGTCGCTCCCGCCCTGCCCGTAGTCGGCCCCGCCGAAGGCCAGGAAGGCCTGCCGGTCTTCGCCGTATTTCCGCTTCTGCATCGACTGGAGGACGGAGACCGAGGGCGCCATTTCCAGTTCGTAGTCCTGGCAGAGGCAGCGCGCGCCGTTCTTCAGCGCGTCGAATGGCAGGAAGGCGAGCGCCCCGTCGGGCACTATGACCAGACGATCCAGGCCCTTCGCCGCCTCCGCGACGGGAGCAAAGAGCTTCGAATAGAGAAGGGCGCCCTCCGCTTCGCGATCCTTCGCGTTTCCTTCGATAATGGCCTGGCGGAAGCGATTCACGGAGGCCGCGTAGTCGTAGGAGGCATCGAGCTCCACGAGCTTCGCTCCCTCCTTCCGGATGACCAGACAGTACGAGCGCCTCTCTTTGTATGCGGGGCTTTCAGGGTCGTCCTCCTGCCAGACGATGTATTCCAGTATCCCGCTCTTCGCATCGCAGAGCGAGCGAGCGTCGGCGAGCTCTGCCAGGTCGGGCCGGCGGAGCGCCCGGTAGCGCTCGTTCGCCATGAGGCGGGCGTCGATCGCGGCGAACTCAGCCTCATCCGAATCGATCAGGTTGGTCGCGTCACGGACAAACGCATCGTTCCTCTCTGCCGTCGGCTTTCCGATTTCCTGGCTCCTGTTCCGCGCGAGCTCGTCCAGCTGCTGCGCGAGCTCCACGATGCGCTTCCCGTCCTTCGGGTCGACTCCCTCGGCGGACGCGGCAGCCTCGAGCGACAGCTCGTCCAGGAAGCCCCTGGCTTTCATCCGCTCGGCCGCGGCGAAGAAGGAATCGAGGTCGCCCAGGTCGGCGCTCGCCCGCAGGGAATAGAGATAGCTTCCGACGTTCCTGCCCAGGAATTCTGCCTTGCCGGAGCCCGTTTCGGATCGCGCCTTTTCTATAACTGCGATCGCCTCGTCGAAGCGCGCCCTGGCAGCCGCGGCATCGCCGCCAGAAAGCAGGAGGAGGCCGTACGCGTTCTCGTATTCGACGATCCTCTGGCGATCCAGGGTCCTCATGATGACGTCGACCGCCGCCCTGGCGCTCTCGAGCGCTTTTTTCCTGTCGCCTGCCTTCTCGTAGAGCTTGGCGAGGTAAGAGTGGACTTCTGCGACACGGGGATGGCCCTCGCCGAGGGCGGATTTGTAGATCGCCAGGGCTTGTGCGTAGCTTGCTTGGGCGCGGGTGAAATCGCCCAGGTTCCTGCAGGCCTCTCCGATGTTCGCTGCATTCACGCCGACCATCCAGTTCGCCGGGCCCAGGTTGGCCCTCCATAACTTGCCTGCTGACTCGTAGTACGGAATGGCTTTCGCGAAATCGCGCTTGGAGGCGTAGGCCTCGCCTATGTTGTTGAGGTCGATCGCGGTATCGCTCGAATTCGGGCCTCTCAGTTTCTCGTCCATATCGAGCGCCTTTTTGTAGTACTCGATCGCCTGGTCATACTTGCCCTCGTCGTGGTAGATGATGCCGATATTGCAATAGATGTCCGCCGCGAGCGTGCTCTGAGGGCCCAGGACGCTGGTGTCGATATCCAGGGATTTTTCATAAAGGCCGACTGCTTTGTCGTATTCGCCCTTGTTGGTAAAGGCGACACCCATGTTGGAATACATCTCCGCCGTCTGCAGATTGTCGGCTCCCCCGTTTCCCATCCGCGTCGCCGCAATGCCCTTTTCCAGGCTGTCGATCGCCTCGTCGTAGCGGCCCATGCGGAGGTAGGTAGCGGCGAAGCTGTTATGGATGGAGACGAGCTTAGACTCCGGGACCGTCGGCAGGGACTTCCACACGTCCATCGATTGCCTGTTCCAGTCAAGGGATTCGGCGTAAAGGCCCAGGGAGAAGGCGACGCTCCCGCGTTTCTCCAGGATGTCGGCGAGTAATTCCGGATCCGGGGTCTTCATCGCTGGATAGCGGGCAAGGGCGTCCTCGAGCGTGGCCTTCGCAGAGGCGATATCGCCCTTGTAGAGCTGGTGCGCGCCTAAACGCGACAAGGCATC
>JBEKTX010000240.1:0-6550 GCA_049515615.1 Spirochaetia bacterium
TGGCGTGTTTTTTCACTTTCTAAGAAACTGGCCATGACGTCCCTCCATACGCTATCCTTGTTATTAACCGCCGTGCTGACTCGCTGGATCACTTCCCGAAGAACACTTGGGGTGACGTTGCACTTAGCCAAGTAACGTGAGACAACACATGTCTCTTCTTGGATGACGCCGAGCAGCAAGTGTTCTGCTCCCGTGTACTCCTGGCCCATCCTCCCTGCTTCCCGCTGAGAGTTGACCAACATTTCCTGGCTCCTTCTTGAGGGCGGCTTCTCGCCATAGAGAAGTCCACCCTTGAGCCTCGGAATGCTTCTCTCCACCTCGACCTGCATCTCCGATACACTGACACCGATCTGTTCGAGTGCTTTAACCGCGTTTCCATCCTTCATTTTCAGAATTGGCAGAATAACGTGCTCCGGTTGGATTTCCCCAGAATGGAACTTCTTTGCTTCCTCTTGTGCGAGCAACAGGAGAACCTTTTTCGCCTCCTGGGTTAGTTCTCTCTCCATGACCCCTCCCTGACGATGTTCCCCGCCTCATCTATGGCCGTGCCCCAGCCAAACCACCATGTGATATTCGCTATAAGCTACATCATAGATTTACTTAGAGCAAGTAGGCGAAATGTATCTTATAGCGAAAGCTGGATTCTCATATGAGGAATCCACAGGTCGCCAGGCACATCCAGGAGCTTCTCGCCAAGAACATCAAGGAGGCCCGAAAGAAACTTGGCATAAGTCAGATGGAGCTTGCAAAACGCGCTGACATATCGGCGGGCCACATGAACGACATCGAAGCTTGCCGTCGATGGGTGAGCGCCCCAACCCTGGCAACGCTCGCCAGGGAGCTTCGCCTGAAGCCCTACCAGCTCCTCCTCGAGGAGAGCGATGAGTCGTTTGACAAGTACGACTTACTCACTGAGCTTCTTTCCAGGCTGCGAAGGGTTGTGGACTCGGAGATAAAGCAGGTTGTGATGGGCTATTTGTTAGAGAGGAAGTGGAAGAGAGGAAGCGGTAGTACGGGAAAGCGGCGTTCGAGAGAATGAATGACGGCCTCTACGATTGCTGGGTGCTTCGTCACCGCTCGCTCGGGCTTCCAGGCCTCGAGCATGTTGGGCTTGAGGAGAATGAGCTTCCCTCTCCGCTTGATGACAAGCCGGTTTATGAGACTTTCGATCACATCTACGAAGGTCTGGTACGTTGCTCCAACAAAAACGACGCGTGAACGACCTGATGCTTCGCCCACGACTGCCGAGCGTATGCGTTGTCGCGAAGTGCTTTAAACCCAGCACCACGGTGTGCGGGCTGCGTGCTGCAGTGCGTTCAGCCCCCCAGGCACACCCCTGTCCGGCAGAACTCCCGGATCGCCTTCAGGAACGATCCGCCATAGGCCTCCAGCTTGCGGTCTCCTACCCCGGGGCAGCGGCGGAAAGCCGCCGGGTCGATAGGGCGATTGCTCGCGAGGGCCCGTAGAGTCTTGTCGCTGAAAATGATGTAGGGAGGCACGTCATGCTCACGGGCCAGACGCATTCTTAGGGCCTTCAGGCATCGGAAGAGCTCCTCCTGCCCGGGTTGGTTCAAGGAGACAACCTCTTCTGACGCACTCCTGTAACTTTCTGCTCCCCTGCTCAGGCCAGCGGATGCGACGCGGTCCTTCGTACGCGCGGCAAGGAATCTCTCCTTTCCGTGGAGCACCATCCGCCCGCGTGCCGAGAGTCGGAACCCCGCGGTGCGGCCAGCGCCCCGCACGAGGTACCCGCCAGCGTCGAGCTCCCAGATGAGGGAGAGCCACCAGCCCCTTTCATGGTCCTGCCCCGTGCCGAAGGTTGGCAGGGTATGATGGCCACACTCCAGGACCTTATCTGTGCGGATCCCGCACACCACGTCCGCGAGGTGATGGGCTCCGAAGCATTCACCCGTGCGCACAGCCGCGGAAAGGACCTTCTGTGCCGCCACACTCATGTCCTCCCGCGCCACCTCTCCCGCGCACACATCGCAGCGGCCGCAATCTCCGGGGTGGTGTTCGTCGAAGTGAGCCAGGAGCAGGGTGCGCCGGCACGCTGAGGACTCCACGTAATGCAGGATCTCACGCAGCCTTCCTTCAGCCAGCCCGCGCTCTTCCGGGGACTCGACCTTGCCGATGTGCCAGCGGATTGCGGCAATGTCTTGCGGCCCGTAGAGAAGCAGCGTGTCCGCCGCCTCCCCGTCGCGAGCTGCCCGCCCGGTCTCCTGGTAGTAGCCTTCCACGCTGCGGGGCAGGTCTCCGTGCACCACCCAACGCACATTGGACTTGTCGATGCCCATGCCGAAGGCGATCGTGGCTACGACCACCGTGACCTCGTCGCGCACGAAGGCATCCTGCCGTGCGTGCCGATCCGCATCTTCCAGGCCCGCGTGGTAGGCCACCGCCGAGACCCCCCGAGCAGAGAGAAAAGCTGCCGTCTTCTCTACCGCCTTTCGCGTACCTCGGTACACGATCCCCGGTTGGCCAGTGTGAGCCGTCACGAACTCGAGGATCTGGGAGTCCCCGTCCCCCTCCTTCAGTATGACCCGGTAAAAGATCTCTTTGCGGTCGAAGCTCGCCCGCACTGCGAAGGGGTCGCGGAGCCCGAGCAGGCCGACCACGTCCTTTTGGACTTTCCGGGTGGCCGTGGCGGTGAAGGCAGCGATGGGCACGCCAGGGAACTCGGTGCGCAGAAGTCCCAGGGAGCGGTAGTCGGGGCGGAACTCGTGGCCCCATTCGGAGATGCAGTGGGCTTCATCCACGGCGACAAGGGACAGGCCGAACTGCCCCAGGGCCCGCCGGAAGTCGGGCAGAGAAAGGCGCTCCGGGGAGACATAGAGGAGCTTCACCTGTCCGCCAGACAAGCCTCGCCATGTATCGTGCGACTCTTCGGAGGAAAGGGCACTGTTCAGAAACGCTGCCGGGATCCCGTTCTCCCGCGCCGCGTCCACCTGATCCTTCATGAGGGAGATGAGGGGGCTTACGACCACGGTGAGCCCCTCCCGCAGCAAGGCGGGAAGCTGGTAGCACAACGACTTGCCCCCGCCGGTGGGGAGCGCGGCGAATACGTCACGGCCGGCCAGGACCTGCCGGACAATCTCTTCCTGGTTCGGCCTGAAGGAAGTAAAGCCGAAGTAACGGTTGAGCTCCTGAGTCAAAGAAGTCACTTATTGGGCTTCTCCCTTGTCTACTTGGTAGGCTTTGTCCGGGGGGCGTCTCTTCTGTCCGATGAGGCGGCTCCAGCACCTGACTTCGCTTTAGAGGCTTTCACGCCGCTTGATTTCACTGCTTCGCTGATCGATTTCTCCTTAGGTTTCGTAATCCACGCCATTATCTCCGATCGTATGAAAATAAGCTTATGCCCGCTTGGCTTGTGGCATGGGATGGTTCCCTTCTGTGTCTTCTTGTAGATTGTGCTCTTGGATAACTTCGTTAACTTTGCCACCTCGTTTATGTCCATATACTCACCAGTTCCGGTTGGCTCCTTGGCGCTGTCTTCCTTTTCCTTTTCTTTTAAACTTGCAGACGAAAACGACTTCAAGAGGACTGGTTCTTCGCTATCTGTTAGGCTTGGCAACGAGAATCGCTCGCGTCGTAGGAAAGCCTTAAGCTTCCTAGCGGTTAATCTCAGCGAATCAAAGTATCTAAGAGTACTTTCTGGGTCTTCGACATTCCCATCCGCCGATTCTTGAGCGTAGATCATTTTTCTTTCGGCGAGCTCGTTCTTAACCTCCTCAATACTGAGGGCTAATAACTCTATCCGCCTCTCAGTCGACTTTATTCGCAGAGCCTTCCTTACAATAGCGTCGTACTCGAACCTGGCCACACGTTCTGCGTTTTTGCGAGCTTCCTCGTTAGCTTTCTTTAGCTCCAACTCTTGCTTTGGAGTAAGCTCAGCGGGTTTTGAAGAGAAAAGTTCCATGATTCTTTCATTCATGGGAGAAGTATCCATGAAGTTCATGCCGAATCAAGATATCCGTCTTCGAACTCTTCAGTAGCACGCCAGCCGACAGCCTCCCACGGTGGTTGCCGGATATTGGGTTTCCATGCGCGTGCAGTCGATGGATGCCGCTATCATTTTGTAGCCTTCCTTCGGGGCGCCCAAACTTTCTCAACCAGTGCGCGGACTGGTTCAAGCTTGGCGATCTGGTCCTCCAGTGCCGGGTGATCGTACAAGTCAGTCATCCCTGGAGTCTTGTGCCCCGTGAACTTCCGCAGTATCTCTTCAGGCAGAATCGGGCGCATGAGCGTATTGTAAGTGTGTCGAAGCGAGTGTACAGGAAGGTTCCTACCGCTTACTTTAAGTTCCGCTCTCTCCAAGGCCCTTGGCAAATAGTGCGTCACGGTCTCCACGTGAATTGGCTTGTCCGGCCTGTCGCTGCAAAAGATCAGGTGATCATGCTCAGTGAACGGGGAATCCTTGCGCCACCTTTCCAGCTCTTTCCGGGCTCGCTCAGGTAGAGCCACTATCCGCGCTGTTCCTGTTTTGGTCGTGCCGATCTCGCCATTCCTCTTGACGCCCCGCTCAACGTACAGCCAGCCGCCAGGGAGCAAATGGCGCCAAGCGAGGGCTCGTGCCTCTCCCTGGCGAATCCCTGTGGTCGCAAGGACCATGAACAGCGTCGCCCACTTCTGAGTTTTCCAGATCTCCAACAGTTTCTTTCTGCCATCGGGGAATAGAAGGCGTAACTCTTCCATCTTAAACACGTCTCGGGCCTTCGAATCGTGCCCCATCGGCTCAGCCTTTGCCAAAGGATCGGAGCGGATCAATTTCTCGGCCTCTGCCTCGCGAAACAATGTCTTCAGGGTGTAGAGGATATGATTGCGCGTCTGGTTGGAAAGGGGGAGCGTGACAAGCCAGTTCTCAACCATGGGTCGGGTGACCTCGTCGAGCCGTTTCTTGCCGAATTGGGGAATAATGTACTTGTCCAGGTGCCCGCGTCGCGCTTTAGCATGGTACTCTGAAAATGGGCGTCCCTTCGCGTGTTGCCGCTTGATCCACGGGCAGACTCCCCATTTGAAGAAGTCGGCGGCAAAGTCTTCCAGCCGTGGAGAGACTGGCAGCCCGTCGGCCAAACGGTTTTCCGCCCAAGCCCGGGCGTGACCTACAGTACTCTCGCCTGTAGAAACCTTGGTCCTTCGCCCTGTTTGAAGGTCGTAGAAGCGAACGTAGTAAACGATGCCGCCATCCTTCCGCCTAACTCGTAAAAGGGTGTATTTATCTCGATACCTCATGATAGTGCCTTTCCCGATCTGGTCCTAAATGTGGTCCTGGAGCACCTTATCACGACAATAAAATAAGATCAATAGATTCTATATCGTTTACTATAAAGGAATTAAAAGCGCGTCCAGCCCGACTCGAACGGGCGACCCACAGCTTAGAAGGCTGTTGCTCTATCCAGCTGAGCTATGGACGCGTGTCGGGATGATTGGATTCGAACCAACGATCTCCTGCTCCCAAAGCAGGCGCCTTAGCCGCTAGGCTACATCCCGAGGCTCGGTACACCGTGCCGAGGGCGGCAGCCGGCTGTTAACCGCACGGCGCACCGTGCAAGAGCAGACGGCGGGAAGCCCGCAGCGCAGCATTCTGCGCGAAGCCCGGCGAAAACCTACGCCATTCCTTCGGTCGCGGTCAAGGCAGGCGGGGGCGGTGTCAAGGCGGGCGGCAGCAGGAGATCGAAATCAGCGCGCCCGTGCCTACTGATTGGCAGTGAGCTCCTTGAGAAACTTGCTGCGGTCAGCCCCTTCCTTCAGGACAACGAGAAGTGTGTCGTCCCCGCCGAGCGTGCCGAGGACGTCCGTGATTTTCAGAAGGTCAATGCCATAGGCGATCCCGGGAGCGTGACCCATCTTGGTTTTCACGACCGCGAGATTGCCCGAAAACTTGATATCGACGATCTCGCGGCGCAGGTCGTCGCGGATAAAGGGGTCCTGGGCCGGTTCCTGCGGAGGGTCGACTGTATACACGTAATCTCCACTGCCGTCGGGCACCCGGGAGACGCTCAAGAATTTCAGGTCGCGGGAGAGGGTGGCCTGTGTCACGTCCACGCCTTCCTTCTCCAATCGCTTGAGGAGCTCCTCCTGGCTGTGAATCTTTTCCGCGTGCAGAATGCCATGGATGAGGCGGCGCCGCGCTTCCTGGCTTTTCAGATCCTGCCTCCTGGATGATTATTTATCGCCTGAATTGAAATGCAGTGAGAGCATTGATGTCAAGTGGCCGGCGTGTCGACGAGCGGGGAAGGCGATGACGGCAAAGACCGCACCGTTCAATAGACGAGGCTGCCTCCAAAGTAGCCCAGCGCCACGACGATCCCGGTGCACACGGCGTACAGGACCAGGGCGGCGATTGCCCTCGGCTCCCGCCACGGAAAGCCCGCGGTCCCCTGTTTCTCCGCCTTGCCCTCACGTCCCAGCATCAGGCCCGCGAAGAGACAGACGAAAAGAGCGCCCGCGAGGATCATCTTGATGATGATCGTCGTCAACCACTCGCCATTGAATTTCTCCCTCCAGTCCATGTAGCCGAAGAGGGCGGTCGGCACGACGCTCACGAAGG
>JBEKTX010000241.1:0-6548 GCA_049515615.1 Spirochaetia bacterium
AGATTGACCTCGCCGCGGGACACGGACTTCATGAGTGGACCTTCACTTTCTATCGATCACATTCCAACTATGGTCTCTCGAGCGTCATATTCCGCTGCTGAGCTCCGGGTACAGCTTCCGAGCACAATCGGGGCAGACGCTGTGGCTGAACTCCATTTCCGAGTGCGCGCTCAGGTAGGCCTCGATCTGGTTCCAGTATCCCTTGTCGTCCCGGATCTTCTTGCACGAGGCGCAGATTGGAATGAAGCCGCTCAGGGTCTTCACCTTTGCCAGCGCCTCCTGCAGCTCCCCGATCAGCTTCTCCCGTTCCTCCTGCACCTGGCGGCGCTGCACGTCCTCTTCCCGCAACTTCTCATATGCGTTGCGGAGGTCCGTGGTTCGTGCTTCCACGATCTCTTCCAGCCGGTCCTTGTGTTGGCTCAGTTCGTCTCTTGCTTTCCGCAGGGCCGTCACGTCCATGGAGATGAAAATGGCGCCGATGATTTCCTCTCCGCGCCTGAGGGGCACACCCCGGAAATTGAAATACCCTTCTCCGCCGCCCGACAGAGTGGGAAAGTGCACCTCATCCGCCTCGAATGATACCCCTTGCAGGACTCGCTCCATTTTCTCCACAAGGCCGGATGCGACGATGCTCCTGCGGGTCCCTATGTACTGCCCGAGGTAGTCGCTCTCTTTCGTCCGTCCCTTCCCCATGTTCTTCAGGTGAAACGGGTTCACTCCGATTATCACACCGTTCTTGTCGACGATCTCCAGCGAAACGGGGAGAGCTTCGTAGAGGGTCTTGTATCGTTCCTCGCTTTCGCGGATCGCCCCGATCTCACGAAGGAGAGCGGCATTCTCCTCCCGCAGGGATTCGATCGATCTGTCCCTCTCATCCAAGGGGAATGTCCCTCCTCACTCCCGCATCCTGGCGAAAAGGTAGTGATTCTTGTAGAGGTCCTTGTTCTCATTCAGGATCACGCTGTGCACGATGTTGATCTGCCGGACGTCGGGCGGGTGACCGGACTCCAGGAGGTTTTCCAGGATCCGCACCGTGTAGTAGCCCTGCAGGATGGGGTTCTGATAGACGACCGCGGTCAACAGGTTCTTCTCGAGATAGTGATTGGAGGAGGAATCCAGGTCATGAAGGACGATGACACGCCGCCCGATCGATGACTGCTCGAGGGCCCGGATGAACTGCGTATTGTAGGCGGGGATCAGGTAGACCGCGTCGAAGCCTCCCTTGCGCTCGTCCATCAGCCCCGCGATATGGCGTTCCGCCGCGGGTGAACGCATCCCCTTTGTGATGTACGCCGCCTCGTGGGTGATGCCGGGGAAGTGCTTCTCCATGACCGCGCCGAATCCCTCGTATCGCAGAGCGTTGATGTCGGGCGCGCGCGTATCCGCGCGGCTGTCCGGCTGGGTGGTGAGCACGAGCACGCGCGGCCGCGGCATGCACTGGAGGGTCTTCCCGATGTATTCCGCGGCGAGCCTGCCCCCGGCACGGTAGTCCGGCCCGATATAGCAGAGCCGGTGGCTCTCCGGCGCATCGACGTTCAGCGTGACGTACGGGACTCCCGCACGGGAAATGAGAGAGATGATCTCGTCCATCCGGTAGATCCATTGGTTGACGAATGCAATGGCCTCCACGCCGTCCCGTATCTCCTCTTGCAGGCGTTCCAGGTACATATCCGAGTCTCTCTCGGCTATCATGTGGTAGTTGACCCTGTAGTTCAGCGGCTGGATCTGTTCCGCGCCGATGGAGATGCCCGTTCGGATATCATTCCAGAAATAGTGCGGGAGCGAGGAAGAGAAGACGGCGATCTTGCGAACCTTGTTGCGCTTCAGCACCTGAGAGGCCTTGTGCGGCACGTAGCGCACGTTGCGTGCGTACGAGAGGATTCGGCCCTTCAGCTCCTTGGACACGTATCCAGAGTTGTTCAGGGCGCGGTGCACGGTGATGAGGGGAAGCTCCAGGGCGTCCGCGATTTCTTTCTGCGTGATTCCCATGATAATGCGCTTTCCCAATGGCATAACGGAATATCGATCAAATGAAAAGCTCCGGCCCGCCCCTGGGAGCGATTTCAAAAAGTCGGTAGATTCACGCAGCGGTCACACTCGTTCCTTCGCACTTCCTCTTCCCCGGCGGACCATGTCGAGTCCACGTGCGGTAACGTACATTTCCGCGTTTTCGCGTTCATTGTGCCGCGAACCGGCGCCCGCCTTGCTGGCCATTCCTTAAGCGGATGGTGAATTCGGCCATTCTCTGGGGCATGGCAGCGCCGTGCATTCGCCCTGCGATGGCGCGACGCTTGTTGTGCGAGCTCATCTTTGGGCGCCACCCGCAGGCATGGCGCGCGAGGCGTCGGCAGGCGGTTTTTTGTTGACAGCGCCCTCCCGGTATGATAAACGTACATCATATCCGCGGCCGGTCAGGCCGTGAAGACCTTTGAAAAAGGAGGATGGGAATGAAGAGGTCTGTACGTTTCATAGTGCTCACCGTGCTCTGCGTCATTGCCCTGGTGGCGTGCGCAAAGAAGCCGGTGACGTTGAAGCTGTTCTTCTACAGCCCCGAGCTCACGGACCAGTACAACGACATGGCCCGCGAGTACAAGGCAGGGACGGGGAACTCTCTCGACATCACGGTGCAGCAGGCAGACTACGTGACGCTGCTCCGCGCGAAGCTCAACTCGGGGGACATACCCGATGTCTTCATGAGCAGCGCATACGCGGACAATACGACCTACAAGGACTACGTCTACGACCTGACGAACGCAGATTTCATGAAACTGCTTGAGCCCACCGCCCTGACGGGCGTCACCGTCAACGGACACATCACAGGGTATCCTTTCCTCGTGCAGTCTCACTCGTTTATCTACAACAAGAAGATCTTTGCTGACGCCGGCATCTCAACGCTGCCGCGCACCGTCAAGGAGTACGAAGACGCGGCTCAGAAGCTGCAGGCCAAGGGCATTCAGCCGTTTGCCACTGGCTTCAAGGAATGGTGGGTCCTGCCCCAGACCGCGTGGCAGGTTCTGGCCCCGATCAAGGACTCCTACAGCGGGGACTACGCGAAGTTCGTCGACCAGCTCAACGGCGGCGGGTTGAAGTTCAAGGACATCAAGGAAATGAGCACCGTGTTCGACGTCCTTGACCTCATCAAGAAGTACGGCGGCCGAAAGCCTATGGAATCGGATTTCAACGACCAGTGCTCGCTCCTGGCGACCGGCAAGGCGGCCATCATCCACCAGGGCAACTGGGCGGAAGACACGATCCGCAAAACTACCCCTGACATCGACATCGGCTTCCTTCTGGGACCGGTGGGGGATACGCCGGACAAGGCGGGGATAATGTTCGACTCCAACCAGACCATCCGGGTGGCAAAGGACGGGAAGAACCTTCAGGCTTCCCTTGCGTGGCTGCGCTGGCTGACCACCTCCACCTATGGGAAGAGCTGGATTCCCGACAAGATCAAGCAGCTCTCTCCGATCATGGGAGCGAAGGCATCCAATGCCGAGCTTGCCCAGGCGACGGTGAGCCTCCTTGCCGCGAAGACGCCGAGCTATTCCTGGTACTACCAGAGGTTTCCGACCGGCCTCGAGCAGGGCCTCGGGATCATTCTCCAGGGCTACTGCGCCGGACAGACCAACAGGCAGCAGACCCTCGACGCGCTGGACGCGGAGTACACGAAGATCGTGAACGCCTCCAAATAGTCCAGCACGCGATTGCAATCAGGCGGCCGGGGAGGCCATTCTTCCCCGGCCGCATTCTGGACGATACTTGCCATGCGAAGGATGCTCATGGGCCCCCCACGCAGAAAGGCGCGCATTGCGCGAGGGCTTGAGTTCTTCGGGATGACCCTTCCCGCCCTCATCGCCATCCTCTTGTCAGTCGAGATTCCATTCCTGATGAGCATCACCTTCTCATTCACCAAGTGGAACGGCTTGGACAAGGCGGTGAAGTTTATCGGGCTGGCGAACTACAAGGAGCTGCTCACCAGTGATCCCGCGCTCGTCGGCGCGGTGGTTTTCACGTTCTTGTTCACCCTCGTCGTTGTCGTGGCCACCAATGTGATCGCCCTCCTGCTGGCGGTGATCCTGGACGCGGACATCCGGGGAAAGAACTTCCTGCGGGCAGCCTTTTACATCCCGAACATCATCAGCCTCATCATCATCGGGTACGTCTGGCGGTTCATTTTTTCCCGGGGGTTCGATTCGTTTCTCTCCCTCACGCACCTGAGCATCTTTCAGCTCAGCTGGCTGGGTGACTCGCACATGGCCTTCATCAGCGTCGTGCTCGTCTCGGTGTGGCAGTCCATTGGGTTCTACATGGTCGTCTACATCGCGGGGCTCCAGACGGTTCCCCGTGAGCAGCTGGAAGCCGCAGTGATCGACGGCGCGGGCTCCGTGAGCCGGTTTTTCCGCATCACGCTGCCCCTCATCATGCCCTCGGTGACCGTTGCAGTATTCTATTCCCTCTCCAACGCCATCAAGACATTCGACGTCATTTTCAGCCTCACGTTCGGAGGACCCGGGACTGCAACCACAAGCATCACGCTGGATATCTACAAAACAGCCTTCAGCGACAACAGGTTCGGCTACGGAAGCGCCAAATCGGTGATGTTGTTCCTCGTCATTCTCATCGTGACGGTCATCCAGCTCACCGTCTTCAAACGTCGGGAGGTCGAGACATGAGACGACCCCGGGGCGCCCTGGCCCTCTCCTTCGTCCTTTTCGCCTGCGCCCTCGTCTACCTGTACCCGTTGATCCTCGTCGTGATCAATTCCATGAAGACTTTCTCAGAGATCATGTCGAACGTGGTAGCACTGCCCAAGCGTCTCAGCGGCGAAAACTTCATCAACGCATTCACGCTGATGCGCTACCCGAACCTCTTCTTCAACACCCTGTTCGTGACTGCCATGGGAACGGCCGGCGTCGTGCTCCTCTCTTCGATTGCCGGCTACAAGCTCTCCCGCACGCGAACCCGGTTGAGCTGGCTCCTTTTCCTCGTCTGCGTTGCACCGATCATGATCCCCTTTCATTCCTTCATGATCGCGCTGGTGAAGGTCGCCCGGACCGCGCACCTGACGAACTCTACCTGGGGCCTCGGGATCATCTACTGGGGTCTTGGTGTTCCCCTTTCATTGTTCATGTACCATGGATTCGTGAAGACCGTCCCGAAGGAGCTCGACGAAAGCGCCTCCATGGACGGGTGCTCGCCGCTTCGCGCATTCTTCCAGGTGATCTTCCCGCTCCTTCGGCCGGTGACAGTGTCGGTTATCGTGATCAACGCGATGTGGATGTGGAACGATTTTCTCCTGCCGCTCCTGATCCTGAGCGGAGCGAAGGAATCGATGACCCTCCAGCTCGCTGCGTACAATTTCTTCGGCCAGTACAAGATCGAATGGCAGAACGCGATGGCGGGAGTGCTCCTGACCATCACCCCGGCGATCATTTTCTACCTGCTGCTGCAGAGGCACATCATCAAAGGCATGGTCGCCGGCGCGGTAAAAGGATAAGGACGACACGTGAAGTTCACTGACGGCTACTGGGGTTTGAAAGAAGGGGTGAGGTTGTTCTCACCGGCTGAGGCGCGCGAGGTGTGGACGGCCGCGGCCTCCATGACGGTTTTCGGGCCCTGCAAGACCATCCGTCATCGAGGGGACACCCTGAACACTGCCCAGCTCACCTTCACGTTCAGCTCCCCTCTCGAGGATGTCATCCGTGTGCACATCTGTCATTTCAAGGGCGGGCGGAAGCGCCGGCCCGACTTCGAGCTCAACACGGACGGGGGGCTTCTCCCCAGGATCGAGAAGACGCCTGAAGCGGTGAGCCTCTCCAGCGGCCGCACATCCGTGGTGGTGAAAGCCGCGGATGGCTGGGCGGTGGATTTTTTCTTCGATGGAAGGCGCATCACGGGCAGCGCAAGGGGAAACGCGGGTTACCTCATCGACGCGGCAGGGGCGCCTCACATGCGCGAGCAGCTCTCCCTCGGCGTCGGTGAGTGCATCTACGGTCTCGGGGAGCGCTTCACCCCCTTTGTGAAAAACGGCCAGGTCGTCGAGACGTGGAACGAGGACGGAGGGACGAGCAGCGAGCAGGCCTACAAGAACATACCTTTCTACCTGAGCAGCTCCGGCTATGGCGTGCTGGTGGCGCATCCGGAGAGAGTGTCGTTCGAAATCGCCTCCGAGGTGGTCTCCCGCGCGCAATTCTCCGTTTCCGGCGAGGAGCTGGAATACTATGTCATTGGAGGCGCCTCGCCCAAGGAAGCGCTGAAGAAGTATACGGAGCTGACGGGGCGGCCCGCCCTGCCGCCCGCCTGGTCCTTCGGGTTGTGGCTCACGACCTCATTCACGACCACGTACGACGAGACGACCGTGAACACCTTCATCGAGGGGATGAGGGAGCGCCGCGTTCCTTTGCACGTGTTCCACTTCGACTGCTTCTGGATGAAGGAGTTCCAGTGGTGCGATTTCGAATGGGACGCTGCGCAGTTTCCTGATCCCCAGGGGATCCTCAAGAGGCTGAAGGACAAGGGACTGCGGATCAGTGTCTGGATCAACCCGT
>JBEKTX010000242.1:0-6519 GCA_049515615.1 Spirochaetia bacterium
ATCTGCGCAGAGAATATCTCCTCCAGAGTTGAGGAGACTTTTAGTGAGGCCGAAACAGGAAGCCAGCCAGGGAGTACTGTGCCCAATACTGCCATTAAAAAGCAATTAGCCTGTCGTTACCCGAGAAAACCACATGCGGCCGTTAATTTTGACTTCTAGTCGGGCTTTATTGCTGCGCTATTCAGCAACAAACACCTTTTCGAAGGAAAATATCCGTCTTGGCCAGTCCAGTCCCACGAAGTGTGAGAAAAGCGGGCTAGGTATTCATGCCCCGGCGGCGCCATTCGCCGGGGCTCATGCCTTCAGCGCGCCTGAACGCGGCGTGAAACCGCTGGACCGCCCTGAAGCCGGCGCCCGCCGCCACTTTCTCCACTGTCAGCGTAGTGTCTTTCAGGAGCCGCCGGGCGCGCGCCAGCCGGGTCCGGGCGATCTCCTCGTGGATCGTCCTGCCCATCGCCGCCCGGAAACGTGTCTCCAAGGATCGTCGCGAGGCCGCGGCCACGCGCACGACGTCTCCCGCGTCGATCCCCTCATGTGCGCGGGCCCTGATGAAGGTGACCGCCCGGGCCACGACCGGATCCGGGCTGCTGAAGATCCTCGTGGACTCCCGCTCGGCAACCTCTCGGGGAGGAATGCTGATCCGGCTCCCCTCCGCGGGGCCCGACCCGTCGAGGACCGCGTCGATGGCGCCGCCGGCCCTGAATCCGATCGCCTCGCAGTCCAGCATGATGCTGGAAAGCGTGGGGCTGGCCAATTCGCACAGTATGTCCTCGTTGTCCACGCCGAGGATGGCAAGGCCGTCGGGCACGGCAATGCCCAGCCGGTGGGCAAGCTCCGTCGCGCGGAGTCCCGTGGTGTCGTTGCAGGCAAAAAGCGCGGAGGGCAGCGTGAGCCCGGAAAGAAAGTCTGCCAGGGCCATGGAGCTTTCCTCCGGGTTTTCCCACCAGGAAAGCCCTCGCGTGAACTGCGGCAGCATGCGCGCCGGGGCTGAGAGGCCGTGCAGGAAGCCGCGCAGGCGTTCCTCCGACCAGCCGGTCCCTGACACGCCAAGGAACGCGAACCTTTCAAAGCCGCAGCCTTTCAGGTGGGACGCGGCCTCGGCGCCGGTGAGAAAATCGTCGTTGGTGACGTGGCGGAACATCGGCCTGTCGAAGGCGCCGGCCACGTCCACGACCGGCAGACCCAGGGAGGAAAGCCGATCGGCGTCCCGGGAGGTTTCCACGCGGGAGATAATCCCGTCTCCCCGCCAGTGCTTCAGATCAGTGAGGGGCCGGAACATCCAGCCATACCCGTACAGCCTCCAGTCCGGCCGGCTCTTCGCGTAGCGCACGACTCCGCGGGCGATGCCGTGCTCGTAGAAATCGGTGAGCGCCATGCACAGCGCAATATCGCGCATGCGTCCCTCCTGCCTGCGCAAAACGAGATAAAGTATACGCATTTTGAGTATTGTGGGAACATCGGGCCCCGGCTATCATCTCCCTGACGACTGAAGGAGAACGCAATGGAGTACGAGTTTCCAAAGGCCCGAGCGCCCATCGCACGAGCGGCAAAGGACGAGCTTCTGCTCATCGCGGGAGCAGGCGGGTTCATCGCGGGCAACCTCGCGGCCTATTTCAAGGAGAAGGGCTTCACCAGGATCCGGGCCGTGGACAAGAAGCCGCTGCACGAGTGGTACCGTGTCACCCCCGGAGTGGAGAGCCTCTGCCTGGACCTCTCCGAACAGTCGAACTGCCGGCGCGCCGCCGAAGGGGCGCGGGAAGTGTACAATCTCGCCGCCGACATGGGCGGCATGGGCTTCATCGAGACCCACCGGGTGGACTGCCTTCGCTCGGTCCTCATCAACACCCACCTCATCGAGGAATCCTGCAGGGCCGGCGCGGTGCGCTACTTCTATTCTTCCTCGGCGTGCGCATACAACACGGATCTGCAGAAAGATCCCCACGTGCGCGCCCTGAAGGAGTCTGATGCATATCCCGCGATGGCCGAGCGCGGTTATGGGTGGGAGAAGCTGGTCTCGGAGATGTTCTGCCAGGAGTACTGGGCCGAGCGCGGGCTGGCCACTTTCATCGCCCGGTTTCACAACGTCTACGGGCCCTACGGCACGTGGGACGGCGGTCGGGAGAAGGCGCCCGCCGCGATCTGCCGCAAGGTGATCGAAGCGGTGGCGACGAAGAGCGGAACGATCGACATATGGGGGGACGGCACTCAGACCCGCAGCTTCATGTATATCGACGACTGCCTTGATGGCATCGACAGGATCATGCATTTCGACGATCTGGTGGCCACGCCCATCAACCTCGGGTCCTCCGAGCTCATCGCGATCAACGACCTGGTGACCATTGCGGAAGGCATCGGGAAGGTGAAGCTGCGCCGCACCTACACGCTGGACGCGCCCCGGGGCGTGGCGGGGCGCAACTCGGACAACACCTTCATCAAGCAGGTGCTGAAGTGGGAGCCCTCCACGGCGTTCCGGGTCGGGCTGGAGAAGACGTATCGCTGGATCGAGAAGCAGTACGCCGACAGGGCGGCGGGACTTCACACGGTAAGCTGAAAATGGGAGGGCTCGGCAGCGTCATCGGGAGCATCCCGTATCGCATTGCGCTGGCGGGGGGCTGGATCGACCAGCCCTTCGTGTCCCGACACGACCCTTCGCCTCCCGGCTCGATGGTCGTCGTCGCGGTGCATCCGGATTTCCGGTTCATGGACTACTGCGGAATCGGTACGAGCACCCGGAAGGTCGCCCTGCGGCTCTGGGGCTCACGGATTCCCGCGCGTCCGCCGGCTGATCTCGTGCGGGAGCTCTACGAAGAAGAAAACAGGGGGAGGACGGACCCGTCGGGAAGCCAGGATATGGTCGGTCTGGTTTATCCTGGCGTGAGCCGCATCGACTACGACTTCCGGTACGAGGGCGGCATATTCCCCGCCCGCGTTGAATCCAATACTGATCCAGCGGTGGCGGAGTGGGTACAGCGCGTCATCCACGTCCTGCCGGTGGCGCCGAGGCCGGCAGGCTATACCCCCCTGGAGATGATGCACATAGAGCCTTCCTGGGTGCGCCGGCTGGGAGCATCAGGCCGCTCATGTTTCGACGCCGTGGCCAGTTGCGACCTCAAAGGCCTTCAGGACTCCATGAACGAGTGCATGCGCGCCTGGGCAACTCTGCTCCCGGGCACCGTGCGGCACTCCACGATCACGGTGGACCTCGAGGGCATCATGCGCCACTACAAGTCGGAATACGGCGGGGCCATGTATTCGGGATGCGGCGGCGGGTATCTCTTCGTGGCAACGGATCGCGAAGTCCCGGGGTCATTCCGGGTGCGCGTGCGGCTTTAGATGTCGGAGAGTCTTTCCAGAACGGAATCCATCAGTCGATTGATCGCGGTAAACCGCTCGGGGCGGGAAAGCATTTCAGACTCTGTTTGAATCGTCGCCGACGGAACGATCTCATCCCTCGAGCACTCGATGAGCAAAGCGGCGCTTGCCTGGGTCGTTTCCAGGTGAAACTGCAGGCCCGCCACCCGGCTACCCAGGGAGAAGGCCTGGTTCTCGCATGCATCGCTTTCCAGGAACCTGGTCGCACCGCGGGGGAGCTCGAATGTTTCTCCGTGCCAATGAAATACATCGAGTTCATCGGCAAAGAGCGGGGCGAGGCGTGAGTCCGTGGGGCCCTTTGTGCGGCGCACGGGAAACCAGCCGATCTCCTTGCACGCGTTCGGGAACACGCGCGCGCCCAGAGCGGCGGCGACGAGCTGAGCGCCCAGGCAGATGCCCAGGACCATCTTCCCGGCTTCGATGGCCTGGGCGATCAGCCGTTTCTCGGGCCGCAGCCACGGATGGATTGATTCATCATTCACGCTCATCGGTCCGCCCATGACGATGAGCCAGTCCAGCTCAGCGGGGAGTGGCAGCAGGGCCCCGTCGAAAAGCAGGGCCGTTGAGATACTCATGCCGCGCGCTTCCATCCATTTCTGAATGGACCCGATGCCCTCGAACGGCACGTGCTGAAGCACCTGGACTCTCACGCCTGCTCGTCCTCTTCCATTATTGGCCGGAATATACGCTCCTGCTTCTGGAGCGGGCAATCCCTTGAAAAAACTCAGGGGTTTGGGCCGCCAGGCGTCAGCACAGGGCTGAAACGGAAATCCGCGCCATTCTGACCAGTGTCCTGCCCGTTCGGAGATCTGGAAAGCGATCCAGTCACGCTGTTGCTGTCCGCGGGCGCCCCTGCGCTCCCTTCCGTGGCATCCAGCTCTGCTGTCTCCCCGGCGATGATTGCGCGGTGCAGAACCCCGGCGTAGGTCACAGTGTCCACCACCTTCCGCCCGAGAGTGTCCCATATCATGACCGCATCAGAGGGCCCATTCTGGATTCTGTTGGAGAGGTCCCACCCCGGCGGCGTGTACCTCACGGCCGGCGGCAGGACCTGCACGAGAGGTCCCGCGACCACGAGGTAGCTTCCACGCGCAATTGTCCCGAGAGAGGAGAGATCGATCCTCGCGTACTCCTGGCCCGGAGTCACGCCCCCATTGATCAGGACGACGACAATCCCCCAGAGATCGACGCTGTCCACGGCAAGAAGCTCGATGAACTCCGCGTTGTCCACTCCGACCTGGTCCACATCAAGCTCGTTGACCAGCAGCCCGATGCGGCCGGCCACTTTCACCGTGTACACGGCGCTCGAGCCGTCCTCCGCGATCACCTCGTATTCCACGGGATTCGTGAAGTCATTCGCGGTGCTCCCGCTTTCCTGCAGCCTGCCCTCCACGCGCACTGCAGCGCCGGTGGTGGAAAATACGGCGACAAGCGATGACAGCCCGACGCCGTCCGCAACCCTTGCATGGACGACGCGATGCGCCTCATCGATCACCGCCGCGGTTCCGGGGCACTGAAGTGAGAAAGACGTGAGGCTTTTTTCTCCGCTCAGTGTTTCCCGCACCTCCACGACGTAGCCCGCGGTCGATCCGTCTTCCGCCGTCACGATGTAGGTGAGAGGCTCCGAGAAGTCGTTGATCGTCACGCCGCTTTGCTGCTCGGTGTCATCCACCGTCACCCGGATGCCCGTCGAAGCAAATACGGCGGCAAGCGACGAACGATCCGTGCCGTGCGGAACCTCGACGCTGACGGCGCGCCGTGTTTCGTCGATCATGGCGTTCACCGGCGGCTTCACGAAGGAGAACTCGGTGATGGCCTTCTCCTGACTGAGGGCGGCAAGGACCGAAACGCGAACGACATAAGTCACGCTCGCGCCATCCGATCCTTCCACGACATACTCCACGGTGCCGGTAAAATCGTTCGCTGTCTGACCGCTTACCTGTTCGATGCCGGCAATGGTAACCCGGGCTCCCGGGGCGACGAAGACTGCCACGAGCGCCGTCACATCAGTGCTGGAAGGAACCTGCAGATCTATGGTGCGAGCCTCTTCAGCTATGGTTCCTTCTACCGGAGGAGAACGAAAGGCGAAGGAGGTGAATGCCCGGTTCCCGCCATTGGCGGGAGGCAGGACGTAGGGAGCGCACCCGCCCAGGCACAAGAACACCGTTGCCGCCGCGCAGAGGAGTCGTGCTCTCATCGTGAGTCCCCCCAGTGGAGCTCACGGAGAGAATCGTCAGCGGAATTCTATGCCACCGCTCTTCCGCTGCCGGCAGAAAGCAGGGAATACCACTCCTCGCGGGTAAGGCCCACGTTGTCCGCGGCGCACGTCTCTTTGATGCGCTGGGGATTCGTTGTGCCGATGACGGGCTGAATGCCGGCCGGATGGCGCAGGAGCCATGCCACGAGGATGGCATCCATGCTCACGCCTTTCTGCTCGGCCAGAGCGCGGGCCGCGGCGCGCATCTTTTCTTCGCCCCGCCCGATGCCCGCCTTGGCAAGCGCCCCGTGTGCCACGGGACTCCACGCCTGGATCGTAATATCATGCAGCCGGCAGTACTCCAGGGTCCCCTCACCGTGCAGGACGCGGGCCGGCTCGTCCTGGTTCACAATGGTGCCCGCGGCAATGAGCTGGTTGTGGACGAGGTTCAGCTCGAGCTGGTTGACCACCAGGGGCTGGCGCACGGCGCGCTTGAGGAGCTCGATCTGCCAGGCCGAGTGATTGCTCACCCCGAAGTGCCGCACCTTCCCGGCCGCCTGAAGGGCGTCGAACGCCGCGGCGATCTCCTCAGGCTCCGCAAGGGCATCAGGCCGATGAAGCAGGAGGATGTCGACATAGTCCGTCTTCAGCCGGCCCAGGCTCGCATCGACCGAGTGAAGGATGTGCTCCCTGCTGAAATCGTAGCGGCGGAGCCCGGCATCAACGGGATCGTCTTCGAACCTGATCCCGCACTTGGTCTGCAGGACGATCTGGCCGCGGAGACCTGGACGCTCCTGCCAGATCCCGGAGAAGGCCTCCTCGCAGCGGCCCCGTCCGTAGATGTCGGCATGGTCGAAGAAATTGATCCCCTCGTCCAGCGCCGCGCGGACGGCGGCCAGGGCTTCCTTGCGCGTGCGCTCGGCGAGCGGCCCCGGCGCCCAGCCGCCCCC
>JBEKTX010000243.1:0-9850 GCA_049515615.1 Spirochaetia bacterium
AACTCTTACGAAACCCAATCTCATTTCAAAAATGTGGTTGATGGCAAGGAACTTCATCGAAACCTGCGACCGGCTTTTCATCATCGGATACTCTCTTCCCGTGTCCGACACTTATGTCAATCTCTTTCTCTCAAAATCACTTCGCTCGCACACAGAAGTAATACTCGTGAACAACGACGATAGCGACGAGTTCTCAAGCCGGTTATCGAATCAACTTGCCGGACGGGTGGATCGAGGGGCTTCGTTCCTTGGAGACAGGTCGGTTGATCGCTTCATTGACTGGTTGGCTCCATAGACCGCAGCAGGGTTCTGGGCAAGATGGCATGTCTCCGAAGCGACCAGAACCAGGTCAGTGAGGGGCATCGTCGTCTGCGTGTTGGCAACAGCACTTATTGTGTCATCCGACGGCGTTTTCTCCAAATTCAAAGGCACTTGAAGGGGGGGAGGTTGCGTTCGGGAGAAGGTTGCCTCTCTCTCGTCAGGGATTCAGCGATCCTTTTTGATTCTGTCGTGCCTCTTGTTCTGCAAACCATCGAGCGAGCAGGCTGTCATCGTTTCGCCGCTGCACCCCCAGTGCTTCACACAACTGCTCCGCTTTCATTCCGCTCATGCGGCGTTTTTCTTTTAGAACCTCTGCAAACTTCTGCACGGCTGCCCAGTTCTCATCCATAAGGGCACGGGCTTGACGCTTGATCCATCGCAGGAAATCAATCTCGGCACCTTCTTTCACTACTCCCCGCCTTTTGAGTTCTGGGATGCATCGCTCAAGATTGTTTTTGTCTGTCTTGCCCCATCCTGAAAGGTTTTCATAGCCTGCCTTTCTTTCTGCGGCATATCCACTGATGTCTTTTATGAAAACTTCAACACGCTTGGATGTGTCTTGCGGATTGTTGTGTGCGAACGAGAACCGAACATAGCCATCCTCGCCTGGTTCTTCGGGGACGAGGCTGACCTCCAGTATTGGAATCCGAAGTGCATAACCAGCGACAGCGTGTCCCGCTTCGTGAAGGGCATTTTGAGCGTCGCTCTTGGCTGGAAGGGGCAAGCTCATTTTCAACCTCGGTTGTTGATCATCAGAAGACAAATGGAATGAGTTTCCAGGTCGTTGTCCTGTAAGCCAAGTATTCCTTGCCCAGTAGATCAGTGAGCATCCGTTCTTCGGCTGCGATCCTTCGCACGAAGGCAGGGAGGATCACCGCCAAGATGAGCAAGGTAGTGATGACATTGCCTGTGGCGATGCCCGAACCCACGAACAGAGCAATGTCTCCCAGGTAGCCTGGATGACGAACACGCCGATAGATGCCGTCGGAGACCACATGATGTTCTTCACGCATCTGCAGTGTTCGGGTAAAGAACTTTCCGAGTGTCCGCATAGCGACCACACGCAGGGCGACACCCGTTGCCACAAGCACGACGCCGATGGCAGTGAAGACCAGATGCGGTTCAACGATGCCGATCCCGAACTGGTTGAGCAGAGCGGTAAGCAGCAAGAGGAGCCACGAGACGGCGAACACGGCACCGATGAATCTCGTTGTCCCTTTGTCGTGTTCAGTAGGTTCCTTTGATTTGGCTGTGGCGTCCTTACGGAGCAAGGGGTCTATGAACATATAAAAGCCCAGGTTTGCCAAACCAACAACCAATGAGATCACCGCAGAATCTCGCATGATGGAGTGATCCTACCCCCTGCCAGTCCTGGAAACTCATCGCCCACCTGGGCTGCTATCAGTTCCTTCGTGTGCTGCGGGGCGAAGGCTCTTCCAGAAGTTGAGAGTAAGAGCAGTCGAATGCCCAGTTATGAGTCCGGCGTTTCCTCTTCGTGTGCATTGGACTCACGGGCTTCGTTCACCGCTTCGAGTCCCTCACGAACAACGAACCAGACGAACCCCATGGCAGCGACCGAATCCGCCCACCACCATCCCAACAGGGAGGTTGCAGCGACGCCAGCAAGAAGTATCCACGACATATATGCACAGACCATGCTGCACGCCCCGTCCGAGACGAGCGCCTTGCTGCCGATGCGCCGCCCTATTCGTTTCTTTCCTGTGGCGAGGAAGGGCATGAGAATGCTCGACGCCAGCGCTATCCCGATTCCCAGCGTGGTTGCTTCGGGGTGCGACTGCGTGAAGAGCGAAACAGCGGACGAGACCACGATGTAGACGGCGAGCGCAAGAAGAGCGATCCCGACGATCCACGATGCTGCCCGCTCCGCTTTTTCGACACGCTCTGAATCGCCTCCGTTTGTTTCGACATAGAGTCTGAACAGAAGCGCTCCCCCTGCGACGAGTTCGATCACGCTGTCTGCGCCGAAAGCGATCAGTGCTATCGAGTGGGCAAGGATTCCCGCAAGCAAGGCGGCGAGCGCTTCGATGACCATCCACACGGCGGACAGCCACTCAATCTGAATGCCTCGTGCCAGTTGAGAACTATGTGTGTAGGAACTCGACATCCTTGAGCATCCCCTCTCGAAAAGGTATTGCTTCGTTTTGAGTGGGGAAAGGGAAAAGGTTCTGCGTGCCAGGCTTTCGTTGAAGGTGCTTGTCGTTTTCGGCTAATCTTTCTGCCTGGAGGATTACCAAATGTCGCCGTTCCTTGCGAGTATATTGACCATCATCATCTCTGTGGTTTTGAGCGGCTTTGTGGCGTGGTTCTTGGACAAACGAAAGGAAAAAAGGAGCAGTAAGAAGTATGAAACCGACAGAGATGCTGTGATCGACTTCCTGCGAAAACTTCCGTCGCTGCGAAAAGATCAACAGAAGGTGAGCGAGTTCTTCGACGCCTTGGGGCAGCATCGAAGCCTGCGTATTTCCGCCGCCCTTTCAGCGATGAAGCTCTGCAAGATAGTTCCTCTCGCTGGGGGTAGGCAAAAGATTGCTCTTTTTGATGGATTCAATAGCCGTTCCGAGACGGACATCAAACAGATGATGAGTGATGTCCAGAAGGGCATCTACGATGGGACTTTCGAGAACAGCCCTTCATCGTAAGAAGCGTCAGTGGGCAGGAGTCAGAGAAATGAGCAAGATCAGAAACGTTATGCAAAAGTTGAACTGGCTTCGGTTGGCTTTACCAGTCGCCGTTGTGGTAGCCGCTATGGTGATTGTCATTCTCAAAGCGGCTCCTAACGCATTCGTAGGGATTTTCAGCGATCCTGGGGCATTCGCCACCTTCTTTGGAACAATACTCGCTACACTTGGGATTCCCTATGGTGTCTGGCTTTCCTCGTCTTCTGAAAGCCGCAGGAAGAAGAGAGGAGCGAAGGCAGAAATGGCAAATGAAGTTCTCTTCTTGGTCTCGGTGATGATCAACGAAGTGATTGAGAACCTTCGTATGCATGGCATGAGTGATGGGCAAACGAGACTACTTGTTGATCGTTTCAACGATATGAGCATGCGGCTCGGCGAAGCCCTCCACAAAGCGAACTACATTCTTGACCCGAAAGATGTGGAGTCAAATGGGAGGCTCAAATCTCTCCTTTACAAATTCGCCGAATGCAAACGGGCGGAAGGCTACAACAAAACCAAAAAAGAGGGAGACCCATTTTACATACCTTATTCTCTTACCCTCCTCGAATACATGAGCATTCTCTACAAAAACCCGACCGACGATCCCTTTAGCAAAGAGTTGAGCGAAGCACGAATCCAAATGGAACAAGTCTTCAAGAAATACCTCGAATGATCCGCTGACGAGGCGTGGACTCACAACGCCTCCAAGGTCTTGATCACCGCCGAGTAGTCGGCAAAAGCGAAGTGGCTGTAGTTCTGCAGCATTGAGAAGCTCTCGTGCCTGGACAGCGACATCACAACCGGGTCCGGCACACTTTCACCACGCAGCAGAGACACAAACAGGCGTGGGAACGAGTGAAAGCACACGCCCCGGGCTATCCGGCTGCTTCCGCAAAGGTATGCTTTCCCGCAGACCACTCTCGGGGCGGTCGTCGTCTGGTCGTAAAATGCGATTGTCAAATCCATCGTGCTGAGATAGTTATACGACCGGTGGAGGTAGGCAGATGAGCAAGATCGGCTATGCACGGGTTTCCAGCGGGTCCCAGAACCTGGATCGCCAGCAGGACGCATTCGAGGCGCTCGCTCTGGACAGGGTTTTCAGCGACAAGGCAAGCGGCAGAGACACTGCCCGCCCAGGTCTTCAAGAGATGCTCGGCTACATCCGAGCGGGGGACACGCTCTATGTCGAGAGCATCAGCCGCCTGGCTCGCTCAGTGCGAGACCTCCTCTCAATCGTGGAGCAGTTGGAGAGCAAGCAGATTGCCTTCGTGTCGTTGAAGGAAAGCATCGACACGAGCAGCCCTGCGGGGCGCTTTGTGCTGACCATCTTCGCCGCCATGAGCCAGATGGAGAGGGAAACCATCAGGGTGCGTCAAAGAGAAGGGATCGAGTCTGCCCGACTGCGGGGTCGTGTGCTGGGCAGACCCGCAGCGACCTATCCGCCCACCTGGAACGAGGTCTATGTCGAATGGCAAGCGGGCAAACTCACTGCTGGGGCTGCGATGCGACGGCTGGGGTTGAGGCACACGACTTTCTACAAGTTGGCGAGGCAAGCGGCAGAGCGGGTGGCGTCCTGACGGGTGGGGGGGACGCCACCAAAGGAGCGAGGGCATTTTACCGCTGTGCTATTTCCCCTTTGGTTTCCTCTCGCCAAATCTCTCAATAAACTCCTTGCCTTGCCCGAATAGGCTCTTGCCTCTGTTCTCCTCTTGAACGAAGAGGGCTGCTCGACGGGATTGAGCGTCGCAGTTCCAACGCTTGCCCAGCGAGTCTTCTACCAGGACTTCTTTGATCTCTCCAAGGTTCTCTGAAATGTAGGGGATGCTCAAACGGACAAAGTCGCTGGGACGCAGCGTGTGGGGGAGCGTCGGTGTGCGTCCTTCTTCTGCCCTCGCTGTAATCGTGCCGTCCTTTGCTTTGGTGAGCACCCGAACAAGGGTGATGACCTTACCCCCGATATTCGCCACAACCACGAAGGCGTTTTTCAGCGGTCGCTGGTCGCTTGGAGAAGCGACCTGAACTGAAAGGCGGCGTCGGTTCTGCCAGGTAGGAAGGAACAGGGCGACGACCACTGCTGCGAGCGTTCCAATCGCTGTGAGAATCTCCCAGACCATTTTGGTTCTCCCTTCTAAATCGCCTGTATTCTACAACGCTTCCAAACTCTTGATGACCGCCGAGTAGTCCATGAAAGCGAAGTGGGAATAGTTTGTCAGCATAGCCGCTGTCCGATGCCGAGACAGCGACTGAACGACAGGATCGGGAATCCCTTCGCCTCGCAGCAGTGAAACGAACAGGTGTCGGAATGAGTGAAAGCAGATGCCACGGCGGAGCCGCTCCTGGTCGCCGATCCCGATGCGCCGCAGCGCACGGCGCAAAGCACCCTCTATCAGGAAATGCTTGACCGGCTTCACGCCGTCAGGAGAAAAGATGAATCCATCATGCTGACGAGCCAGAGCCGAGAGATGCTTGGCGACCTTGCTGGGCAGCGGGATGCGGGCTTGCTCGCCTGTTTTTGTGTCTTTTAGCATTTCAGATACCTGGCACCAGGAGTGCTGGCAATCGACGAAGGCTCTATCACGATTCAAGTGGATGTCCTCCCGACGCAGAGCCAAGATTTCTCCGAGCCTCATTCCTGTTGCCGCAGCGGTGAGCGAGGCTGTATAGCCGAGCTTGTCATTCTTCCACACAGACCGGATTGTCTTTGAGTCAAAAAGCCGACGCACTTCTTGTTTCGTGAGGATGCCCCGTGGATGTCTCGACCGCACAACCGGCGGCTGGACATAGGCAATAGGGTTCTCGTTGATGAGCCGTTGCCTGAAAGCGTAGGTCATCATCACACGCAGCCCTGCGTAAATCTGCACTTGCGTCCTCGGAGCCAACCCTTTCTCTTTCAGAGCGTGGAGAAATCTGTTGATGCTGTTCGACGAAATCTCGACCAGCCGTGTGTCGGAGAAGAAAGGCTCGATGTGGTGAAGGAGGTAGCCACGCATTGTTGCCAGATACGATGCTGACAACGCCCTGCCTCGATCCTCCTGCGACCGCACATAGGCACAACCAGGCTGCCACCAATCCTTGGCAAACTCGGCGAAGGTAAGACGGCTGGCAGGAGAGAGCCGTCCTTCGTTGTAGAGCCGCATCACATATGCCCTGGCGAGAGCCAGGCTTGTCTCTCCCGTCGATTGACCCGACATTCTTTTTCCCGCCGCATGGAATCGAAAATACCAAACCGGTTTTCGATTCTTCATGGGTCGCCTGTAGAGAGTGAAGGGCTGATGGAATTTAGCCATTTCGTATCACCATTTGGCTACACGAGTGGCTACCAGACGGCTTTTTGTGGAGCTTTGTCAAGAAGAGATGCAGAGAAAGCCGCAGAAAAGAGCCGCTTTCCCTTCTGCGGCTCTTACATTATTCATCTCCTGAAAATCCGTGTGTCAGGGGTTCGATTCCCCTTGGCGGCACAGATCTATGCTCTTCTCCCGAATAGTCGTGCTGCGGAGACAGCGGCTCTCCAGCCCTCCATGAGCGCGGCGCGGGTGGGGGCGCCCATGCGCGGCTCGAAGATCGTCTCCGGCTGCCAGATCTCCGAAAGCTCCTTCCTGCTTTTCCAGACTCCCGCGGACAGTCCTGCGGCAAATGCGGCGCCGAGCGCGGTAGTCTCGCTGCTGCGCGGGCGGACCAGCGGCATGCCGAGGATGTCGGCCTGGAACTGCATGAGAAAGCCGTTCACGGAGGCACCGCCGTCCACGCGGACGGACTTCAGCGACCGGCCGGCATCCGCCTCCATTGCATCCACGAGGTCCCGGGTCTGGAAGGCGATGCTCTCGAGGGCGGCCCGCACGACCTGCTCCTGGCCGGTTCCCCGGGTAATGCCGAACACGGCGCCGCGCGCATCCGGGTCCCAGTAGGGGGCGCCCAGCCCGACGAATGCCGGGACGAAATAGACGCCCCCGGAATCCGCCGCCGCGCGGGCGAGCAGCTCCGATTCGGCGGAAGAGGAAAGGATGCGAAGCTCGTCGCGCAGCCATTGAACGACCGCGCCGCCGATGAAGACCGACCCTTCCAGCGCGTACTCCAGGCCATCGCCGAGATCCCAGGCCACGGTTGTGAGCAGGCGGTTGCGCGATGCCACCGGATCCCGGCCTGTGCACAGGAGGCAGAAGCAGCCCGTGCCGTAAGTGACCTTCACCATCCCCGGCTCGAGGCACGCCTGGCCCAGCAGCGCAGCCTGCTGGTCGCCCAGCACCCCGCGCACCGGGATCTCGTGTCCGAGCAGGCTTGCCGCAGCCACCCCGAAATCCGATGCCGACGGGCTGACAGTGGGAAGCAAAGCAGGGGGAATGCCGAGAGCCGAAATGATTTCCTGGTCCCACCGGCCTTTGTGAATGTCGAAGAGGAGTGTCCGGGAAGCGTTCGAGGGATCCGTGGCGTGCCGCCCGGTGAGCCTGTACACGAGCCACGAGTCCACGGTGCCGAAGCGCACCTCTCCCGCCTGCGCTTTTTCACGCATCCCCGGGATGTTCTCCAGCGCCCACATGATCTTTGTCCCGGAGAAATAGGGATCGAGCAGGAGCCCCGTGCGCTCCCTGATGATGCGCTCAAGGCCGCGCGCGGAGAGCATGCGGCAGATGTCGGCCGTGCGCCGATCCTGCCAGACCAGGGCGGGCCCGATCGGTTCACCGGTGGCCCGGTCCCAGAACACGGCAGTTTCCCGCTGATTGGCAATCCCGATCGCGGCAATCCGCGCCGGGTTGATCCTCGCCTCCGCCATGGCTTCGCGCGCGGCGGCCAGCTGGGTGGACCAGATTTCCATCGGGTCGTGCTCGACCCATCCGGGCTTCGGATAGATCTGGCGGAAGGGCTTCTGGGCAATGCCGAGAGCACGGCCCGCGTGATCGAACAGGAGGGCACGTGAGCTCGTCGTCCCCTGGTCAAGCGCCAGGATGTACTGCTGCATATGAGTCTGAGAGGACGCCGTATCCAGCCGCGGCATTCCAGGCGAAGACGCGGAACGTGAACCCTCCTGTCAGTGCCGGCCCGGATGACTCGATCACCTGGAGCGTGACAGGCTTCGACCCGCCGCTGAAGGGGAAAGCGCCGGCAAACTTGCCGTCCTTTCCGTACGCCCAGACTTCGTATCCCGCCGGCGCCCCTGACACCTTGATGACGCCATTCTCGATGACCGCGGTGGGGTATTTCGCATCCGCCGCGGTGACGGCGCGAGGCGGCACAGTCAGTGTGTCTTCAACCGTGGCGCCCCCGCTCGCCTGCAGAATAACGCGGTATTCCCCCGGCGGGATGGGCGTCGTGCCGGGCATTGACAGAGACGTGGTGCCGATCCATGTCTCACCTTCCGCGCTGGACGTGACCCAGGAGGCACTGTCCACTTTCCAGAAAATCTCTGCCTCGTCGTTGATAACGTAGAACGCGCTGAGGTTCTCCATGCCGTCAGGGTCGCTGGCCACGAGAAAGACGCCCAGAGTCTCGGAGCTGGTATTCGTCGCCGAATCGTGGACGTAAATAACCCTGCCGAATACGCGGGAGAGCACCGGCGGCTTGCCCGAACATCCCGCGAGAACGAGGAGCGCCGCGGCACAGGCAGCGATGGCCGCGCGCCCCGGGCGGCTGCTCACGTTCCCTCCAGCACCGACGCGCGGCGGCAGTCGGACAGTCTCCGCCGCAGGTAGTCCCGGTCCATGTCCAGATCCTTCACGATCTGGAGGAAGAGCTCGTTCGGCACGAGGTTCTGCTCGGTGAAGAGGAAGAGCAGGGCCTTCTCCGCAATGCACGAAACGCGGAGCGAGTTCATCCGGATCTCATCGTAGCGGCCGCAGAAGTTCCGGTACAGGAGCGAGCGCTCGAGGCTGCCCTTGATGAGCTCCAGCTCCTCCCGCAAGGGGCCCGGTTCCCCGCGGGACGCCTGTTCGCCGAGGGGTTTCAGGTTGAGGAACGTGTATTCCTTTCCGGGCAGGCAATGATGATCGTCGCAGCGCGTGCAGTAGTTGGGCTCCCGCGGATCGTTGATTTCCCGGTCTCCTCCGATCACCAGGAGCGGGTCGAAGTACAGCGCAGGGCATTCCCTTCCGTCCACGGTGTAGAAACGGTAGGTGTAGAAGGAGTCCTGTAGGCACTCGGGGTGCTCGCAGTACGCGGTGAGTGGGAACACGTCCGTGGCGGTGTCCAGCAGCAGGCGCGCGGTGGTGTTGAAAATCTCGCGGCGGAAATTGAGAACGAGCGAGGGAAAGATGAAGGTGAGTCCCCGCGTCCGGGAAGCCTCCTCCACGACATAGGCAAGCCGCTCCTCGTAGAACGACGCTTCGTCGACGACCCATGTGCCCGCCTCGGGATTGGCTTCCATGATGCGCTCCAGGTCGAAGGAGCTTGAAATCTCCGCAATGTTCCTCCCGCAGCGGACGTAGCCCCCGCGGTAAGGGAGGGCGTCCGCGGGGTAATCGGGAAACCTCTTGCTGTCCAGCGCCGAGCGGATGTAAAAGACGATCCGGCGGTCGGCCCCGTCGGTCCGAGTCAGGGAGGCTGCTTCGCCGGTTTTTTTCCGGGCCACCTCGGAGTCGCGCCAGATGCGCGCGGAGAACTCCGTCTTGCCGGAGCCCATCGAGCCGATGATCAGGATGCGCCGTGAAGCCCGGGAGAAATCGAAGTGGTTGAAGGAATGGTGAACTTTCACCTCGGGAAAACCGAGGCTCTTGAGGAAAGTTCTCGTGTCACGGTCATCCGTCGCCGCGTCCATGCGCCCTCAAGGATACTCCGCGGCATCCGACGTGACAACCGCAAAGGTTGACAGGGCCGGGCAATCGGCCTACGGTGCGGGACACCCATGGCATTGACAGAGTCGC
>JBEKTX010000244.1:0-6423 GCA_049515615.1 Spirochaetia bacterium
GATCCTGCTTTTATGCGGCAGTCTTCGAACGGGAGAGAAAACGACTTTCCGTGCAGTATCACCGGCTCGAGGGTGCCGCGGGAGTGAACGGGCTCATGCGCCGGAGCCCGCAGGCTCAGGACCTTCATGATGGCCTTTCCGAGATCCGCGAGGCAGGCGGTGCCCTGGCCGATGAGCTGGCTCACCTCCATTTCCTGCCCGATAGCCTGGAGCCTGCCTCCCTTGATCTTGAGGTAACGGGTCAGGGGGAAGCGGCTGTAGCGGAACGCCCGCTGCTCGAGCCTTTCCGCCAGCGTTCCCAGCTTGACGAAGTCGAGCGCAAAAAAGTGCGGTGAGAATATCGTGACGCGCCCCTGCTGTTCGAGCAGGCATTGGCCGTTGAGCAGGGGGGAGAAGGCCTTGTGAAAGCTCTGGAGCACACGGGACAGAAAGAGCACGAGATTGTCCTGGTCGCCGGTGAAGCTGAATGATCCCCGTCCGGGCACCCGCTCGTACAAGTCTCTCAGCGCGCCCATGTCGGGTCTTCCGCCTGCGTCGACGGCGATGTAGCTGCTGGTGCGGCGCGCATCACTGAGCCGGTCATGGAGCATCTTGACGGATTCCAGTGTGTCATCGATGCGGCTTCCCACGCGTGCGCGAACCGAGGGATCGAAGTCGAACCTGCTGACGTCCACCATCTCTCCCAGCCCTTCACGCATGAGGGCTCTCAGGCCGAGTGAACGCCGGAGCTTGTACATGTTCAATCCGAGGAGACAATTGTACAGGGAGGGAACCGTGCAGTCCTCTGCGAGGAGCCGGAGGACGAGGCTGAACGTCCGCGTGCATTCCTTCTCCGGCACGTGCTGCTTCTCGAAATACCCGCGAAGGGCATCGAAGATGACCCGCATGGTCTGAGGATCGTAGTGGAGCATGAGGAAAAGGCTTTCGATGCGCCTGAGCCGATCTATGGTTTTCGGGCTTCGGATATTCAGGCGGGTGAAATCGAAGACCTGGACACGGTCCGCCAGCCGCTTGAGAATCACCAGCAGGTTGTAGTTCTTCGGGGTCAGGTAGAGCCAGCCCTGCGTGACGGCGGGAATGAGGCAGACCGCGAGCTCCCTGCCGGCATCGTGGATCTCGGTTGAAAGGAAGTCGATGAGGCCCGGACTCACACGCATTCCCGGCGGCAGGATGCGCGCATCAAGGACGTAGCTCCGCCGCCCGAACTTCCGGACACGGAAGAAATCCGTGAAAAGAAACCGGAAATACGAGCGGACCGGGATCTCCTTCTTGATTGTCAGGCTGATGCGGCCCGCGTAGTTGCGGGCGGCCTGTGCGGAGGCGGCACGCACGACCTGGAGCACGCCCACGGCGTCCCCTCTTTCGTCGATGCTCCTGATTGCCTCTATTTTCTGAGTCACCGTCAACGGTTGGGCGGCAACCCGGTGGACGGCGCTCCTCCTCGGCTCAGCGCGCTCCTTGCGGAGCAGGTCGCCGAGTGTGACGTGATCGTCCGCCGCCGGACGCGTTGAGCTCATGCGGGCCATCTCCCGTTGTATTTGCATTTTTCATGGGACATATCCTTTCATTCAATTTTGTCCGAACGGGACAGGCCGGGCTATTGGACCTTGGTCCAACAGACGGCCCGGCACGGCACTCACAGGGCTCAGCGGCACCGGGGTTTCTCTTGAGGCAAGCTGTTCAGGGCTCAGGAACGGCGGGCGCAACAGGCTGCGCGGGCAGTCCCAGCCGGCCGGCCATGCGGACAAGATCAGCCAGCGATTGCGCGCGCATCTTTGACATGACCCGGCTGCGATGCACTTTGACCGTCTTCTCGGTCGTGCCGAGTTGATACGCAATCTGCTTGTTGAGCATTCCCGTGATCACCAGGGAGAATACCTCGCGCTCGCGCGGCGTCAGCGTCCCGGATCTCCGGCTGAGCTCCGCCCGCTCCCGACGCTGTTGTCGCTGCAGAGCATCTCTTTCCAGAGCCCGTTCAATGGCTTTGAAGAGGTCGTTCTCCTGCACTGGTTTGATCAGGAAATCCTCGGCCCCTGCCTTCATGGCCCGGACACTCATCGGGATGTCTCCCTGGCCGGTGAGGAAAATGATGGGGAGAAAGCAGCCCGCTTCCGCGAGCCTTTGCTGGAGGTCGAGGCCGTTCAATCCGGGCATCTGCACGTCCAGGAGCAGGCACCCTGCCATGTCGCCGCGTGCTTCACGCAGGAAATCGACCGGCGAATCGAAAGCCCGCACGTGCCGCCCTGTTGATCGGAGCAATCGGCTCATTCCGATCAGCATCAGTGGTTCGTCATCGACAATATAGACAGTGGGAGCGGGGTGGGCATCGGTGCCGATGTCGGGGACCACATCACCATGATAGCAGCGATTCTTTTTGAAATCCATCGGTTCACAGGATCCGGGCCGGGTTAATTGGACCAAGGTCCAATAGCGGCGGCGGGCCGAGGTCCGGCACGATACGCTGAATCGTAATCGACGGCGTTCCAATGTTGATCGGAGGAGGCCGTGAAAAAGTCCTTTCCTGCATCTGCGGCATGGCTGGTCGCGCTTCTGCTTGGCGGATGTCCATCTCCGCAGTCCTCGACACCTGTCGAGATCAAACCATCTCTCGATGTCACCATATCCCGCAGCTCCGTGGCCTTCACGGATGAAAGCCTCTTGAACCTTGGCGCAGCAGCGACCGGTTCCTCCGGGTCCGTGACCTGGTCATGGTATGTCAACGGTGCGCTCTCCAGCTCCGCGCTCAACTCATCGATCGTAAGCCTTGCGAATGCCCTCCCCGCCGGCTCGTACAGTATTGACGTTGTCGCAAGCGATGGGACGCTGACGGGGAGCGCCAATTTCACATTTCAGTGGCAGGGTCAGCTCTCAAATCCTCCTTCGAATGCGCAAGCGAACTGGGCGTATTATGATACGAAGGATTGTGTGCCTTACTTTTATTCCGACCCTCAAACCAGGCAGCCCTTCTCAAGCATTCCGGTCCATGTCGCGAGCCTGGCGAGCTCCTCCAAGTTTCCATCCGGAGGATTGGGATACGACTATCCGATGGATCCCCCCGAAAGTGCGACGGACTCAGCTTTGACGGGGTACGGATCGAGCTCATTCTATTCGGACACAACGGGTATTACATCAGGGAACCCCGTGGATGGACCGAGGCAATACACCGCGCTGCGCGTCGTGCCCGAGGCGCTCATGGGTGTCCAATCTCTTGCCCTGAACGACATCAAGTCTGTTTCGTTCTGGACGAAGCAGGCGAGTCCCGCCACCAGAACGTGGCAACTGAGAATGTACACGATCAACCCGAATTACAACGGCACTTCAGACAAAGGGTGGTACCAGACGAGGATCAACTCGGCGATCACCACTTCTTCGTCGGACTCCTGGATATTGAATTCGACCTCACCGACGACGAACCCCGCAAATCTGCTCCTGTTCGACAAGATCACGCCATACGGCCGGCCGGACCAGAAACCTCAACCGGGGATCGGCCTCGGCGGCGTGAAGAATGGCGACTCGGCGAATGGTGTCACCATTTCTCCTCATGGGTCCGAGGCGATCCTGTGGATCGATATCGCAGCAGGTGACGGGACGGACACGCATCCTGTCAAAAGCTACCTTGACGGGGTCACCATCACGACGACGAGCGGGAAAGCCCTCATCCTCGACCTCGGCGATTGAGCGATGGAGCGCGTCGTTCCCTTGTCACCTTCCCCACACGCGGCGACGGCTCGGTGCGGCAGAGCTCCGTGACACGCGGGAGTTTCCAGCGCGCGAAGGCCGCCGGTCTGCTCCGGGCTGACGCCGGGGGCCGCTGTCCTGTTCCCTCTCGGGCCGGCCCGACAAAGCCGGCCGGGAAGTGTAGTCAAACCCATCAGCGCGATGGCGGGGAAGGCGCTTTCCCAGCGCGCGCTCGATCGCTCCGAAGTCGCGCTCCTCTTCCGGTGCAAGCAGCGTGTACGCGTCTCCCGTGAGCTGCGCGCGGGCGGTGCGGCCCACGCGGTGAATGTAGTCCTCGGGCTGGTGGGGGACGTCGAAGTTCACCACGGAGCCGAGCGCTTCCACGTCGATCCCACGCGCGGCGATGTCAGTGGCCACCAGCACCTTGTAGTGGCCGTTCTTGAACCCGGCAAGCGCCGCTGTGCGTTGGGACTGGCTGCGATTTCCGTGGATGCGTTCGCAGCGTACTCCATTCCTGTCCAGGAAATCCGCAAGGCGATTGGCGCGGTGCTTCGTCCGCGTGAAGACGAGAACGCTTCCTGAAATCTTCCCGCCGAGAAGCTCGAGCAGCAGGCCCGGCTTCCGATCGGAAGGCACGGGATATACGGCATGCGAGAGGCCGGCGACCGGAGACGGCTTTCGGTCGATGTCGATCTTCACCGGATTGTGGAGAAGCTGGCTGGCAAGGTCCACAATCGTCGGGGGCAGGGTGGCGGAGAAGAACAGCGTCTGCCGATTCTTCGGTATGACGTCCAGCACCCTCTTGATATCGGGGAGAAAGCCCATGTCGAGCATCCGGTCCGCTTCGTCCAGGACAAGGTGCTGAAGGGACGAGAGGTCGGCAAATGGACCCCTCATGTGGTCCAGGAGGCGGCCAGGACAGGCGACGATCATGTCAACGCCCTTGCGGAACGCGCGCTCCTGGCTGCCCATTCCCACACCCCCGTAGACGGCGGCGCAGGTGAGGGACGTGCCCGCGGCCAACTCCTTGAAGTGATCGGCAATCTGCGCGGCCAGCTCCCGGGTCGGGGCCAGGACGAGGGCGCGTGTGGCGCCGCGCTGCATCGGAAGCAGCTTGTTCATGATCGGCAGCAGGAAGGCGGCCGTCTTGCCGCTTCCCGTTTCAGCGCTGGCAAGCACGTCGCGTCCCTGCAGGGCCGCGGGAATTGCCGCCTGCTGAATGGGCGTGGGCTGTTCGAAGCCCATGCGTCGTACCGAGGCATGCAGCTCCTTGGAAAGTGAAAACTCTGAGAATGTCATTTTGATCCTTTGATCAATTCTGTCCGGCAGGTTGGAGTGGATATTCGGTGGAATCGCCGGTGAGGCCGCCGCGAGGACTTGAAAGGCCCTTTACACTCTGTTGGCTGTTCAGGCGCCGCACCGCGGCGCACTGATGCTGTTACTAAGATACAAAGCAGGGGCGGGAGTGTCAACCGCCTCCCCGGAGTCCCAGGGTCTTTGCGAAGATGCGATCCACCAGTCGTGTGTTGACGAGGTGCCGCGTCATCCAGATCACGGTCTTGCCCTTCCCAGAGGTATATCGCGCCCGCGGCTTTCTCGCGCCGAGTATCTTGACGACACGTCGGCCGATCAGCTCGGGCGGCGAACCGCGTCGCCCGTAGGCGATCATTGTGTCCTTCATACGATTCATGGACGGGTAATATGGCGATTTCGAGTATACGGAGAGGTCCAGGTCTAACCCTTTTCGCCACATCGGCGTGGCTATTGTCGCTGGATCGATAACCACCACGTCCACGCCGTAGAGCATGCATTCACGCCGCAGACTGTCGGAAAGTCCTTCGAGGCCGTGCTTCGAGGCAGCATACTGTCCAAGGAAAGGAAGGGCGATGTGCCCCCCAACCGAGCTGATATTGACGATGCGGGCAGGCCTCCGGCCGCCATCGGACGCTTTGCGCAGCAGCGGGAAGAAGGCCTGGGTGACTGCCAGCACGCTCACGAGGTTCACTTCGATCTGTCTGCGGAGCTCCGAAACAGGCAGCTCCAGAAGCGGTCCCAGAACGGCGACACCCGCATTGTTGACGAGACCGGCCAGCTTTACGGTTCCCAGCGCCTGCCGGACCAGTTCAGCTCCGTTCGCCACGCCAGCCGCGTCCGTCACATCGAAGACAAGCGGCGTGCAGGCATCCCCAAGCTCTTTCGAAAGACGCTCAGCGTCTTCGCGCTTCCTGACGCTCCCGAACACGCGGTAGCCGGCCCGGATCAACTCGTGGAGTATGCCGTTCCCGATGCCTGTGGAGACTCCCGTGACGACTGCGGCGGGGGCATCCCGCCCGGCGATCGCTTCCATCCATATGCCTCTCGCCGCGGCGTCTACAGGGCTTTCATCCGGTTGTTCTTGGGGTTGTGCTCGACCTCGGCGAGCTTCAATACCTCCATGACCGGCGGCACGTAATTGGCGAAGCGGCCCCGAAGTCCCTTCTTCAAACCGTACCAGCCGCCCACGGGGTTCTTGGGTGATCTGCCCCAGGCCTCTACCGTTCCCTCGGCCGCCGGCTTCTGCTCGTCGGCACTGCCGAGCGGCATCCAGTCCCCGTGCTTTTTCAGCATTTTCTGCAGGTCGTCGAGGCATCGAAGCTGGTAACGCAGCTCCGTCTTGCCAACCTGCACGACGAGGGCGGGCGGGTCCGCCTTGTCGTCCTTGTACGCCTGGTATTCCCCCTGGCCGCTGGGAGTGGTGAGAACCCA
>JBEKTX010000245.1:0-6407 GCA_049515615.1 Spirochaetia bacterium
CTGGCCTGGCGCAGGCCGCGGATCTGGCTTCTCATCTTCTCCGAGACGGCGAGCCCCGAGGCATCGTCGCCGGCGCGCACGATGCGCAGGCCCGAGGAGAGCTTCTCCATGCTCTTGTCGAGACTCCCCGTGTTGACCTTCAACTGGCGGTCGGCAAAGATCGCGCTCATGTTGTGATTGATGATCATCTCATCCTCCTTGGATGCCGCGCTCCGCCGACGGTTTCGGTTCGGGCGCTTCCCCTGTGCCCAACGGGCTCGCTGAACGCCCGGCCCCTGTGTTCCCCCGGCGATTCCTCTTCACCTCCCGCTCCCCCCCGTCGACAATCAGATTAAGGGGAAAAAGGAGGAGGGCGCGCCGTCCAGGCCAGAGCTGTCCTCACTCTTTCTTTCGACAGCGTGATGTTTAAAAATTACAGAAAGAAAAAATATTTTCCTGGACTCGACAAATGCAGAACCCGCGTCGATGAGCCGCTTCTGGCACGCTTGACCGGTCGGTGAAACATCATGAAATTCGCGTATGTCGGAACGGGAGTGCATATGAAGAGTTTTGTCGCCCGCACAATGGGGATCGCGCTGGCCGCCGCCTCCATGCTCGCGTCCTGCGCGCCCGGCATCATCCACGGCGCATTCCCCGAGCCGCCTGCCGATGACCTGTCAATCACCCGTGGAGTGCAGACCGCCGTCCTCGCGGGCGGATGCTTCTGGGGCATGGAAGGAGTGTTCGAGCGCCTGAAGGGCGTGAAGGAAGCGGTCTCGGGATACTCCGGCGGAGAGGCGGCCACGGCCCAGTACGGGCTGGTGAGCAGCGGGACCACCGGCCACGCCGAATCGATCCAGGTCACCTACGATCCGTCCGTCATCAGCTATGGCACCCTCCTGAAGGTGTACTTCTCGATCGCGCACGATCCCACCGAGCTGAACTATCAGGGGCCCGATCACGGGACGCAGTATCGGTCCGCAATCTTCTTTGCAAACGAAGGGCAGAAGGCCGGGGCGGAGGGCTATATCGAGGCGATGCGAAAGGCGAAGACCTTCTCCCGGCCCATCGTGACCGAGGTGGTTCCGTTGAAGGCGTTCTACCCTGCCGAGGAATACCACCAGCACTTCATGGATCGCAACCCGGCCTCCCCGTACATCCTGATGTGGGACCGTCCCAAGGTCTCCGCTCTCATGCGAACCTATGCCGAGCTCGTGACGTCCCCGGACTGACGGGGCACAGGTCAGGGGCCGGTTCCTGAGGCGCGCTGGTTGGTTCAAGTTCTGAAATGATCACGAATCCGTCCCCGGCAGAGAAGAAATGAAGCTCTCGATCTCCGCGGCCAGCTCGCGCGGGCGCTCCTGCTGGGGCAGATGCCCTGCCCCGTGGATCAGGACCTTGCGCGCGTGCGGCGAACATGCGGCAATCAGGTCCATTGTCGTACGCGGGATGATCCTGTCCTCGCCCCCCCATGCAAGGAGGAGCGGCTTCGCTAACGCCGCCGCATTCCTGCGGAACCAGCCCCGGCGGCACGCGTCCCAGAGGGTGAGACTCCGCAGGAGGGTAAAATATGCCCGGCGTTGGGTGTCGCTTTCCACCCTATCGATGACCCGTGTTCGGAGAAATTCTCTGTCGGCCTGCGGCAGCGCCTTCAAGTCCGCATAGTAGGGGTCGAGAGAGGTGAAGGCGGCATTGTGATCGGCCCGGAGCGCTGTATAGATCCGTTCACCGGAGAAGGGCAGGATCATCGGCATCATGAGCTTCAGAGCACCTGGGGCCTGGGGAAGTCCTCCATCGATGCACACGAGCGCGCGCAGGATTCCCGGGTCACGGAAGGCGGCCAGCTCCGCAATGACGGCGCCCACCGAGCTTCCCACGAGGATCGCCGGCCCCGCCGAGAGCGCGCGCAGGAGTCCGGCGATTGTGCCGGCGCATGAGCCCAGGCTCACGCGACCGGCGCGCGGCGAGCGGCCGAATCCCGGCAGGTCGGGAGCAATGACGCGATTCCCGCGCGCGAGCAGGGGAATGAGGTGGCGCCAGGTATCCGCCTCGTCTCCAAGACCGTGGATCAGGATCACGCACGGGGCGTCCTGCCGCGGCGTGCCGGTGTCAAACAGGAACACCCTCTGCCGGCGCTTCCCCAGCTCGACAAAGCGACCCCACCGCGCGAGGCCCGGCCAGGGCGCCATCCGCTGCCTTGCCGGGCTGCCGTTTGCATTCATCAGCGCCTGGCGGCTCGCCGACTCGGTGAAGCGTCGGGTCCGTTCTCCTCTCCTCGGCATCGAGCCTCCATTGTCTGGAAAACGCCCGCCGCGTCTACGTGGCGCAAGCCGCGCGAACGCAGCGCAAGCCACGCAAGCGTGGCGCAAGCCGCGCGAACGCGGTGCAAGCCACGCAAGCGTGGCGGGCACGTTGACTCTCGGCCGACCGTGAAATATCCTTTCCCTCGGAGACACCGACCGTGCTGATCTCGACGCGAAGCCGCTACGGGTTGAAACTGATGTACGAGCTGGCCCGGAGATACGGCGAACAGCCGGTATTTCTGAAGGACATCGCCGGCACCTACCACATTTCTGAGAAATATCTGAGCAAGCTCGTGATTCCCCTCCGCGGCGTGGGGCTCGTGAGCTCCTTCCGCGGCGCGCACGGCGGCTACGCCCTGGCGCGGGAACCGCGCGCAATCACGATCAGGGAGATTGTGCAGGTGCTCGAGGGAATGGTGGCGCCCGCCACGGGGCCTCGGCGACCGCGGGGCGCGGATGCGGTCGACTCCCATCCCACGGAAGCCGTATGGGCGCTCCTCGACAAGACCGTGTTCGAAACCCTGGAGAACGTGACCCTCGAATCCCTCGTCCAGGCCGGACGTGAGAGCATCCTCAATTATCAGATCTGACCGAGGGCGGCGATCTGTCCGAAAAGCTTCTCCGTGGATGCATACCCATGGTTCACCTGCCGCGGCCTTCCGTTCCGGTCCAGGACGAACGTCGTGGGCACGCTGAGCACGCTCCACTCCCTGGCCAGCACCGCGTTGTCGAGCGCGTCGACTTCGATTACCTGAACCCGGCCCGAGAGACGATCCGCAAGCTCCTTCAATGCAGGCTTCTGTGCGGCCTTGCAGGCCACGCAGTCCGGCGTTGTGAAAAACACGACACCGGGCGTGCCGGGTGTGAATTGAGACAGCCCAGAACCTATGCGGCGCGCGCGGGCCAGGACGAATGCCGTCACGACCCTGTATGTTCCCGCCAGCGCGGCAACGAGAACAGCGGCGAAGATGAGTCTGAACAGCGTACCTTCCAGGACCATGCTCAGGACCTCGGCCGCATGCCGGGGAACGTCCCCGCCGGGGGCGTCCTTGTGAATCCCGGAAATTGTAGAAGGTTCAACCAGTAGTACACGGCGCACCCCGCGCAGAAACCCACGAACAGGTTCAACGCGGCCAGCGCGACGACAATCCACGTCAGGCCCCATCCAGCGGCGGGAGCTCCAAGAAAAAGAAGGGCAGCCGATACTGCCGCGACCACGCCGCCGAAGCCCTGGGCGAATCGGTGCGGCTCAGGGTTGTCTGCGAGAATATGCGGCTTCACAAATCCCAATGGCCGAAGGAGACCCGTGTAGACAAGGAAGAAACCCGGTCTCCCGATGGCGGTGCCGATGAGCATGATAATCGCCACGGCCGCGGTGAGCCAGGGCAGGTCGAAGATGAAAGCTGCCAGGAGTGCAAGAATGATGACCGCCTGGTTCACTTTCAGTGAAGAGTGGTCCACTTTGCCCAACTGTTCTGACACCAGCATATCCTCCAATTCCGATCAACTAAGTATAGTATAAATAGGAATGGGCCGGGGGTCAATCCCGCTCAGTCGCCGGTTCTCTGCCGCACGAAGAGAAGCGAGATCTTCCGGTTCAGGAATGGGGCCTCGCGCTCGAAGATCAGGAGCTTCCCGATCATGCTGCCCGTCCGTCCTCCCGAGAACTCGCGCATCCTCGCGTCTTCGTGGGGGAGGACGTACTCGCGAACCCGGCGAATTGCCTCGTCGAGGCTGGCGGTGATCTTCTGCGCGCCGACCACCCAGATCAGGTTCGAAGCGGCGTAGGCGTACGGGGAGAGCTGGCTGCCGGTCATGCTCGCGATGACCACTTCTCCGGTCTGCGAGACAGCATGGACGCTTCCGAGATAGTAGTCGGCGAGCGTGCTCTGACGCCTGAGGAGCATCTGTCGCCCTGGGTCTTTTTCCGCGAGATATTCTGCCTTGAGATTTTTCCACGGGTGGGAGCCCGACATGAGGAGCGCTTCGAAACCGATCTCCTTGAGTGTCAGCGAAGCGCCGGTGGAAAGAGATGCACCGGCGGGAATGAGCGTCCGCAGCCGGGCGAGCGCCTCCTCCCGGGTCTGCAGGAGCTCGGCCGTGATTCCCCGTGACTTCAGCGCGCCCATCGTCGCCTCGATCCGTTCCGTCGTCGCCATCGTTTCAAAATCCATGGAAGCCTCCTCTGTATGGCTGCTGGAGATGGATTTCCAGGATACTCATCATTATCGAAGGTCATGATTCTCCATCTGATAGTCAAAGACGCTGCGTTTCCATATCCTTGAGGCATGTCGAAAGAATTGACGGACAAGGTGGCCCTGGTCACCGGCGGATCGCGGGGCATCGGCCGGGCGATTTCGCGGGCGCTGCTCGACGAGGGCGCAAGGGTGTTCATCTGCAGCCGTGACGCCTCCACCGTGAAAAGCTCGGTAGTGCATCTCGCCGCGCGGGACAGGAGCGAGAGGGTCGATGGGATGGCGGCCGACGTTCGCCGCTACGAAGACTGCCGGACGGCCGTGGCCAGGGCCGCGGAGCGCTTCGGCGGCCTTGACATCCTCGTGAACAATGCCGGCATCGGGATTTCCAAGCCTGTCGACCAGCTCACTCCCCAGGAGTGGGCGGCGACCATCGAAACAAATCTCTCCGGGGCGTTTTATTGCGCGAGGGAGGCGATCCCCTTCATGCGCCGCCGCGGCGGCGGATACATCTTCAACGTCTCCAGCCTCGCGGGGGTCAATCCGTTTGCCGGCGGGAGCGCCTACAACGCGTCAAAGTTCGGCCTGAACGGTTTCAGCGAAGCGATGATGCAGGATGTCCGCTATGACGGCATCCGTGTGAGCTACATCATGCCCGGCAGCGTCGCGACCGATTTCGGCGCCGAACCTGGAACCGGGGCGAATGAGTCCTGGAAACTGTCCGCGGAGGACGTCGCCAAGGCGGTGATCGATCTCCTCCATTATCCCCGCAGCTCCCTGGCCAGCCGCATCGAGCTCCGCCCGTCGCAGCCGCCGCGGAAGTAGCTGGCCCGTGGCGCGCGCATATGAGATTGGAGGTATGACCATGAGACGACCAGTTCTGGCCGCATCGCTTGCGATGTTTGCGTTCGCCGTCGCAGGCCTCCCTGCCGCCCCGCTCCCGCCCGAAATCACCGTCGGAGCAGTCGAGACCCTGACGGGGGACAACTCGGCCTACGGAGTGTCCATCCGAAACGGTCTCGAGCTGGCTCTCTCGCAGATCAATGCGGGGAAGTTCCTCGGCTCCACCCGGATCCGGCTGATCTTCATGGACGACAAGGCGGACAAGCAGGAGGGGATCAGCGTCTTCACGAAGCTGATCAACGATGACAAGGTGTCTGCAATCATCGGCCCCACGCTGAGCAGCACGGCGTTTGCCGCGGACCCCGTGGCGCAGAAGGCGGGGGTCCCCGTGCTGGCGACGAGCAATACGGCCACCGGCATCACCGCCATGGGAAATTACATTTTCCGTGACAGCCTTCTGCAGTCGGGCGTCATCCCCGGCACGCTTGCCGCTGTCAAGGCGAAAATCCAGCCGCAGAAGGCAGCGCTCCTCTACGAAGCGACGAACGAGTACAGCAAGAGCGAGGCGGAGGTGTTCAAGGCAGCCCTTCAGCAGCTCGGCATCCAGCTCGTCGCCACGGAGAGCTACAGCAAGGGCGACTCGGACTTCCGCACGCAGCTGGGAAAGCTCAATGCCCGCAGGCCTGACATGTTCGTCTTCAGCTCGCTCGTGGGCGAGGCCATCCCCATCCTCCAGCAGGCGCGGGAGATCGGCATCACCCAGCCAATCGTGGGGGGGAACGGATTCAACAGCCCCAACGTTCTCAAGAACGCCGGCGCCGCCGCGGAGGGCCTCATCGTGGGCAGCGCCTGGTTCATCAATTCTCCCGCGCCTAAGAGCCGGGAGTTCGTCGCAGCCTACCGGGCGAAGTACAACGCAGACCCGGACCAGTTCGCGGCCCAGGCCTACGACGGACTGTACATTCTGGCCACGGCCATAAAGAACGCCGGCTCCGCTGATCGCGGCGCCGTCCGCGATTCCCTGGCCCGGATACGAAACCTCGACGGCGCGCTTGGCAGCTTCTCCTTCGACGAGAACCGCGACCCC
>JBEKTX010000246.1:0-6369 GCA_049515615.1 Spirochaetia bacterium
CCTTGTTCGTGGCCTCCCGGGCGCCCTGCGCGACAATCTCCCCCGTGGAGGAGTCGATGAGCACATAGGAGGTCCGCGCCGAGATTCGCACCATGTCCGATCCCATGTTCGTGTCTGCATATTCCGCAGCGACCGCGACCACGATTTCCGCGCCGGCGGCACGCGCCATACGCGCGAGCTCCGCGGGGTCGGGCATGGGTGCAGAGCCCGGCGCATCCAGGACGATGAACCCCGCGTCAAAGAGACTGCTGGAAATGCCCTCGCGCACCGCAAGGGGAGGCGGGAGAGGACGCCTGTCCGCGTTCTCATGCACGACAAGGAGGAGTGTCTGCGCGGTTGCGGGCAGCGCCGCCAGAAGGCAGGCAAGCGCAAAGATGGCCCGCGCGAACATTCGGGGTGGAGCTTTCATACAGCCAGAGTATCGGCATTCTTGACTCTCCGCGGACCCCCGGCCATGATGCCGATCGATGCCCCTCTTCGCGCTGCAGGTCTGGACGGGAAACGAGGCGCGATTCCTCGCGCTTGCGGAGCGGATCCTGTCGGCCAGCAGCATGAAGCTGGTGTGGCCGCGCCGAAGACTGCGCATCCGCCGGGCGGGAATCTGGCGTGACTCCGTCTCTCCCATCTTTCCGAGCTACATGTTCCTCCAATCAGACGGGGTGGATCCCGATCTCTATGCGGGGTTGAAGCGCACCCCGGGATTCGTCCGGTTCCTTCCCTCAAACGAGGCCCTGGCTCCGCTCGAACAGAAGGACCAGGCACTCCTCTCCCATTTCCTCGCCTTCGGTGAGGTCGTGGAGAAATCCACCGCCTACTTCGACGAGAACAAGCGGATCCGGGTCATCTCAGGTCCCCTGAAAAACCTTGAGGGAATGATCGTGCGGGTGGACCGCCGCAAAGGTCGGGCGCGGGTCAGGCTGGAAATATATGAGGACTCCTTCGAAGTCGATTTCGGCTTCGAAGCGCTGGATTCCGCGGCTCCCCTGCCGGGGAAAGAGTACTGAACTTTTCGATTCGATCCGACATTCATTGTGATGGCGGACGAGTCGCGAAACTCCATCTACATTGCCGGGGCCGGATTCACCGGGACCACTATCGCGTCTGAAATCCGGGGGAAACGGATCTTCGGCCATGTGGTGGCGTTCCTCGACGACGACCCGGTGAAGATCGGCACGCGCATCGACGACATCCCCGTGCTCGGGCCGATCGAGGCCGCGGCCCGCCTCATCAAGGCCACGCCCGCGGATGAAGCGATCATCGCCATTCCCAGCGCCACGCGGGAGCAGCTGGCACGGATCTATGCGATCCTCCGCCGCGCGAAGTTCGCCCGGATCAGGATCGTCCCCCGCATCGCTCAGATCCTGGACGGCGAAGCGCATCTCATTCAGGCCCGCGAGATCGATCCCGAGGACTTCCTCGCGCGCAGCCCCGTCAGGGTGAACCTGCGCAAGAGCCTCGCCTACCTGCGCGGAAAGAGGGTGCTCGTCACCGGCGCGGGCGGCAGCATCGGCTCAGAGCTCTGCCGGCAGCTCCTCGAGGGCGGGGCGGAGAGGCTCTATCTCTTCGGACATGGGGAAAACAGCATCTACGAGATCCAGCGCGAGCTTCACCTCCTCCAGGAAGAAGGCGTCGGAGAGAAGGCGACTATCGTCCCCATCGTCGGGGAGATCCAGGACGGGGAATACCTGCATTTCATTCTCTCCCGCACGAAGGCGAGCGTGGTGTTTCACACCGCGGCGCACAAGCACGTGCCGTTGATGGAAGCGAATCCCGTCGAGGCGGTGAAGAACAACGTCTTCGGGACAAGGAACATTGTGGATGCGGCACGGAAAAGCGGCGTGGAGCGCTTCGTTCTCATTTCCACCGACAAGGCGGTGGAGCCCATCTCGGTGTATGGGGCCTCGAAGCTTCTTGCCGAGGAAATCGTCCTGCGCGAGGGAAAGAACGGACGACAATTCCTGGTCGTGCGGTTCGGGAATGTCCTGGGATCCCGGGGCAGCATCCTTCCCCTCTTCCGAAGACAGATACTCAAGGGCGGTCCGGTGACGGTGACCCACCCCGACATTCGCCGGTATTTCATGACGATCCCCGAGGCCTCCTCGCTGGTGCTCAAGGCCGGCGGTGTGGGCTGCGGCGGCGAGGTGTATCTTCTGGACATGGGCGAGAGCGTCTCCATCAAGGAGCTGGCCGAGCAGATGATCCGCTTCTACGGGTTCGAGCCGGGCACGGACATTCCCATCGTGTACACCGGGCTGCGCGAAGGCGAAAAGCTCCTCGAAAAACTTCACGCGGACACGGAAACGCCTGAGCCCACCGAGCAGGCCCGGATCATGAAGCTTCGACGCAAGACCCTTATCAACGGCAGGATCACGTCGGTTCTTGAAAGGCTGCGTCCAATATGCTTCCACGACCCGCATTCCCCGCATGTCTTCCGCAACCGCCACGCCCTCCGAGCCGTTCTGGAAGAAGTGATTCCCGGGATCGGTCCGTCGAGCGCCGAGCCGGAATTCTGAGGCAGGTCCCGTGAGCGATGCGTCCGCGCTTTCCTTCATCCCGTTTTCCCGGCCTTCCCTGGACCACGAGGAAGAGGAGGCCGTCCTGGCGGTCCTGCGGTCCGGGTGGCTCACCACCGGGGAGGTCGCCGCTTCGTTCGAGAAGGAGTTCGCCAGGTTCGTGGGCGCGCGCCATGCCCTGGCGCTGAACTCCGCCACCGCGGGCCTGCACCTGTCCCTGGAGGCCGTCGGCGTGTCGGCGGGAAGCGTCGTTCTGACCACGCCGTACACGTTCGCCGCCACGGCAGAGGTGGTGCGCTACCTGGGTGCGGATCCGGTTTTCGTGGATATCGATCGCGCAACTCTGAACATTGACGTCGCACAGCTCGAAGCAGCGCTGGAAAGACTCACGGCGGCGGGCCGGCAAGTGTCGGCGATCGTCCCCGTGCACATCGCCGGGCTTCCCTGCGATATCGAGGCTATCCGCCATCTCTCCGTGAAGCATGGAATCCCCGTGGTGGAGGACGCCGCGCACGCTTTTCCCGTCCGGCAGTCCGACCGGTACGTGGGCACCTTCGGTGACGCCGGGGTCTTCTCATTCTATGCGAACAAGACGATCACGACCGGCGAGGGTGGAATGGTGGCCACGGATCGCGATGAAGTGGCCGCGCGCATCCGCATCATGCGCCTGCACGGGATCGACCGGGATGTCTGGAATCGCTACACGGCCCCGGAGGCGAGCTGGAAGTATGACGTGGTGGCGGCCGGGTACAAGTACAATATGACCGACATTGCGGCGGCCATCGGGCGGGTGCAGCTCAGAAAGGCAGAGGCGTTCCTGGAAAGGCGAAAGGCCATTGCGCGGCGCTACATCGCCGCGTTCAGCGCGCTGGATTTCCTCTCTCTCCCCGGGTGGTCGGAGAATCACGCCTGGCACCTGTTCATCATTCGCGTCAAGGAAAAGAAGCTCGCGCTCACGCGGGACCAGAGCATTGATGAGCTGCAGAAGAAGGGAATCGGCGTCTCGGTGCACTTCATCCCTCTGCATACGATGAAGTACTACCGGGAGAAGTACGGGCTGAAGCCCGATGACTACCCGGCGGCCATGGAATGCTACCGCGCGTGCATCAGCATCCCCCTTTCGGCCTCCCTGAGCGACGACGATGTGGATCGGGTCATCAGCGCTGTCACCGAACTGGGCGCGTCGCGCGGCTGAGCCCAACCGACAGAAGCGTTGATGAGCGGTTCGTTGGGCGTTTCAAAAAAAAGGTGCGACTTCGATATTTGATATTAGATTACACGTAAATGCTCCGGCGTTCATTGAGAGGAAACCAAAGGCCATGAGGGTTCAGGTCCTGCGGTCTCTCGCGGCAGCCCTCGCGGGTGCTGCTGTCTTTGTGGCGGCACCGGCCGCAGTTCCGGCGGACGGTCCCCCGCAAACCCCTATCCTTCGGCTCGAGCTCGGCATGCATTCTTCGAAGAGCCGTCAAGTCGGGACGGACACGCAAGGTCGCTTTGTCATCACTTCCTCGTTCGACAAGACTGCGAGGCTCTGGGACGCCTCCAATGGCCAGCTCCACGGCTTCAACGATTCCAATGGCGATTACTATTATCTGCCTGTGGAGGCGGACGTAGAGAAGCTGAAGCGCACAGGCGTGCCCTTCTCCGACATCAGATCGACGGTGTCCCACATTGCTGGCAAAGTCCTGTTCTTCATGGACACCTGCCATTCGGGCAACCTCATGGCCAGCCGCGCCGCGGGTGCCGAGCGCGACATCGTGGGGGTCATCAACGACCTGGCCTCCGCTGAGGACGGTGCCATTGTCTTCGCCTCCAGCACGGGCAGCCAGGTCTCCTACGAGGACCCTTCATGGGGCAACGGCGCCTTCACCAAGGCGCTCCTGGAGGGTCTCTCGGGAGCGGCCGTTTATGGATCCCCGCAAGGCCTGGTAACGGTCAAGAGGCTCGACCTGTACCTTTCCGATTGCGTGAAGGAGTTGACGGGGGGCAAGCAGACACCCACGACGACGACACCGCCGAACGTCCCGGATTTCCCGATTGCGATAAAGGGCTGATTTGCGGGCGTATCAAAAGGGGTCTGCGCGAAACGGGGAAGACGGCAGTCCCTATTCATGATAACTTACTAGGGCATGCCGCAACACGGCCGGGGAGGAGCAAAGAAAGCTATGAAGCCTTGGATCCTGAGGTCCCTCACGGCGGTCCTCGTAGCCCTCGCCGCGCTGGTCGCGGCACCGGCTTCGGTCGTGGCGGATGGTCCCCCGCAAACCCCAATCCTCCGCCTGGAGCTCGGCATGCATTCGGCGGGGGGCTGGCAGGTCGGGACGGACGCCCAGGGCCGCTTCGTCATCACCTCTTCCTATGACAAGACTGCGAGGCTCTGGGACGCCTCCAGCGGCCAACTCTTGCGCATCTATCGGGTCCCTTCAGAGGCGGGCTCCCACAACGGAGAGCTCTACGCCTGCGCCCTCTCGCCCGACGGCAGCATCGCGGCTATGGGGGGATTCGACTGGGGAAATACGGTCTACCTCTTCGACCGCCAGAGCGGCCAGATGATCAAGCGCCTCTCCGGCCTGCGAGATAACATTTACAGGCTGCAATTCACACCCGACGGCGAATACATGGCAGCGGTCCTCTACCGTGGCTACGCCGTGTGGCGCTGCAGCGACTGGTCCCTCGTCGGCTTGGACAAGGACGTCGGAGACTACAGTCTAGGCGTGGATTTCGTCCGTCGCGACGGGGCCTGGACCATGGCGGCGAGCTGCTACGACGGCAAGATCCGCTGCTACCGCCTGGGGAACAGGCTGGAGAAGCTCTATGAGTACGACACCGGGACTGGCCGGCAGCCCCGAGGTCTCTCCTTCAACCCCGACGGCAGCCTGCTCGCCGTCGGCTACGCGGATTCGGCTCTGGTCCAGGTCCTCGCGGTCACCTCGAATCAGATGTCGCTCGCCTACACGCCCGACCTATCCAACTGCGAGGCGTATGACCTCGAGACGGTCACCTTCAGCCAGGACGGGGAGACCCTTTACGCAGGGGGCAGGTTCCGGGGCAGTTTGGCCGTGCTCCGCATCTGGAGCGAGGCAGGCACGGGGCCGTACCGCGACGTGAACACCGGGGGGACCAGCACGACTATAGACATCAAGGCCCTGCCGGGCGGAGAGCTCCTCATTGGAGGGTACGACCCCTTCTGGGCAATCCTCGACGCCTCGGGCACGCCCAAGACGAGCGTGGGCGCACCGATCATCGACTTCAGAGAGACGGGGAAGACCCTCAAGCTGGGGCCAGGCGGCAGGGCCATCTCCTTCAACGGAAAAGAGGGTGGCTCCGGCCCCCTGAGCTTCGACACTGCGGCTCGCAGCCTCCTCTCAAGCCCTCCCCCTTCGGACTGGAAGCTCCCCGACACCACCAGCCTCAAGGTGGAGAATTGGCAGTACCGCGACGACCCCAGCCTCAACGGGAAGCCCTTGGCCGTTGAGAGCCATGAATTGTCCTACTCCTTCGCCATCGCCCCCGGGGCGAAGCAGTTCGTCCTGGGCACCATCTGGAACCTCTACTCCTTCGACAGTGCGGGGAAACAGCTCTGGAAGAAGGCCACCCCGGGCGTTGCCTGGGGCGTGAACATCTCCGACAACGGCCGGCTGGCCGTGGCGGCACTCGCGGACGGGACTGTGCGCTGGTACCGACTCATCGATGGTCGGGAGCTCCTCGCTCTTTTCCCCCACCCCGACGGCAAGAGGTGGGTGTTCTGGACCCCCTCGGGCTACTATGATGCAAGCCCGGGGGGGGAGGACCTCATCGGCTGGCAGGTCAACAACGGGTTGGACGCCGCCGCGGACTTCTACCCCGCGGCCCGCTT
>JBEKTX010000247.1:0-6357 GCA_049515615.1 Spirochaetia bacterium
CTGATCCGCGCCACGATGCTCGATCAGCTCGGCCAGCCCTACATCACGGCGCTGCGCTCGCGCGGGATTTCCGAACGCAGGATCCTTTTCAGCCACGCTTTCCGCAACACGATGAACCCCTTCATCACCAGCTCATCCAATCTCCTCGCCGACCTTTTTTCCGGGTCCCTGATCCTTGAAATCATTTTCTCCTACCCCGGCATCGGGCGGCTCATGTATGAGGCCGTAATTCAGAAGGACATCAACCTCGTGATGACGAACATCATGTTCATCAGCTTTCTCATCCTGGTAGGGATGCTGACCTCCGATGTGGCCCTGGCTCTTGTGGATCCCCGGATCAGGTACTCGAACGCATGAAGCGATTCTGGAGCGCGCTCCGCCGCCGGCCGATCGCCTTCGTCTCGTTCATCGTCCTCGCCCTGCTCTACTTCGGCATGCTCTTCTGCGAGTTCCTCGCCCCGTACGGGCCGAATGACCAGTTCACCAACCACTCGGATGAGCCTCCCGGGCTTTTCATGTATTCCCGCGCCCTCGGGTTCCGGCCACAGGTGCAGACACTCGTGCTGATCAACGACATCACCCGGGAGTACGCAGGCCTGGAGGGCCATTACACGCCGGTAAGGTTCTTCGCCATTGGCCCCGAGGTGAACATGTGGGGGTTCATCCCACTGCGGATTCATTTCTTCGGCACGGATCTCTACAGGAATCCGGCGGGAGGAGAGGAGCCGGTTTTCCTTTTCGGCACGGACAACCTCGGCAGGGACATCTTCAGCCGGCTGCTCTACGGATCGCGCATCTCCCTGACCATCGGGTTCGTCGGAGTGGCGGTCTCGCTCCTGATTGCGCTCCTCCTGGGCGGGCTTGCCGGCTACCTGGGAGGACTGTGGGATTGGATGATCATGCGCCTTGCCGAGTATATCATCCTGGTCCCCGGCCTCTACCTGATCCTCTTTCTGCGCTCGATCCTCAGCTCCAACCTGAGCTCGGGCCAGTCCTACGCCATCATCACGGTAATCCTCTCCACGGTGGGGTGGCCGGGCACGGCGCGCATGATCCGGGGGATGGTTCACTCCATCAAGCGGAATGATTTTGTCGCGAACGCGGAGCTTGAATCGATGCCGGCACCGGCGATCCTCTTCCGTCACATCATCCCGCAAATGGCATCGATCCTCATCATCAGCGTCACCCTCGGCATCCCCGGGTTCATCCTCGGAGAAACGGTGCTTTCCTACCTTGGTCTGGGCATCGTCGATCCCGCGGTCAGCTGGGGCAGCATGATCAACCGGGACGCCACGACGATCACGAACCTCGTTCAATTCCCCTGGCTCTTCACGCCCGGCATTTTTCTCATCGTCATCGCGCTCGCGTTCAACTTCCTGGGGGAGCTGCTCAGAGACATTGCGGACCCGAACTGGAGGGAGAAACGCCGTGGCTGACGCGACAATCCTCGACGTGCGCGGTCTCACAGTGGATTTCTTCACGGGCGACCGTGCTTTGCACGCGGTCCGTGGAGTGGACTTCGCGCTGCGGACCGGGGAAAGCCTTGGAATTGTCGGTGAGTCAGGATCAGGAAAAAGTGTGAGCGCTCTGGCTGCCCTCGGGCTTCTGGGAAAGGACGCGCGCGTGGGCGGAAGAATCCTCCTCAAAGGCGCCGATGTGGATCGTCTCACCCCCGGCCAGCTTCGGGCCATGCGAGGGACGGTTGCCTCAATGATCTTCCAGGAGCCGAGCCGTTCCTTCGACCCGATTGCCAGCATCGGCAAGGCGTTCCAGGAGACTCTCCGCGTGAAGGACCCCGCCCTCAGCCGGGCCGAGTGCGAGGCCCGGGCCGTGCGTCTTCTGTCGGAGGTCCACATCCCCCGCGCGGAGGAGCGCCTTCGGAGCTTCCCGCACCAGTTCTCCGGCGGCATGCTTCAGCGCATCATGATCGCCCTCGCACTCGCGAACGATCCCGAGCTGCTCATCGCGGACGAGCCGACCACGGCGCTGGATGTCACCATCCAGGCGGAGATCATCGGCCTGCTGAACGAGCTGCGGATCAGGCGCCGGCTCTCCCTGGTCTTCATCTCGCACAATCTCTCCCTCGTGGGGCAGATCGCGGACCGTATCCTGGTCATGTACGCGGGGCTCGTGCTGGAATCCGGTCCCGCGAGCATCGTTCTGTCCCGGCCGCGAAGCCCCTACACGCGGGCCCTGCTGAACGCGCTGCCGGCATGGGGGAGCCACTCGAGCAGGGAAAGGCTCTCCACCATTCCCGGCTCCGTGCCGGATCCGACCCGCCAGGAGCCGGGCTGCCCGTTTGCGCCGCGCTGTCCGCTCGCCGCAGAACGCTGCAGCGCGTCGATTCCGCCCCTCGTGCGCGACGAGGAAGGGCGGCAGGTTTCCGAGACCTCCGCCGAGGATGAGCTCCGCGACGGAGTATACCGATGCATTTTCCCCGGAGGGGAGAAATGAGCATGGCAGATGCGGACACCATCATCCGCGTGAACGATCTGAGCAAAGTCTACAAACTGGAGGCCGGCCTCTTCACCGCGGCGAGCCGGTGGGTCTACGCGTTGAACGGTGTCAGCATGGACCTGCGAAGGGGCGAGACATACGGGCTCGTCGGAGAATCCGGCTCGGGGAAGACCACTCTCGCCCGCACGCTGGTGCAGCTTTTCCCCCAGACCGCGGGCAGGATCGAGTACTTCACCGCAGGCGAACGCTGGGAGGTCAACCGGAGCCAGCCGCGCCTTCTCCGACGGTTCCGTTCGAGGGTGAAATACGTCTTCCAGGATCCCTCCTCCTCGTTGGACCCGAGGATGGATGTCCTGCGCATTCTCACCACGGGATCCCGGTATGCCGATCGTGTTCCGGGTTCCGCCCCGCCCGTCCAGCGGGCGCGTGAGGTGATGGACGCCGTCGGCCTGAGGGTGGAAGATCTCGGCAGGAGGCCTTCGGAGTTTTCCGGAGGGCAGCGCCAGCGCATCTCCCTCGCCCGGGCCCTGATCAGCAGCCCAAGCGTGCTGATCTGCGACGAGGTCGTCAGCGCCCTCGATGTTTCGATCCAGGGCCAGATCCTCAACCTCCTGGTCGACCTGAAGCGGTCGTTCCATCTGACCATGGTGTTCATCGCCCACGACCTGACCGTCGTGTCGTATATGGCGGACCGCATCGGCGTTCTCTACGGGGGAAGTCTCATGGAAGAGGCCGCAACCTCGGCCCTGGTGGAACGCCCGCGGCATCCCTACACACAGCTGCTCTACGGCGCAATCCCACGGCTGGGCGTGAAGCCGCCCGCGCGCAGCGTCGCTGGCAGCGCTCCGTACAACCCCACGCGGTATCCGTCCGGCTGTCCATTTGCAGGGCGCTGCCCTCTCGAGCAGGAGGTCTGCCGCAAGGTCAAGCCCCCTCTTCGCGCAATCGGCCCCGGTCACCGTGTCGCCTGCCACTTCGTCAGCTGACTTTCCCTTGCCCCCGTGCTCGGCGGGGAGGTAGCTTGGAGCGAGGAGAGGCTGCCCATGATCGCGACGCATGGTCCTATTCATCGACCTGAATTGTGGGCGCCTGCGGAATATACTTTGATGTGTTCAGCATGGGAGGCGCGGTGTCTGCCACACATCCTTCTTTCACGGACGAAGGCTCGAAATGGTGAGGACGAGCGATATCATGCGCCGCCTCCAGCAGCTGCGCAGCGACCTTGACAATCGCCTCGTCATTACCTGGCTGCTCGACAAGCGCGAGAATCCACGGGAGATCGCCGATGCCGTGGCTCTCATGGCCCAGGTCGCGGACATTCTGAACGGGGAGATCGACCTGTTCATCGGGAGCATGGGGGTGTCACAGGAAGGGGACCCGAGCCGGCCCGAACACGACAACGAGCTCGTCGACCTGCAGACGGAGCATGAGGCAGACCATCCTCTGGACGGGACCTTATCCCAGGAGCAGCCGCCCACGTCCGGCTGAGCCCGTACGACCAGGCTCACTCCGCCGGTTCAGAGAACCTGTTGTGCCGTATCATCTCAAGGAGGACCTTCACACCGCTCGCGTATCGGACCGGGGTCTCCACGTAGCCCCAGCCTTCCTGGAACTGCCACAGCCCGTCGTAGGCCCTGTCGTGAAAGGAACGGACGAAATGGGGCACTCCGTCCTCCTGGAGCATGAGATCGAGCAGAGATGCCTCGACCTGGTTATCCAGCGCCAGGCGCGTTTTTTCATCGTTCATGCGGACAACCCGCACAGAAGCGTACAGCCACGGGCGCGTGCCTGCAAGAGATTTTTTCGCGCCCGGTGATCATGCTCTGATCTCCTGCGCAACCTCCTCCCTGTCGCCATGGGCCGTGCGATGGACAAACTGGACGTGTTCACCTTCGAGGGCGCGCACGGGGGACAGCAGGAGGAGCCCCTGCAGGATCTCGTGCGGGTATTCCGACTGTGCCGGAGGCACGAGCTTGGTTCCTCTCCGGGCTCGCGCTCCTCTGCGACCGGCGCGTTGGCCGCAAGGGTATCGTTCGTCCCGGCTTTGGTGGATTGATCTCCACCGGCGGCGGCGGGGTGAGGGCCCGCGTGACCGCGGGGCCGATGAGATTCATGAAGAGGGCCGCGGTCTTTTTGAAGGGAACGAGAAGCGGATAGTCGCGGTTTGCCCTGTTCGCCCAATGACGTCCGATGAGACTGGTGTACATCGAGAGCGTCTGGACCGCCGTGGAGAGATCCAGGGCGCTGAACAGCTCGTCGGCGAGCCCGAAGGGCATGCTCAGGAGAAGCGGGCCTCGCGCATATTCCACCGCCCATACACCATTGGTGAAGTTCATGCCGCAGGCCTGTCCTTTGCCCACGAAGATCCGGTCACCCGGCCGGTAGATTCTCTTCTCGAATTGTCCCTCGGCGAAGTACCATGTTTCACCGTCGATCACGGTGTCCCAGAAGGCGACCCGGTGCCGTCCCGAGTGGCCTTCCGAGCCGATGGGCGTGCCCCAGATCATGACGTATTCCCAGAGGGAGGCGAAGTAGAGCTTCATCTGGATCATGGCCCCGCCCGCGATGCTGTAGATCCAGGGCTGTGTATGATCGATATGCCCCGGGTAGCGCTTTTCGATCTCACGCGCGATGACGTCGAACATCTGCGGCTTCCTCCGGCCCAGACCGGTCATCGCGCACTCATGGATTGCTTCAGGGTCGAAAATGTAGCGTATCATCAGCTCGCATACCTCGGCTTCCAAGGTAATCGGAGGAAGGACCGTGTGACAAGACATCTGCAGGCCGTGGGTGGGATCAACCCTCTGCCGGCGGCACGAGCAGCAAGGCGGTCGCCGGTACGAGGGAGACCGCATGCCAACCCGCGGAACGTTCGTTGCCGCGGGTTGGCGCGACATGGTTCGCCGACGCGCTCGGCGTGCTCCGCATCCGTGGCTACAAATTATCCTCCAGCCAGGCAAAGATGCGCTGGTTGGCCACGGCAGTCGCTCCCGTCTGCACGTGGAGCTGGGCAGTCTCGCGCGCCGTGAAAAGCAGGTACTCCTTCGGGCATCGGAGGGCGTCGTACAGCTCCTTTGCCTGGCCGAACTCTTCGGCCTCGCCGTCGATGACGAGGGTTTTTGCGGTGATCCTCTCCGCAAATCCCCTGTTCGTGTACTTCTTCAGCTCCACCATGAGCTGGGCCGGGGTCGCGCAGCCGTGCTTCCACATCGAGTCCCTCATGCCCCATCGCATGAACGGATTCTCCCCGATTACCTTGTCCATGATCGCGTTGAATGTCGCGGGATCCTTTTCGGGCAGGTCGGCGGCCTGCGGGAAACGCTCCGCGATGAAGCCCGTGACGACCCGCGACCATTCGTACACTCCCGGGTTGGCGATCAGCAGCTTCAGGCGCTTTTCGAACGCAGCGGCGCGGGGCGCGAGGGCTCCGCCCATTGAGATTCCCATGAGCGCGATTCGGCCCGCGTCCACTCCGGGCTGTCGCACCGCAAAATCCACCACCGGCGTTATAACCTTCTCCCAGTCCGGCCTGAAGGGAAGCCCCTGGAGCCGGAGGGTCTGGCCCATGCCGGGGCCGTCCACCAGGAGACAGTGCCAGCCTCGGGCCATCGCGTCCTGCGCAACGTAGGTGTCATCCTCGGCCCATGCATCACGTCCCTGGTGGACGATGAGCAGAGGCGCAATTTTCCCCGCGCGGTTCGAGCAGAAGTAATAGCCAGGCAGGGTGGTGCCTTCATACGGGATCCTCACCGGCTCCGCGGGGATGGAAAGCGGCGTGATCGCCTTGCAATACGCGGCGACTTCTTTTTCCGCCATCTCCCGTATTTCGGGTGCAGATGGGTCAGGATGCCGATGGAGGGCGGCCCTGTAGTATGCGGAGGCCCTCATATATGCCGCCCC
>JBEKTX010000248.1:0-8998 GCA_049515615.1 Spirochaetia bacterium
TCATAAGGAAGGCACGATCCATGTTCAACCGTATCAGGTGTGAAGCTGTAGATGTCAGAACGGATACCCTAGTGTGTCCCGGCGTGGCGAAGACAAAGAGGGGTGAAGTTTACGAACTGGATGGCCGAACGCCGGTACCGGTGGGAATGTGTTGTATGGCGCTGAGTGCGCTGAATGCTAACCGGCTTGCGATGGCGGTGACCCCACTAGGCCTCGATGCCAAGGATTCCTTGGACATCACATGTCCGCACGGTGCCGTCACTTTTAGGCTGTCTCGACTCGGCTGACGGAGGACCACAGATATGGTCAGTTTTAGACTTCCGGGTTGGGGACACCTAATGTAGTATTGTTCTGCCAGAACACCCCGCGGCCCCACCGGTCCGTGACGAAACCCGTGCCGCACCCCTGTTCCAATCCGTACTTCAATATCCGTGTGATCCGCTCGTGGGGCTCGAGGTTTCCCACCCGGATTCCCTTCTCGAAGTCGATCCATTCCGGACGGAAAGCGGCGCCCGTGGGAAGCTCGGCCGCGCCGTGCACGGTGCGGGAGAGAGGCAGCCAGTCTTTCACCGATGGTCGATTCTTCATGGACGACCTTGTCCGCCTGTCAGACGTAGACGAATGGGATCAAGTCTTTTTCAGTTGTTTTCAAGTCGCGCGGCGAGATCGAATCGGCACTCGTCCGCGCGTCAGCGAGGTACTGGCTGAAAAGCCGTCCCAGGTCCGGCTGCTCTTCCCGGTGCAGCCTGGCCGGTTCGCCGGAAAGGGCCTCCGGAAGCCCGAAGGGTACGCGGGGAGGGACGAAAGCCCTGTGGCGCCATGCTCCGGAACGGATGTCGAAATTGTACAAGGGCAGGAATTTCCGGCCGTGCTCGGCGACGAAAATGATCGACCGGCAGATGAAATCCACCTCTTCCTCCGTGTGCAGGAAGTGGAAGTTCACCCGCGCCCACCCGGGCTTCAGGCCGACGTTTCCGCACATGATGGAGCGCCGCAGCTCCTGCGACTTGCGCTCGTCGATGTGGAGGATCCTGTGGCCGTACGGCGCGGCGCAGGAGCAGCCCGCGCGGCTCTGGATCCCGAACAAATCGTTGAGGAGGGTGGTGACGAACCGGGGGTGGAGCCAGGAGGAGCCCACGCGCACATTGAAGGAAAAGATGGGCAGCCGGTTCTCGGGACCGACTCCCCCGATGAGGTCGATGCCGGGGTGCGCGCACAGCGCCGCATGGGCGCGGCGGGCAAGCCCGGACTCGTGGGCCGCGATCCTTTCGGGACCGAGCATCTCCTTCAGCTCCATCGCCAGGGCCGCCCGCAGAGTCTGCAGAATCCCGGGCGTGCCGGCCTTTTCCCTTACCTCGATGTCGGTGCTGTAGGCCTGGCCCTCGAAGCCGACGAAGTCCACCGTGCCGCCGGCGCCGACAGTCGGCGGCAGGTCAGCGCGGTAGAGGTCTTCGTGGAAGATGAGCACCCCGCAGCTCCCGGGCCCGCCGAGGAACTTGTGTGGAGAAAAATACAGCGCATCGAAGCAGGACCGGGCATCCCGGCGCATGTCCATCTGGACGTACGGTGCGGCCGCGGCGAAGTCGAAGAACGCCAGGGCCCCGTTGTCATGGAGGATCCGGGCCACCTCGTAGACGGGGGTGGTGACGCCCGAGACATTGGATGCGGCCGAGAATGCGCCGATCTTCCGCCTCCCCGCATACCGGGCGCTGCCCGCCTTCTCGCGGAGGTCGTCCAGGTCGAGCAGACCGTCGCCGGTGAGCTCGATCTCCACCACCTCGGCGAAACATTCCCGCCACGACACTTCGTTGGAATGGTGCTCGTACGGCCCGACGAATACCACCGGCCGGCTTTTCTGATCCCGGGCCTGGAACAAGTCGCGGCCGGCCGGCGGCAGGTAGATCCCGAGTATCTGCTGGAGCTGGTGCACGGCCGCGGTCGTTCCCGCGCCGACGGTGACGATCTTGTGCCCGGGTCCCGCATTGACCAGCCTCTTGATGAGCGCCTCAGCCTCGCGCAGCCGCTCGGAGGTGATGGTCCCCGTGGCATCGTCCTCGGTATGCGTGTTGCCGTACAGCTCGAGGGCGGACCGAAGCTGATCCTCGATGAACGACACCGCGCGGCCCGATGCGGTATGGTCCGCGTACGTCAGGCGCCGCCGGCCGAACGGTGTGTCGATAAATGCGTTTCCCCCGATGATGCTCCCGCGCACCCGGTCCCACAGGTCCGGCTGCGCCTGCCGAGCTGCCTCCACTTGCGTTGTCCCCCTCGGATGCCTATCACTGTACCATGAACAAGGCCGAAATGCGCGGGTCGATGCAGCGGTTCCTGGCGGCGCTGGGCGCCGATGAGCTTGCCGCCCGCAGCGCGGAGATCGCGCGGCGGCTCCAGGAGACCGCGGCGTGGGCCTGGATGGACGTCCTGCTCTCCTTTCTTTCGATGCCGCGGGAGATCGAAACCAACAGGATGATCCGAGCCGCTCACGCCCGTGACAAATCGGTGGCGGTGCCGCGGATCGAGGGCGGCGAGATCCGTTTCCTCATGATGCCGGCCGATGCCCGCACGCCGCCCCGGGACCGATGGGGCATTCCCGTCCCGGACCCTTCCTGGCCGGTCCTGGAGCCCGCGCGCGCGGGGAGGATGCTCGTGGCCGCCCCGGGCCTCGCCTTTGACAGGAAGGGCAACCGCCTCGGCCGGGGCAAAGGCTACTACGACCGCTTTCTCTCCCGCGCGCGCGTGGACGGCGTGGTGACGGAGAACGAGACGCTCCTCTTCGATTCATGCGAGCCCTTGATTCGATGACCGAGCGCGGTTACATTGCCACGCATGGGTGTCATAAAATCCGCGCTTGAAATCGCAATGGAGAATTCCAAGGACATTGAAGCCAACAAGGAGCTCGTGGAGCAGAATCGGCTCCGGGACGAAGGCAGGAAGCTCGCCTCGAAAGTGCTCGACGATCCCTCCTTCGACCTGAAAGGTGCTCTGAAAAGCTACGACGCCGGGCAGGTGAAGCTGGTCAAAGAGGGCCTGATGCAATCCCTCCTGGCCAACCTCGTGCTGCCCCTGGACGAGTTCGCCGTGAAGGATACGAAGCGGTTGGGAGAGTCGGTGGCGGCCATCGTCTCGGACACCCGCAAAGTCGGGATGATCTTCAGCCAGCTGGAGGGCTTCTTCAAAGAGTACGTGGCCGAGCGCAAACGGCTCGTGGAGACCGTGGAGCGCCAGTACGCGCCGAAGCTCAAGAAAAAGGAAGACGATCTTTCCCGGCAGATGGGACGGCAGGTAAGGATCAACCCCGCGGCGGATCCCGAGTTCCAGTCGATCGTCCGGCAGTACCTCTCGCAGCTGGACGCGAAGTACGGCGACTCGCTGGAGGGCGCCAAGGAAGAGATCAAGGCGGCTTTCGCAAAATCCCCGTAATGAGGCTCATCGCCGACCTGCACGTTCATTCCCGGTATTCGCGGGCAACGAGCAGGGAGGCCGACCTGGACGGGTACCATCGCTGGGCCCGGGTCAAGGGTATCGACATCGTCGGGACCGGGGATTTTACCCATCCACGATGGCTCGCTGAGCTTTCTTCACGCTTGATCGAGAAGGACGGGCTCTTCGTTCTGCGGGACCCGCCCCGGGAATCCCCCCTTGAAGGCGCATCGCCCGCCGACCGCGACGTGCGATTCGCCCTGACCACGGAGATCAGCTCCATCTACAAGAAGCACGGCCGCGTGCGCAAGGTGCACTGCCTGATCGGCGTGAGGTCGCTGGATGATGCGCGGCGGCTCGGCGTGCGCCTCGCGGCAATCGGCAACATCGCATCCGACGGCAGGCCGATCCTCGGGTTGGATCCGAAGGACCTGCTTTCCCTCCTCCTCGAAACGGCGGGCGACGCCTTCCTCATCCCCGCCCACATCTGGACGCCATGGTTTTCCCTTTTCGGATCAAGGTCGGGCTTCGACCGGATCGAGGACTGCTTCGAGGATCTCACCCCCCACATCTTCGCGCTGGAGACAGGCCTCTCGTCCGACCCGCCGATGAACTGGCGATGGAGCGCGCTGGACCGCTACCGCCTGGTCTCCAACTCCGACGCGCATTCGCCGGCCAACCTCGGGCGGGAGGCGAACCTCCTCGACGTCGAGCCGAGCTGGCAGGGCGTGACGGCCGCCCTGCGCACCGGTGCCGGCTTCCTCGGAACGATCGAGTTCTACCCCGAGGAGGGCAAGTACCACTACGACGGCCACAGGAAGTGCGGTGTCTGCATGGACCCGGAAGAGACGGCCCGCTCAGGCGGGAACTGCCCCGTCTGCTCCAAACCGCTGACCGTGGGCGTGCTCAGCCGTGTTCTCGAGCTGGCCGATCGGCGCGCCCCCGCGCAGCCGCGGACGGGCGAGGGATACCGATCCCTCATTCCCCTGCCCGAAGTGCTCGCCGAGCTTGCAGGAACCGGCAGCGGCTCGCGCGCCGTGAGCGCCCTGTACGCACGGCTCATTGGTATTTTCGGCAGCGAGTTCGGGCTCCTCATGGATGCTCCCCTGGAGGACATTGCCCGCTCTCAGGGCGAGCTCCTCGCCGAAGCCATCCGGCGGATGAGAGAGGGAAAAATCAATCCCACGCCGGGCTACGACGGGGAGTTCGGAGTCATCAGGGTCTTCGAGGAAGAGGAGCTGGCGCGGCTGCGGGGTCAGGACGAGCTGTTCCCCGCTCCCGCGCGCGCGAAGAAAAAGAGCAGGGACTTTGCGGACACTTCGATCCCCGTCGCCACCCGTCGAGTGGAGTCCGCCGAGGCAGCGGGAATCCTCGACGGCGACCAGGAAGCGGTCGTCCGCTCCGACGCGCCCCGCATCCTGGTAGCCGCAGGTCCGGGCTCTGGAAAGACACGCCTGCTGGTGAGCTGGATCGCGGCGCAGCAGAGGCTTGGGACCGGCGGGGTCCTGGCGCTCACTTTCACCAACCGGGCTGCCGCGGAAATCTCCGCGAGACTGGGCACGCAGGGCCTCGCGGCCCACACGTTTCATTCATTCTGCTGGTCGGTGCTCAAGGAGCACACGCCGCGGCTTCTCTCCGTCCTCTCACCGTCCGACCGCATGACGATATTGCAGATCATTCTCCCCCAGGAGGGCGTCGCGAGGCTGCGGACTCTTGCAGAAAGCATTGAGGAGACATGGGAGGGAATGAAGGAGCCCGATGCCGACACCCTCGACGTCATCCGTCGATACGAGCACACCCTCGCCGGGATCGGTGCCGCCGACGTCTCTTCCCTTGTCCCGAGGGTCCTCGACGTCTTGCGCGCAAACCCCGAGCTGCTGTCAACGATCCATAGGCGTTACCGCGCAATCGCGGTCGACGAGCTGCAGGACATCAACAAGCCCCAGTTTGAGCTGGTGCGCCTCCTTGCCGAGGGCGCGGAAGCGGTGTTCTGCATTGGCGATCCGAATCAAGCCATCTACGGGTTTCGTGGCTCCGACAGGAGCCTCTTTTTCGACTTCGCCGGGGCCACGGGCACGACGGCATTCACGCTTCGGCGGAACTACCGCTCAACCGCGGAAATCATATCCGCGGCTGAAGGAGTGATCTCCGTGGACAGGGCAACGGGAGTCCAGGCCATAGCCCCTGTACGTCCCCTCGGCGCAAAAGAGCGCCTCAGCAGATGCGCGGATCCGGTCGAAGAAGGTCGGTTCATTGCCTCGGAGATACGTGACCTCGTCGGGGGGGTCGATTCGGTTTCCGTGGATAATGCCCGCGCCCGCGCGCCCGGGGAGTACGCATTCTCGGAAATCGCGGTGCTCGCACGGACGAGGGCCGTCCGGGACTCGCTCCTCCCCGGTCTGCGGGATGCCGGCCTTCCTCTTTCCCTGGGTGAGCACTCACCGCTTTCCGAGGAGGAGCCGTTCCGCTCGATCATTGCGGCGCTCCGGCTGGCGCTGAATCCGGATGACCTTGTGTCGCGCCGGGTCCTTCGCGCGGAGGAAATCCTTGCGCGCGGCCCGGAGATTTTCCGGCGGGCCTCCACAACCGGTATCTGCGCGGCGCTCGATCTCATCGCCGGGCCGATCATTGCCCTCGATCGTACGATTCCGGAGATTGCACTCGGCGAAGAGGTGATCCGGGCGTCCGCGGCGCGCCACGGAACGGACCTCGCATCCTTCCTTTCCCACGTGTCACTGTGCACCCGGGAAAGCGAGGGGCCGCGCGCGCCGCAGAGGGTCTCCATGCTCACGTTTCACGCCGCCAAGGGCCTCGAGTTCGCGGTGGTTTTCATCGCCGGGGCGGAGGAGGGAATCGCGCCGCTGGAGGATCGGCGCGGCGCCGATATCGCGGAGGAGCGGAGGCTGTTCTACGTCGCGATGACGCGCGCGCGGGACGTGCTGTGCATTTCGCACTGCCGCCGCAGGATGTCGCGCGGCCTTCTCACCGATGCGCAGCCAAGCCGGTTTCTCAGCGACATCCCGGCAGCGTCGCGGGTCAACGAGACCCCTCGTTCCCGGCGCGATGCTCAGCTCCCGCTCTTCTGAGCTTTTTCACGATCTCCAGCCAGCCGACGCTGACGAGCCCGGCGGAAAGTGCGATCAGGAAATCGAGAGGGCTCACGGGGGCGAAATGGAAGAGGCTCCGCAGGCCCGGCACGTATACCACCAGTCCGAGAAACGCGAGGGCGCTGCCGACGACCCAGAGCAGGGCGCGGTTGAGAACCGCCAGGGAGGCGAAGAGTCCCTGCTGCCAGCTGCGGTTGGTGAGGATCATGCAGAGGTTCGCGACGATGAGCGTGATGAAGGCCAGGGTGCGGGCATGCGCCACGGTCTCACCCAGGAGCAGGGACGCTTCGAACACGCCGAAGACCATGCCGAACGCGACGACACCCTGTAGGGCGCTCCAGAGGAGGCTGCGCCGGCCGAAGAGCCTGTCGGATGCGCCGCGGGGCCTGCGCCTCATTATGTCCGGCTCCGCCGGCTCGGCCTCGAAGACGATCGAGCACGCCGGATCGATGATCAGCTCGAGGAAGACGATGTGCACGGGGAAGAGAATCATCTCCTTCCAGTTCAGAAGCACGGGGAGCAGTGACGCGAGGGCAATGGGGATGTGCACGCTCACGATGTAGGCCATCGCCTTTTTCAGGTTGTCGAATATGCGGCGGCCCAGGCGGACCGCGGCCACGATCGAGGAGAAATCGTCGTCGAGGAGGACGAGATCGGAAGCCTCGCGCGCGACGTCGGTCCCGCGCTCCCCCATTGCCACTCCGATGTGCGCGCTTTTCAGGGCCGGCGCGTCGTTCACGCCGTCGCCGGTCATCGCGACGATCTCCCCGTTGGCCTTGTACGCTTCCACGATCAGGAGCTTCTGCTCGGGCACGACCCGCGCAAAAATCGCGGTCCGCTTCACGCGCTCGCGCAGCTCCTCAGGCCCCATCCGTGCGAGCTCCTGTCCCGTGACCACGTTGGCCCAGTCCCGCATTCCGATCTGGCGCGCGATCTTCTGAGCCGTGACGGGGTAGTCGCCCGTGATCATCACCGGCGTGATGCCGGCCTCCGCGCATTCCGCGATGGCCGCCGGCACGGCCGGCCTGATGGGATCCTCCAGGCCGATGAGACCGATGAACTGGAAGACGAACTCGTGCTGGATGTCCGGCAGCTCGGCCTGGCCGAAACCGGCGCGCGCCACCCCGATCACCCGGAGCCCCCGGTCCGCCAGCTCGTGCACGTCCCGGGCGAGGGAGGCCGTGGCGGAGGCATCGAAGTGACAGAGGTCGGCGATTGCCTCCGGCGCGCCCTTGGTGGCAACCACGTACCCGGCCCCGGCCACGGACCGCCAGACATGGGAGAGGGCGAGCAGCTCGCGCGAAAGCGGGTACTGCTGGACGAGGGTCCAGTTGTCGTGGAGGTGTTCCGTATCTGTCAGTGTCGCTTCGCCGACCGCGTGCAGCGCCTTGTCCATGGGGTCGAAGGGATCCTCCTGACTCGCAAGGATCCCGTACTCCAGCAGCTCGTGGAAGGTTTCCGGAAGAAAGCCTTTCGCCTCCTCGAGATCGAGGGAACGGCCCGCCGCGCGCAGCACGCGGATCTTCATCCGGTTCTGCGTCAGCGTCCCGGTCTTGTCGGTGCACAGCACGGTCGCCGCGCCGAGGGACTCCACCGCCGCCATCCGCCGCGCCAGCACGTTCTTCTTTGAGATGCGCCACGCGCCGAGTGCAAGAAAGATAGTCAGGACGACCGGGAATTCCTCCGGCAGCATTGCCATTGCAAGAGTGACGCCGGAGAGGACGCCCTGGAGCCAGTCCGCGCGCGTCATGCCGTAGACGACCACGACGACTGCGCACAGGACGAGGGCCCCGATGAACACCGTGCGGACGATGGAATCCGTCTCGCGCTGCAGGGGAGTCTGCTCCTGCTCTACCGTCTCCAGGGCCTTCCCGATCCGCCCGATTTCCGAGGAGGCGCCGGTTGCCTTTACTTCCGCGACCCCCTGCCCGTGCACGACAAGGGTTCCCGAATAGACGAAAGGCGTGTCCTCGCCGCCGGGCCTCTGCACTCCCTGGGAGGAGACTCCCGGGCTCTTCCGCGCGGCGGCGGATTCCCCGGTGAGAAGAGACTCGTCCACCGAAAGGTTCACCCCCCAGAGCACCACGGCATCCGCGGGAACCCGGTCGCCCTCGGCAAGCACGATAAGATCGCCGTTCACGACCTCGCGCCCCGCGATCCTGCGCCGCTCCCCGTCGCGGATGACGAGCGCCCGGGGGCTCGAGAGGTCGCGGAGGGCCTCCAGAGTGTTTTCGGTCTTCTGCTCCTGGTAGATGGTGATGCCCATGATCACGACGACGAATCCCAACAGCATCGCCGCTTGCTGGATATCTCCGACGATGAGGTAGATCAGGCCGCATGCCAGGAGCAGAAGGAACATCGGTTCCTTCACGACCTCGAACACCGTGCCGAAAACCCCGCGCTTCTTCGAAGAGGGCAGCTCGTTCGGACCTTCGGTGCGCAGCGCGTGTGCGGCGTGCTCGGAGGTGAGG
>JBEKTX010000249.1:0-6261 GCA_049515615.1 Spirochaetia bacterium
CCGGAAGGAGCATCGGCGTGTCCCGATCCACGTTCACCAGCCGCTCTGCCATGCCCTCAATCTACCATGCCCAGTAGGATTCCGGAATACCCGACCGACAAAGTCCGACAGGCTCCTAGCCCCTAGGGATGTTAGGCCCTTCTACGGTCTGTTTCGTATGATCGCAGGAGACCTCATTACCATTGTAGATGGATTGGAGTTTGCTGTAACCACCTTCAAGTCGTTTTGCTACCGTTTTGCTACGGCGACCGTTGCTTGATGAGGACCAGAGACCGCCTGCCGGTCGAGCGCATGAAGCGCGAAGAACTCGAAAATACTGTTGAGGCGACACTTAACGTGTGATAGTTTTGCCTAGGCTTCAAGGGTCGGGATGATCCGACCGGGGGCAGGCAGGCACCTATCAACTGGCGGCAGGAAGCAACTTCTATGTCGTTCTCGATACTCGGACAGGAGAAGTGGTCAAGACTGCAGGAGACTACTCTTTTCCCCAGCATATCAGCGTTACCGGCCCTATCGACGTCACAGGTTCTGTCGACATTACCGGTTCTCTCGGCTTGAGCGGCGCAACCGTCATCAGCGGGGGAACAGAAAGCAGACTCTCACCGTTCTATGTCAAGGTAAGCGGCGGCATGTCGAGACTGGAGATCCGATCGAGATAAGGAGTCTCTTGGTCTGGGGCTCGCGGGGGGGTACATTTCATCACGGGCAGGGAGGCCGTTCATTCGCCTACGGCCCACCAACACGGCTCTCGTTTTCAGCTCTCGTCTCTCCGAAGGATCGGCCGGGCTTCACAGCCCTGCCGGAGGGCGGCTGCCGCATGATTTCACGTCCGATTCGTCTGCGGCCGGCCATGCGCAAAGTCTCGGGTTGCAATCGCAGCGAAAAGGTGTAGTCTAGCGGCCGATCCGTCCAACGGGATATAGGGCAAGTCTGATCGTAGGGTTTGGGGCCAAGCTCTAAGGAACTCCAACACCAAACTTTGCCCAGCGGGTAATGTTGTCCCGCAACTTCCGTTTCAATGATGCAACCTGCGTTGCAGGGGCAAGCCATTTAGCTGCCGTCCCAACAGGAGAATAAGTCATTCATCAGAATGGAAATAGCAGCTAAACCTCTTCTTGGCATCCCTTTTGCGTGATCCAAGCGAGAGTCATCGAGCTATGAGAGAAAGGTTGAACGGAAGTTACGGGAGGACAGACTATGAACAAGCCAATCAAGTCAGGTACCGCTGAAGTAATTCACAATCTTCTGTTGTCTGTCCCCGTGAGTCGTAGAGCGCGGCTGTTGCAGTGCCTGAGTATTACCTTGCTCCTTGTAGCCGCAGGTGCGGCTTGTGCCGCTTCATTGGATGCCGGACTGGGCTATTCCAGCGTCTGGGTCAAGAATGATGCCAACGGGGTCAACGGAAGTTCGGGATACGTTGCGGTGGCATTCGACTTTGAGTTCGCAAATACCTGGTCCCTGGGAATGTTTATGAGTGGCGGGACCGTCTCAACCGGCGATATCCAGATGTATCCACCCGATAGTGCGGACTACTCCCTCCTTTTCATTGGCCTCCGCAAGAGCCTTTGGTCGCTGAACGACCACATTTGGACGCCGTGGATCGAGGTGGGGGGCGGCATCACGGGATTGGTCTGGCACACGTATGCTTACCAGACCAGCGGCGAGGGACTTGTACTGGGCGGCGGCGTGGACGTGAGAATGGGCCCGCTGGTCCTGCGCGCTCAGTACCTGTATCACGACATTTCAACTACCGACCCCTATGAGTGCGACGCAGGTTCTCTTTCCGGGAACGTAGTCTCCGTGTTATTCATGTTCTGGTTCCGTATCTGGTAGGTTCCGCTGCTGATAGTACGATTTTCATGGCGTGGAGTCCCATTGCGCGAACGACGGAAGCGCGCCGGGGGCAATGGCCGTGACCCCCGAGAGAGAGAACATGGCAGGCCTACCAATAACACGCCTACGGCCCTCCACGTGCGTCTGGGGGGTAGAGTAAACCCGCAGACTTCGTACCTCATCATTTTACCTTCTAAGAAAACGCCGGGGCTGGAGGACTTGGACGCTGAGGGCCTGGAGAAACTGGCAAAGGCTGTCGTCGTGGAAACGCTCAAGGATGATCTCAAGGCCCGGGCGAAGCTCGAAAAGATCGAATGGCAGACGGAGCGGGAGACGTTCCTTGCCCGGGTGCGCTCGGTTCACACCAGGAGAGCCTACAGCATGGCGCTGGACCGGCTGGAAGGCTGGGCCGCACGGCAGGGGATCACTCTGATGGATATCACACCTGCGCTGGCCGACGACTGGATCGAGAGCGAGAAGTCAGAGGGCTCCCCCGCCACCGTGCGGCTACGGGTGTCAGGCGGCGCATCGGCATTCTTCACGTGGATGGAGAGGCGGCACGCTGAGGGCACGCTGAGGGCTGCCTACTCAGCACACGACCTGCGCCATGCTTTCGCAGTGCGGCTCTACCAGGCCTCGCACGACGTCTACCAGGTCGAACAGGCCCTCGGACACGCCAACGTCGCTGTCACCGAAGCCTATCTCCGATCCATCGGCGTGAAAGACTGACAGCTCACCAGCGCAAAGCCCACCAGCGGCCCAGGCAGGCAAGCGGCCGGCAACACCCACACGCCGGCCGCGCAGCCAAAGGCCCCCGAGGCCGTAGGCCGAGCCCCAGGCCCCCTGCGACTCCGAGGCGCCGACACCCCCATGGGGGAGATCACCCCCGGCCTGCTCCCATAACCGAATAGCCAAATCTGTAGGACACCATCCCAGGAAGGAGAACCCCCGGAAAGTGGGCTTCACCTTGTCTGACAAGGCCTGCTACCATCAGGGCGAGTACCTGTCCATCAGCGCAGCGGTGCGCTCGCTCGTCATGGAAGCCATACGCAAAGAATGAGCGGGGGGAGGCTGAGGTGATGAATAAGAAACAGGGACGCATCGGTTGGGTCATGGTGACCATCGTTCCCACTTTGTTGATCGGTGGGTTTGCCTTCTGGAGGGCACGGGAGCCGAAGGAAAAACCTCCGCAGAAGGGTAACGAGGAGCTGCGGTGAGTGCAGTCCTGGGAGCGATCGGGAGCGTTCTCTCGTGGTTGTCTCATGCTCCCAGGGCGGTTGACCTGGGCCTTGCCGTCGTCGTTGCCATAGTGTTCTGGTGGATCCCATCTCCGGCAGTACGAAGCGAGGACTTGAAGTGTCAGTGAAGGCTGCAGAGATCGCGCTTTTAAGGCAACGGGAGAACAGCGAACCAAACCGACCCATCACGCCTATCGAGAGAAAACAGATTTCTGAGGACGCGCTCGCATCCGTGGCGTACGTCGTAAGATCAAGGGGCTTGGTACAGATCCTTCCTATGGGACCAAGTGGCTACCAAGGCCAAGGCTTGGCAGGGAAGATCTGTCCTGCCGGGGAAGTAAAACCTTTCATATTCCCGGGGGCAAGAAACAAGGACGATGGCGAAAATGGGAATCAGTGATCGTCAAGGGGCAGCCCGAGCGGGAGCTCGTGACTGCGGAGAGCGCGAAGACGCGGGAAGGTGCGCGGTGATGGGAACCGCAAAGGGGGTAGAACATGGCGCAGGATCACGACATAGCGTCTCGCGAAATTAATATCAGGAGCGACTACACCAAGCTTTGCGAAGACAAGGGATGGAATGTTTCCGATCCCCGATCCCTCAAAGCGTGGATCAAATTCCTAAAAGGCATCAGTCCGAAACTTTCAGAAGGTGAGTACGATTTTCGGATTGAGTGCGCCAAGAAAGAAATCCGCCAGGTGAAGGGATTGGCGGACAACGTCGACATACCGACTCCTGGGCCTTGGTGACGCGGGGCGGGCATAGGGGCACGATGTGACGCAAGACAAGAAGGGAGCGACGGAATGAACGAAAGAGAAATGCATGAGGACGAAAATCAGCTGGTGAGGGACAAGATGGCCCGCGCACAAGACGCGCTCAGCAAATTCCAGCTAGCACGGGCTGAGTATCAGGCTGGCAATCTGGCTCAGGCGGAGAAGTTGGCTGATCAAGTCTTGGCCATCATTGAGGAGCGGCGGACGGTTCAACTTTCCATGCTTAAGCCGGACAGCATGCTGTGGAGGTTCGCCGAGGACTGGCTCAAAGAGCATGACGAGTGCATCTGCACGCTCGGACGCGATTCAATCCGCATCGTAAAAGGTTGACCACTGACGGGGGCACAATATGGCACAAACTCCCGATGTGAGGGCCTGTTGGAATACTCCGAGCTAGGACCGTCCCGACGGGGAGGAAACGCTGCCTTCCGAGGCATTTTCAAGATTTGGAGCACGCCTAATGAGTCAGATTGGAGTGTTATAGAAAATCTCAAGATGATCGGCAAGAAATCCCTCGACCCTTTCCGGAAAGATCTTTGCAAGATTCGCATCTCCTAGTAAAGGTTCCTTTCTGACTACATTGAACATAAACTCAGAGCCCGTGAGAGAGCGAACCCGAAACCGAGCAAAACGATGCTATCTGACTGTGCCTTGTATGACATATATGTTTCGTAAGCCTTCTCGCTTATTGCTTCATCCGGCAGTGAGATATTCTGAGCAACCTTGGTAAGGAGCATAGTGTTTTCGATCTTAGTGTACTGCCGGCCTTTCCCCGACATGCCGGACCAGAACTCTGGCATTCCAATATCTCCGTGAAGATGAACGATTCTTATCTTGTCCTCGTAAATCTTCAGCGCCACGTTCTTGTCTGGATAGATGTTGTTGATTGCGCGGAAAAGAAAAAATTCTAGGGATCTGTCATAATTATAGGTAGCGAAGAAAAGCTTGCCGTTTGAGGCATTTGTTACTGCCTTGACGAAGAGCCAAGTCACTGTAAAATGGGAGCTGAAGCGGAGGAAATCCCTATGACTGGTACGAATGGCAAGTCATTTGGGAAATCCTGGTTTGAACCAGGAGGAAGCAAAATGAGAAAGCGAGCCGCCTTGGTTGTGACCCTTGCATATCTTATCGCTCTGATTTCGTGTTCCGACCTTGGGAGCGGAGTGAAAAGAGTCCACTATAATGGGTCATCTGCGATCATCGAAATAGACAACTACTTCTTCAAGGACGGCACGGAACTGGGTATGAAGGAACTCTGCGGCCAAATCCTTGAAGCGGCAAAGAGCAAAGAGATCGAAAAAGTCTATGTCAAGGTGACGGTGCAAGTCAAAGACAAGTATGGAAAGGAAGAGACACAGATTCATTATGACACTGTCGCTTCCGGGCGAGCAGATCTTGATGAGATCGCGAAGTACGAGACAGGAGAGGCTTTCTTCGACGACCTCGGGACCAGCATTGCGATGAAATATGAAAGAATCATCACGCGGGACAACAACATTATTAACTCAGGATCATCTAGCAGTTCGAGCAAAAGTGTCGAAGGCCAACGAAGCGGAAAGTCAGGCGATGATCGATATTGGCAAATAGATACACATTTTACAACAGCCGATGGCGACATTTTTGTGGAATCGTTCTGGTATGACTCTGTACAACGGCGAATTGTTGCCTATCAAGGAGGCACTCCTGACGATCCGAAAGCCAGCCAAACTGATGGATCGGCGTATACCGTTAATGGAAATTTCGACCAAGACGCTGAAATCATGACAGAACTTAAAGGTCTAGTTTTTAAATACACTTTCCATAGCGATGGCCGTTTGTCAGTTGTCATGTCGGGCACTGTTTCCACTACAGCTTCCGGTACTTGGAAACTCGTTACAAAAACAGCTAGCTACCCCTAATAAGGCGCGTCCTCCGATCGGCAACGCAAAATGGTTCTATTTCCTAACTCGCAAAACATTTCCGCGTTTTCGATCAACTCGGGTACCGGGGCACTTACACCGGTAGCTGGCTCGCCGTTCGCGCTGTCTGACGTTTCCGGTCAGTTTATGATAAACTCGTGCCTGAAAGTGAAAAAAGCCGGAGGTGATATGAAATAAATCCTTTGTTAGGTACTCTTCTCGCATCATGATACTGTTGAACAGGTACTTATGCCAATCCCGAAAGTCGCTGCGCTTGTTTACATCGAGCTTGTCTGGCTCATGCAAATAGCTTTCATTCTCAAAGGCGCTGATTAGGAAAGCGATTACATGCTTGCCAATAGTCCCGTATTCTTTGCTGCGCGCTAAGAATGAGTCGATTGAATCAGTGCCAGACTGGCGCAAGTCTCTCTGAAAATCCCCTGTCGCGGAAACAAGACCACTCCCCTGAAGTATTGTCCATCTGGCCTGCTTGTCTCCCATTGAGTCTAGGACGTCTTCTA
>JBEKTX010000250.1:0-14334 GCA_049515615.1 Spirochaetia bacterium
TCACGCTTTCTTCCGCTACCTCGCCGGCCGGATCCCCGAGTGCTTCGAACAGAGCCAGCGCATTCTCGCGATCCCGTTCAAGCGCGCTCGCTCACGCCCCGTGGAGTACCTTGAGCACGATGAGATCCAAGCCGTGCTGACCGCGGTGGACCGGAGCACTTCGGAGGGTCGACGCGACTATGCGCTCATCGCGACCATGTTCAACACCGGCGGGAGAGTCCAGGAGATCCTCGACCTGAGGCCCTACGACCTTCAACTTGCCAGTCCATTCCACGCGCGGCTCTTCGGCAAGGGGCGGAAGGAGCGTCTGTGCCCCCTCTGGCCGCAGACGGCTCGGCTCCTCCGCGATCTCTTGACCGAACAGGACCTCGACCTACGTTCTCAGAAGCCGCTCTTTCTCAACCACCGCGGGCAACAGCTTACTCGCTACGGCGCCCGCTACATCCTGGCCAAGTACTGTAACCGTGCTCGCCTCGCTTTGCCGGCGCTCGCATCCAAGCGCCTGCACCCTCACAGCATGCGCCACAGCACGGCCGTCCATCTTCTCAAGGCCGGTGTCGATCTCGTAACCATCAGCCACTGGCTTGGTCGCGCCAGCGTCGAGACCACCAATCGCTATGCGTCGGTCGATCTCGAAGCCAAGCGGGAAGCCATCAGCAGGATCGAGCCCGCTGACAGGAGGCCTCGCCGGAAGGCCGCCTGGAGGACCAACCCGTCGATCCTCCAGTGGCTCGAGGCCCTCTAAGGACTGAGTAATGTGGAGTACGCAGCCGCGAACCTCCTTGGCCCGCAACGAGTTACACGGTCGACTCCACATTACTGGGGTCTCACCATTAGTCGACTTATGTGGAGCTCCACATAAATTGACGACTTCGGGCTGACCGCGCTGAGTGAGGAGCAGCAGGCCGACCTCTACGAGATCATCTGTGATCGCTACGAGCGGGCATCCACGATCATTACCTCCAACCGTGACTTCGCCGAATGGCCTACGGTCTTCAGCAACCCCCTCATGGGCTCAGCGGCCATGGACCGGCTGGTGTATCGCGGGGTGAAGTTGGTCATCGAGGGCAAGAGTTATCGCGTGGATGATTTCGTCAAACGTTCCAAACGTACCTCAGCGCCCCCGACGGAGACCAAGTAATGAGCCGGCCAGGGAAACCTGCTCTTCGCATCCACCGACAACGAAATCAGCGCATGACGAGTCCGCAGGGCTCAATGCGGGAAAAAGCTCTTCGCTGGCGGCCCTACAACCCATCTTCGGAAGCCAGGTAGTATTTGGATACCTCCCTAATATTACTGTGTCATAAAATGGCTTGTCTCGGGCCTGACGCCGCACCAGGGGCAACAGGGTAAGCTATGCGAAAGATCGCGGGCATGATGGATTCGCATCGTCGCGATGGATGAGTCCACGTGTCGTTCAGGACGCACGGGCAGCTCCCCTCGGACGGAAACTTTTGGGTAACGCAGCGGGCTTGAGGAAGGCAATAGCCTCTGGGGGGGAAAGCCGAGCGCGCTCGGCAGCGAGGAAGGCGTACGCAGCGATGCACAAGACTCCATGGTGGTGGAACCCCAGCCAGTTCCTTCCTTCGTAGTGATCGAGCCCCAGTTCGCCTTTCATCTCCTCGTAGTCGCGCTCGATTCGCCACCTGAGCATCGCCAGACCAACCAGGTCCTGCAGGGAGGCATCTTGGGGAACCGTTGAGAGCCAGAACTTCGTCGGCTCCTCCTCACCCTTGGACCATTCGATCAAAAGCCACTCCTCATCTCGTGGCTGGCTCCGCTTCTCGTCGCGATGCGCAGCTCGTACCCTTAGCGCAGCGAATCGAGACCGCATGATGCCCCGCGTGCCTTCTCGCCACCGAATGGTACGCCAGCTTCGGGGCGGAAGGGCCTTTGCGAGCTTCACCACCGCAATCGGGTGGTGGCGAGAGGTGTTGCGGCGGAGTTTCGTGGCAGGTCGGCCCTGTCCGGACCACTTGCGCGGGGGAAGCGGTTGGAGGCCCGGCGGCCACAGAGTGGTTTGGGTCTTGATCCCGACCATGTACGAAAGGCCTCGCTCCGTCAGGGCCTCGCGGAATTGCGTCACCACTCCGTAGCCGGATCGGCAACCACGGGCGCCGGAGGTATCTTTTCTTCGATCATTCTGTCCAACGCGCCGACAGCAATCTCCCACTTCGTCGCGAAACCGATCCCTTGCGGAACGCCCGCTTCCTGGCGCCGTTTCTGGTCCCCGGCCCATACTTCCGGTAGGTACAGCCGGTAAGCACACGGGACACTCATCGTTGCATTGGCTGCCGAGACCGTCACGACGACCTGGCAGTTGTCCTGTTTGCCCAGCGCGCCGCAGTACTGCCGGCTGACCCCGACCGAATGAGAGCCCTTCTTCGGCATCCCGGTGTCATCAACGATCCAAGCTGCTATCGGGGCATGCCGCTCCATCTGCTCGAGCGCGTAATCTCGCGCTACATTCAGCACTACCTGCGCTTCCCACGGGGCGCTGGCAACGAAGTGGTGCATGGACTGGTGGCGGGCGGAAACCCGGCGGGGATCAACTTTGGCAGCCATGGGCTCGACACTTTTGCGTTCCCCTGGAAGCAGGAGTCCGGTCATATACGCCCTCAGCGGTTCCAGCCGATCTGCATGGCCAAGCACACCCCCGAGCCGCTCCAGGTAGTCAGAGAACCGCGACGACGCAGTCGCATGGGATTTCGCCATGGACCCATGATGCCACAAAAGAAGAGGGTTGTCAATTTATGACACAGTAGAGGCTTTTGCGCTGTGGCCCATTCCGCCTGAGCATTGCGGCCCGGTGGTTGCCCATGGCGTGACGACCGATGCCAGGAACGCCCGTGCAAGGCCGGCGGCCTTGGTTGCCGAAGGCCCCGGGGGGCTCGATGAAGTGCATTTGAGTGATCGCAGGAGCCAAGCACTGGGCTTCGGACAGTCCTCTCCCTCGGCCTTGCACTGGTGGGCCGCCGCGCAGCGCCGTTCAGGCAGCCTTCAATAGGCTGCGCATCGCTTCCGCTTGGTTGGCCTTGATCCGCCCCACTGCCATCGCGAGCATCACCACCAGCGCCAGGCAGCAACGGGTGTACATCTTCGTCAGTCCCCGAATGGTGTGCTTCTCGAAGCCGAAGCTGGTATCCAGGCGGCTGTTGACCCGCTCCACGGCCGTGCGCTTGTCGTAGCAGCGCTCCCACTTCAGGCTGCTGCGCGGAAGCGGGGTGAACACGCGGCGGTCCTCCTTCAGAGCAATCCGCACCGCCTTCCCAACAGCACAGCCATCGAGACCTTCGCACTCGTAGCCGTAGTGCTGGGCCGGACAGCGGTATTTCAACGTCATGCGATCCCGCTCAAAGCCCCCGTAGGCCATCTGGCGCTGCTTTCCGCTCTTCAGACACACGCAGCTCACCGTCCCGCGGTAGTCATAGACCACGTTCTCAAATCCAGTGACGAGCTTGCTGGCCTCGCCATCTTTCCAGCAATTGCGGATATCGATGATCGGCAGCGCCTGCCAGCCGTCCCACACCTCGCGGATCAACTTCCCATCGTCGTAGGCCCGATCGGCTGCCAGTTCCCGGCAGCGCTGTAGCACCTGCGGGTGCTGCTCTTCCAGGCGGTCCAGCACCTGGTGAGCCTCCACCACTTCGCTGGCATTTGCCCGCGTCACCGAGAAACTCACCGGCAACTCGTAGTGGCTGTCGACCACCAGGTGGATCGTGTAGCCAAACCATTTCTTTACCGTCTTCCAGGGGCCCCCATCCTCATCGGTGCCGCTGTACTCATGGACACCCCACTCCCCATCGCTGTCACGTCGATGATCGGGATGCTCCTTGTCACTGGTCTCCTTAGCCTTGCCCCGCGCAAAGCTCGGCAACGCCTTCCCGTCCACAGCCAGGCTCACCCCGTATTCGGGCAACAACTCCCTCAGCCGCTCGACCAGCGTATCCAACATCTGTTGTATCAGATCCCGATGCGCCATCACCTGCGCCAGAAACCGCGAGAACGCCCAGGAGTTGGGCACCGCCTCCAGCCCCTTCACCAGATCGAAGCCACAGACCTGCCGCAGTTGAGCGTTGCGTCTCAGTTCCCGCAACAACGCCTCCACCGTCGGATGTTGGAAGACTACCCCGCAGACCAGCGCGTTCCACATCGGGCGGATCGGGTAATCGTCACGGCCTCGGTCCCGTTCCTGCTCCAGCTTCTTCATCAGCGCTTCGTCAGGGAGGCTGTCCAGGACCAGTCGCAACCGCCTCAGGTCTCCCAGCGCCTCAATCTGGTCCCACCCAAAGAGCGTCTTCTGTGTTATACTTGCCATTACGCCCCTCCCAGGTCGTGTGCACGTTGTTTGTGACGATTCATCGTAGCACGAATAGCGACCGCGAGGGGCATCTTTTTCGGAAAATGGGGTCAATTCCCAGGAAAAATGGCCCTCCGGCGGCGCGCATCGCGAAAAGCCCGCGCTGTCCGGGGTAAGCGAAATCCGGCGTCACTGCAAATCATTGCCACAATCAGGCTGTCGAAAAAGCCGATGCGCGCGTGGGCGGGGGGGCGCATCGTGATCGCGGCCGTGCAACGAATACTCGATGGCGGTAAGCAGTCAGCCCGTGATTCTCACAATTAAGCTCCATTCGCGCCTTTCGTGTGCCCCTCCCGGCGGCTCTCCGCGATCCATTGCTAAATTAACCAGACGCTGGTGCCATTTTCATGAAGTTGTGCAGCATGAACAACAGCGCTGCCTCCATGCGCACCTTTGCTATCCCCCTGCGCATCACCGCGCGGAACTTCAAATTCCACTTAAGGTTGCCGAACGGCGACTCCGCAGAATGCGCGCGCTTGTTGTATCTCCCCTGTGATCTTTTCTTATCAAGCTTTGTCCGCATCCGTTCGCGCACCGCTTCATTCTGATCGCGATACACCCGCCGATACGGCCCCTTCGTGCATTTGCTCCGATTGGCACACCTGGCACAGGCGCTTGGATTCTCGTAGTGGTTATAAAGCCGGCCCTCAATTTCAAAGGATCCTTTATTCCTCAATATCCATCCGATAGCTGTCGCTCTTCGCCCGAAAGCTGAACTTCGAGCGATCATAGTCTCCCTTCGCCGTCGTCCCGTTTTTTTCCACTTCCATGCGAAGGTCGGGGATCAGTGCCTCCTGCGTATCCAATTCCAGCTTCTTATAGTTCTCCATGCTGGCAAATCCGGCGTCCGCTTCTACTTCCTGGTGCTTCTCCCCTGTATTGTGGCGGCTGCCCTCGATCGCCTCAGGCAACACCGCTGCATCGTTATCCTCAGCATTCACTTGGAAATGTGTCACAATATCGTGGCCCACATCCGTCGTTGTGGTGATCGAAAACGCTGTATTCCTCTCCCCATTCGCCTGTTTCATGATATGGGCGTCCGGGTCGGTGATGTTGACTTTCTCCTTTTCAAGAAGCTCTTGCTTCTTCTTCTCGCTTGCCTCGCGGCTTTTCTCTGCCAATCGTTCCAGGAGAATCTTCCTGGCTTCCTGCACCCTTTCCGCGCGCCGTTTCAACGCCAGAACTTCCTCTTCCTCAGCGCTCTTCGCATCTGAGGCGGTTTCCAGCACTTCCTTCAGGCGTTGTGCAATCTTGTTTTCTTCCTTCTTGATCCCCTCAAGGGTCTTGCTCTGCTTGTAGTTGGCATTCGCCCGTAGCTTCACGCTGTCGATGGCCAGAAGGTCGAACTCGATCAGATTCTGCTCCGCACAGCTCGCAACCACTTGGCTGAACAACTCCACGATTTCTCCGGCAAACCGCGCCAGAAAAAGTCCCATCGTCGAATGATCGATGGTCATATCGCCGGTCAACCATTTGTAGGCCAGGTTGTTGATCGTGTCTTCTTCCATCTTTCGTAGCGAGAAGCGGCAGCTGTGAAGTGCCAACAGAGCGACTTTCAGAAGAGTTTTTGGATGAAAAGGGGATCGCCCACTGTCGGAGTCCACTTCATAGGATTCTTCAATTGCACGGGTGTCCAAAGAATCCACCAGGTAATTGATAATATGCACCGCGCTCCCCTCCGGAGCGACAGTCGAAAGGTCAACATGAGTGAGCAGCAGCATCTGGGTTCGATTCGGAATGAGGAATGCCGGCATGAAGTCCCTCCCGTGCTTCACGAATGGCGGATTCGACTCCTCATTTTATATCCTGCTGTCGGGCCAAACAATGATTTTTTTTAGGAAGCGACTGGGTTTTTCGACAGCCTGATTTTAGGAAGCGACTGGGTTTTTCGACAGCCTGATTGGGATCCAACGGAGAGGGAATGAAACAGCGACGGCCCGAGGATTGGACGGCAGAGCAAAAGGTAGAGGCTATCCTGAGTTATGAAAAGCTTTCGGAGGAACAGAGGGGGGTGTTCCTTCGGGAGAAGGGGTTGCACGAGGCCCACCTGGTGAGGTGGAAGGCGGAGCTCATCGAGGGGATGAAGCTGACGCGGTTGGCGGGAGGCAAAAAGAACCCGCAGCAGAAGCGGATCGCGGCCCTGGAGAAGGAGCTGAGGAGGAAAGAGGCGGCGCTGGCCGAAGCTGCGGCGTTGCTAATCCTTAAAAAAAAGCCGACTCGATCTGGGGAGAGGCAAAGGACGAGAGATAACCCTGGCGGATCGAGGCATGGCGCGGGAATTGATCAAGGAAGCGGTGCGTGCGGGGGCGCGGCTGTGGAAAGCCTGCGAGGTGCTGGAGATCACGGTGAGAACCTACCAGCGTTGGGGCAAAAGTTCTGCCACAGGCGATGCCCGCCACGGAGTTCGTGGCACACCGGCCAATAGTTTGAGCACCGAGGAGAGGGCCGCGCTGGTGGAGATCGCCACCTCGGAGAGGTTTCGCAAACTTGCCCCCTCGCAGATCGTGCCCATTCTGGCGGAGGAAGGGGTGTACGTGGCCTCGGAATCCAGCTTTTACCGTGTTCTGAGGCAGGAAAAGCTGCTTGCACACCGCAGTCGAAGCCGTCCTGCCGCGCACCATCGTCCGATGGAATACGTGGCCAAGGGGCCCAACGAACTGTGGAGCTGGGACATCACCTACCTGCGGGGCCCGGTGCGGGGAGAGTTCTTGTATCTGTACTTGGTGGTGGACATCTGGAGTCGGATGATCATGGCTTGGGAGGTGGCCGAGGAGGAATCCGGTAAGATCGCCTCGCAGATGATCGCGCGCGCGTGTCTGGAGCACGGGGTGGAGGGCAATCAACTGGTCATCCATTCGGACAACGGTGGCCCGATGAAGGGGGCGACGCTTCTGGCGACGTTTCAGTTCTTGGGGATCGTGCCCTCATTCAGTCGGCCGCGGGTCAGTGACGATAATCCGTACTCCGAGGCGCTATTTCGCACGTTGAAGTATCGGCCCGAGTATCCGGGTCGAGCTTTCGAGGACCTGGCAGCGGCGCGGGAGTGGGTGCAGAGATTCGTGCGATGGTACAACAGCGATCACCGTCACAGCGGGATCAAGTTCGTCAGCCCGGCGGCACGTCATGAAGGGCGGGAGGCGCAGATACTGTCCACGCGCAAGGATACCTACGAGCAGGCACGCGCCGCCATCCGAGTCGGTGGTCGAGGGGAACGCGGAACTGGTCTGCTGTCGAGAAAGTGGTTCTCAATCCGCATAGAGGCAAAGAAAGGCTCGGGGCGCAGGACTCGGAGCAGGGAGTCAGTTTTGATCAGGCGGGATAAAAAACGTGCGTCGTAGCGAGGCGCCAGCGCATTTTCCAAAGGCAGGTGGTATCCAAAAGGTACCCCCCGAAAAGGAGGTCATGCGACCGTTGAAGGGTTGGGGCGACAACTACGTTGACAAATACCGCAGACAGCTACGAAAGGCTTGAGGCGGGTAGGTGGCCGCGGCGAGCACCTTCCCGATGAGCTCCGCGGTCTCATCTCCCATGGTGGCCGCCCAGCGCTGGAAGCGTTCCGCGCTCCATTCCGCGTAGAAGCGATGGTGATCGGGCATGTGCTCCGCCAGGGTCGTGTATCCGTTGGGAGTGCGATCGCGGCGATGCTGCGCCACGCGCACGTTGTCCCAATAGATGGCCACCACCCGATCGTCGTAGACGATCTTTACCCGCGTCGGAGGGTCGCGGCGGCGCAGATGAGAGGGCACGCTGTAGTAGTGGCGGTCCTCGCGAAGTTCCACGTGGTAGTTGAGCGCCACCGTGGCCTGAATAGTCGTCTTCAGCATGAAGGGCTCGCTGGGAAGAGGGCGCAGGGCCGGCTGCTCCACCTGCTTGAACAGCTCCCGCCGGCTGTACGGCAGGCGACTGAACGCCTTGTCGTTGTGGGCCTCCAGCAGCTCTCTGATAGCAGCGTTGACTTCGGTCAGGGAGAAAAAGACCCTGCCCGCCAGATGGCAGCTGATCCTCTGGTAGACTAGGAGCACTGCACCCTCCACAAGTGCTTTGTCGCGAGGCCGGCGCACTCTCGTGGGCATGATCACCACCCCGTAGTGACGGGCAAACTCGTCGAACACCGGATGCAGCTCCGGCTCGTAGCGGTAAGGGTGGCTCACTGCGGTGGCGGTGTTATCGGGGATGAGCGCCGCAGTTGTCCCTCCGAAATACCGAAGCGCCCCCTCGTTGGCTCGGATCCAGTTCCCCTCATCCTGGCTTTCCCGCGCCTCCACGTAGGTGAGCTGGCTGGCCCCCAGGATCGCGACGAACTGCTCAAGCTCCCAGGGCTCGCCGCTGTTCCCGTTGAGCACCTTCAGTTTGTCCCCCGCCCAGTCCACCAACATCGCCTCCCCCGCTTTGTACTCGGTGTGCATCGTCACCTCCTCGGCGGCTTGCCAGCGGTGAAAGTGCAGGCAGAACTGGCTGTACTGGTAGCCCTGGGGACTCTCGGTGATGTAGCGCTCCCACAGGTACTGCAGCGTCATGCCTTTCCTTTTCTTCAGCTCCACGATCATCTCGGGAAAGCGAGCCTCCAGCATCGCATACCGGCTGCCCTGCGACGGCGGGCGCTCGGCCTGCAAGCACTTCAGCAGCTGGCTGTCCGCCATCTCGGGCACCCCGGTGGGATCCAAGCCGCTCCTCCGGAAGGCCCGGATGATTCTTGCCACCACCGTCCGTGAGACACCCAAGGCGCGCGCGATCTGCCGTTCGCTCAGGTCCGTTGTCTGGTGGTAGCGGATGATGTCGCGTACCTTGATCACTCCCGTTCTCCTCCTGCCCATGAGCCCTCCCTCTCCGTTGACGTTGGAGGAGGAGAGCATACCAACTTGCTGGAGGGATTGGAGAGAGTGAGCTTTCCGATAGGAGCCGAAAAATGGCTCTTCAGGATCGGAATGGTGGCTTTTTATTTTCGGAACGCTGGCTCCGTAAAAACGGAAAGGTGGCTCTTTTCGCGCGGATTACGCAATGCGATAGGATAGGTGGCCAGAAAGGTGGCCTGCAATAAAAATGTTGCCCCGCGTTGTCTCCGGGCTTCTCCTCAGAAAGGCCTGGCCGAACACCCGAGGAAGAGTTGGCGGGCTCCCCCTCGACTCCGAGGTGGAAGTCGCGCGCGACCAGTGGGGAATCCCGCACATCAGCGTGCGGACGGTCCACGACCTGTTCTGCGCCCAGGGTTATGTCCACGCGCAGGACAGGCTCTGGCAGATGGAGACTCTTCGGAGGCTCGCTGAGGGGCGGCTGTCCGAGATCGCCGACACGCGAGCCGTCCCGCTGGACTGGCTTGCACGGATGAGCGGAATGCCGGAAATGAAGAGGCGCGCGGCCGCAGGCATGTCCGACGAGGAGCACGGGCACTGCCAGGCCTACGCGGAGGGCGTGAACGCTTGCGTGCGCGCGATGGGCCGGCGCCTGCCGCTCGAGTTCTCATCGATGAAATTTTCCCCTGACCCCTGGACAGCCGGGGACTGCACGAGTCCTCTGCCATACCTCGCGTTCACGCAGATGTTCTTTCCCTAGGCAGAAAAGCTGCTCGCCGTGGCCTGCGCGGGCCATCATACAGAACGCGAATGGAACGACATGTTCCCCAGCTACCCCGGCGCGGACCTGCCCCACGATGAGTGGTTCGAGCGGGCACCGGGATTGAAGTTCGGGGCTATCCACCCGGGTGCACTTGCCTACCACGGGAGCCTCACGGGTGCGCACGCCATGCCCGAGCTCGTGCGTTCCTTGATCGCGGCTGCCCAGTTCAACCAGAATCCAGCGGTGATTACCACACTCTTAAAGGCCGGCGCAGACGTAAGAGCGCAGACCAAGGACGGTGAGACCGCGCTGATGCACGCAGCTGCGAGCCAGAATTCTGGGGTGATCATCACACTCCTGAAGGCTGGCGCAGACATAAAGGCCCAGGACAAGGACGATTGGACCCCCCCGACCGGTACGCATATTGCTCCGGCTGGAGATCGGCTTCGAAGATTGGCTCAAGTATCAGCACCGCCGCCATCTGCACCACTCGATCACGAATCCGAGGAATGCCCAGCGGTCGCTGTTTACGGCCTGTATGCTCGCTGACCCCCCGAGGGGGCTTTTTTTTGACTCATCTTCGACAGTTTGGGGCCTGGAAAAACCAAAAACATGCGAATTTCCCTGTAAATTTGAAGGTTCGCTCCGGACCGGACCAAAAATGTAGTGCCAACAAATTACGAATTTCTTAAATATTGCTTGCATCCCATACCGTTCCGTGATACTCTCCGTAATGGGGAGGAATTCACTGAATGTTCGTCCGCATCAAGAAAACCCATGGCTACACTTACCTGCAGATCGTCGAAAGCCGCCGCGAGGGCCAAAAAATCAAGCAACGCGTGCTCACCACACTTGGCCAGATGGAGGCGCTGACCTCTTCGGGCAAGCTGGACGATTTGGCCCGCTCGCTTCTGAAGTTCACCAAGGCCGTGCAGGTCATCGATGCTCACCGCGAGGGCAAGCTTCGTGCGCGGCGCACCCTCAGCCTCGGTCCTGCCCTGGTCTTCGATCGGTTGTGGCACCAGTTGGGAATCGATGAAATCATAGAAGAGCAGCTCTCAGGCAGCCATTATCAGTTCTCCGTCGAGCGGGCGATCTTTCTCACCGTGCTTCAATGTCTTTTTGATCCCGGAAGCGACCGCTCGGCCGAAAGCTGGAAACAGGACTACAGGATCCCCGGGGTGCAGGGGCTGGAGCTGCAGCACCTGTATCGCAGTATGGCCTGGCTGGGAGAGGAGATCATTCAGCATGGGCACGATCCTTTTTCGCTTCGTTGCCGTAAGGATCTTATCGAAGAGGCACTGTTCAAGCGCAACCAGGATTTGTTCAGCACCCTGGATGTGGTGTTCTTCGATACCACCAGCCTGTACTTCCAGGGGGAAGGCGGAGAAAGCCTCGGCCAATACGGCCACAGCAAGGATAGCCGCCCAGATTTGAAGCAGATGATCGTGGGGGTGATCCTCGATGGGAGGGGTCGCCCGATTTGCTGCGAGGTGTGGCCGGGAAACATCACCGACGTCACAACTGTGCTGCCCGTGGTGCAACAACTGAAGAGCCGATTCGCCATCGACTCGATCTGTGTGGTGGCCGATCGGGGCATGATCAGCTCCAAGACGATCAGCGAACTGGAGAGCAGCACCCCCCCATCTCCTATATCCTTGGGGTGCGGATGCATCGGCAGAAGGAAGTGTGCGAAGAGGTGCTCCTAAACTTCGAGAGCTTGCGTGAGGTCAGGGGGCGAAAGCGAAAAGCCAAGGATCCCTCGCCCTTGGCTGTGGGCGAGCAAATGGTGGAGGGGCGACGGTACATCGTGTGCTACAACGAGGAGCAAGCCAAAAAGGATTGCGCCGACCGCCAAGCAATCGTGGAATCGCTTCGGGAGAAACTGAAGAATGGTGACAAAAGCCTTGTGGGCAACAAGGGCTATCGCCGCTACCTCAAGAGCGGCGGCAAGGAGCACTTCACCATCGACGAGGCCAAGCTCATAGAGGAAGAACGCTTTGACGGCAAATGGGTCCTTCGGACCAACACGGATCTACCTGCTGAGGAGGTTGCCGGCAAGTACAAGCAGCTCTGGATGGTGGAATCCATTTTCCGGTCGGTAAAAAGCATTCTGGAAACCCGACCAATCTTTCACAAGTGCGACGAGACCATCCGGGGGCATGTGTTCTGCAGCTTCCTTGGCCTGGTGGTGCTGAAGGAGCTGGAGGCGCGCCTGGAAGCCCATGGTTCAATCCTTGAATGGGCAGATATCAAAAGGGATCTGCGAGCGCTGCAAGAGGTGGAGGTTGAGTCAGAGGAGCGCACCTGGTATCTGCGAATGGATGTTCGGCGTGTTTGCCACGAAGTTCTGAAGGCTGCGGGCGTGGGGATACCCCCGACGGTACGGAATTGAGCGGTTTACCAGGGGAACCGGAAATGTAATGCCAACAGAATTGCTGTGTCTTTTAATTCCTTACAGGGAAGGCATTTCATTTTTTCGACTGTCGAAGATCGGTTTGAAGTGCTTCAAGTCCAATTCGTTAACTCCTTGAACCGCTTCAAGTGCTTCCGGCTGGAGCGACAGTTGCCGGGCGGGATTCGCACCCGCTCGAAACAACACGCCTTTCACGGCGCACTGAGAAATGCGGGCTAGAAGTGCAACGTGTACGAGACTTTCACCGAGGGATCGAAAGTTGGGTTCACATTTGTAAGCCCGTCGGTGTTCGAATCGTCATAATTGTGGATCTTGAATACCGCTTCAACATAGAAAGGTCCTGTAGTATAGATGATTCCCGGATAGAGACTAGATCCCAACGCCTTGGCGGAACCGGAGTGGCCTCCATAGAAGGCGGAGCCCGGAGTGCTTCCATTCGGAACGGTCTGGTAGGTGTACAAGGATGCCCTAAAATATACCTTGAGGCCGGGAACGCCTATGCTTGTAAAATCAAACGTCAGCTTGGGATATGTATAGAGACGCAGGTTATAGCCTGCATCGCTGAACGAAGGGGTTGCGTTCCCCTGATCGGAAAAATAGACGGCTTCCTGTACATCGAGCTGCCAGGGCCCGTAGATGAAGCTCACCTGCGGAATTACATCATACAGCCATGCTGGAGAGAATCCGATTTCGGTGCTGGCGGAGAATACCAGTGCCGTCGTTTTGTCGAAGGAGAGCTTGTATGCGATATTCTCGTAATTTGAAAAGAGGAAGGTGTTCATCCCGCTCCCAAAGAACGTCCCAAGGGAGATCCCTTTGTAGGCATAGTCTATGAGGTATTTGATTTCTGCATTCGCGGGATCATTTTTCGTGTCAGTGCCGATGAAATACAGAGGGAAGCTGACACGCATCGACAAAGGCCCGTAGAGAAAGTCTGCAAAAGGTTCCGCCCGGGCAAAGTTCACAAAGGAAAGGGAAATGGTGCCCATCATGTCTTCCGCGCGCAGGCCAAGCCTCAACGTCGTGTAATCATTTAGCTTCATTGCGTAATAGCCATTCATGTAGGGGTCTGGCACCAGATTAGCACTGCTCGTGATTACCGTAGCGGCCCCCGGCTTTTGCTGCACAGATGAGAAAGCGTTGATTGCCGCGCCGAGAGCGCCGACTTCCATCGTGATTCCCTCTGCGAATGCTGCAAGGCCGGCAGCAGCCAGGAAAATAACGACGAGAGTTACGGTTTGCATTGATTTCATGATTATCCTTTCAGGTGAATTGATATCTCCGAATAAGAGCGCCGTGGTGTACACGCCGCCGGTTCAAGCGTGCCCGTATCAGACCATTTTCCGATAGAATCATATTCAATCATAAAACATTGTTTTGATAGTTATTCATAAAAACTTGAATTTCGTCATAGCTCTTTATCCCTGTTGATGCGCCCACTTCCATGACACAATGTGCTCCTACCGCGTTGGCGAATTTCCCGCACTCATACAAATTCATGCCCTTAAGCAACCCTGTTAGAAACCCGGCAACAAAAGAATCTCCCGCTCCTGTTGTGTCGACAGTCTTGATATTTTTATAGGCAGGAACAGCATATTTTTGTCCAGTCTCGTTTTTGACGAAGCATCCCTTTTCCCCAAGTTTGATAACGATAGTTTGCACACCCGTTTCAAGGAAAAAATCAGCAATTTCTTCCGGTTCGGTCTTATTACAAAACATTACAGCTTCTTCATAACTGGGAATAAACAGGTCAATATACGCCAAAGATGGCCGAAGAGCATCCATCCATCTTTCCTTTGTATCCCATGCTGTATCCAGCGCCGTATACTTGCCCAATGCTTTTGCCCTTTTCAGTACTCTCGCGCATGCTTCGCCATCAAATTCTGGCATAAGCATAAATCCTCCAACAAAAACGATTTTTGATTTTTTAAGAATTTCATAATCTACATCCTCATCAGTAAACGCTCCATTGGCCCCATAGCAGTGCAAAAATGTTCTTTCTCCC
>JBEKTX010000251.1:0-6224 GCA_049515615.1 Spirochaetia bacterium
AGGGCGAGCTGCTGCCATCACCCTGATCGGCCAGCCCCGGCGCTGCGCGATCCGGCGGAGCCGGAAATCGGGGTTCACCGCGACCGGCGCGCCGACCGCCTCGAGCAGGGGCAGGTCGTAGATGCTGTCGGAGTAGAACGAGCATTCCCGAGCCGAGACGCCCTCCACGGAGATGAACGAGAGCACACGGTCCTTTTTCTCGCGCCGGAACATCGGCATTCCCGAAAACCTGCCGGTGCACGTGCCGTCTTCGAACTCCAGCGCAGTGGCGAGCACCCCGTCGACGTGCAGGTACTCCGCCAGAGGTTCGACGATGATGTCGAGCGACGAGGTGGCGAGCATCACACGCCGTCCCCCTGCGCGGAGGCTGTGCACGAGCTCGACGGCCTCGGGGAAGAGGTCCCCTTTGAGGGCACCGTCGAAACTTTCCCGCGCGATGAGCTCGAGGGTCTTCCGCTCGAGGCCGCGCAAGTAGGGGAAGCCTTTCTCGTATGCGCGGAGCCGGAACAGCCCGAGTCGGTAGGTCAGTGAATACCACGGCAGCATGACGAGCAGGCGCCGCGGGAGGACGCTCTGCCGCATTGCCAGGGCAATGAACCTCCCGCCCGACGATCGTCTTGTCAGTGTATGGTCCACGTCGAAAAAGTCGATGCCGGCCATCTTCAGCCGTCTTCCAGCCCGAGGCGGAGGGAGAAGCGCGCATGCCGTCCGCTCAGGGAAGAGCCCGGCTGCGGCGCGTAGCTGCCGAAGGGATTCGCCTCCAGGATCCGTGCGCCCCGGGCGCGGACCACACGAAATGATGGAAGTCCCCAGGAGGGGCCGCCGTGAGAGCCGAAATGCAGGACGATCCAGCCGCCGTCCACCCTCCTGATCCTGTGCAGCGCTCCTGGCGCACATGCGCTGCCCGTCCGCTCCGACACCTCCACCGAGGACGCGCTCCCGTCCGGCGCGGAGGCTTCGATGGTTGCCGTCTCGCCCTTTTTCAGCAGGCGCAGCGGGAGCGCAAGGGGCGCGTATTCATCGACCTGCGCGCCCGGCGGGAAATCGGGGAATCGCATTTCCAGGGCGATTGAGAGCAGGGGTGAATCGTCTCGGAAGGAATACTCGATGCTGACAAGGGAGCCCTCCTTCCCGTCGATCCGAAGCTCCTCCCGCAGGCCTGTCCCATGGTCGCTTTCGAAGGAAAACGAGCTCACCGTCCGGTAGTGCCAGGGGCTTCCCCCCGTGCGGACGTACGACCGGGCGGCGCGCACCGGCATCAGCTCTCTCCCCTGGCGGGTGATCCCGCTGAACCGGCCCCCCTGGAGCCGCACGTCGAACCCGCTCCCGGCGAGCGAGACGTCGCCCAGCATGTGCGCGACCAGCCGGAGCTCCCGATGGGGATCCTTGACGCTCTCCCCTGCTCCCGCCGTCGACCCGTCACTTGCCGACCCCAGTTGGCTGAGCAGGGCGGCGAATTCTTCGTTTTTCTTCCTCTTTTTCCGCGACAAACCGGCAGTTCTGTCGAGAACCGCATGCAGTCCAACGATCGAGAAGGGCGCCCAGTCCAGCCGTGCCGGGCTACCCTCGGGCCTGGCTGGCAGGGCTTCGGACGGCTCCGCGAGGGGAGAAAACGAAGGGGGGCGAGCGCCGAACAGCCCGGCCGGCGTTTCTATGAGTGTGCGCACCGCGTCCTGGTCCGTCAGGCCGGAGAGATCGAGCATGAGGAATATCCCGGCTGATGAGGCGAGGACGCGCCGGAGGCGCCGCGCTTCCGGGCTGCCCGGGGCGCAGGATGCAACCGTGGCTCGGACGAAGGAAAGACAGCCGGCAGAGGGTTCCGGAACACGGTCGCCGACTTCCGGAAACACACCGATCGATCTGAACCCCTGATCCCCGTACAACTTCCAGGCCCCGCGCCTCATGAGATCCGCGACCCGCGGAATCAGAATCGACGGCCGGATGCCCAGCACGTCCGTGATCCCCGTCCCCCACGGGTTTTTCAACCCCCAGGACACTTCCCGCTCGAGCTCGTCGATATTGAGGAGCGGATGCATGGCCCCCGAAAAGCCCTGCGCAGTGACGGCATCCCCATGGTATTCAATCCGGGCCCTCAGGGGTTTGAGAGCTGCATTTCGTTTTCGAACGGGCATGTCCGCGGGGAGGGCAGGGAGGTTCCAGTGGACGTTCCGTTCGTCGAGCCACGCGAACAGAGAATCCCACAGGGACGGGACGGCATCCCAGGAAGCGGCGTCCCACTCGAACCCCAGGCAGATCCGCGTGCTGTTCGCAGCCGCCGATGCCGTGGTCGTGCGCGGCTGGTGCGGCGTTCCCCTCGCGATCATCCCACCTTTTTAACAGATGGTTCTCGAAAGTCAATCGAGAGAAAACTGACGGAAGAACCCGGAATTCGCCCAAATACCTCTTGATGAATCCCGGCTCTTTTTGTATCTTAGTGAGCAAAAGCGACCGACACGCTCAAATCATATTCGCGTGACGAATTCTAACTCTGGAGAAGGAAAGGGGAGAGAAATGGCCAAACAGCTCCGTTTCGACGAGGATGCACGTCAGAAGCTCCTCCGCGGCGTGGAGAAAATGTCGACTGCGGTGAAGGTGACCCTGGGACCCAAGGGCAGGAACGTCGTGCTGGACAAGAAGTTCGGCGCACCGACCGTGACGAATGACGGAGTCACCATTGCCAAGGAGATCGAGCTGGAAGACCCGTTTGAGAACATGGGCGCGCAGCTCTTGAAGGAAGTGGCGACCAAGACCAACGACGTGGCCGGTGATGGAACGACAACCGCCACCGTCCTGGCCTACTCGATGATCAAGGAAGGCCTCAAGTCTGTTGCCGCGGGGATCAACCCCATGGACATCAAGCGCGGTATTTCCCAGGCTGTGACGATTGCCGTGGAGGACATCAAGAAGAGCGCGAAGGACATCAAGGAGAAGGACGAGATCTCGCAGGTCGCGGCCATCTCGGCCAACAACGACCATGAGATCGGCAATCTGATCGCCGACGCCATGGACAAGGTCGGCAAGGACGGGGTCATCACGGTCGAGGAGTCCAAGAGCATGGAAACCAACCTCGAGGTTGTGGAGGGGATGCAGTTCGACCGCGGCTTCACCTCCGCGTATTTCGTCACCAACCGCGACACCCAGGTTGCGGTGCTCGAGAATCCGTACATTCTCATCCACGACAAGAAGATTTCCGGCATGAAGGACCTTCTGCCGCTACTGGAGAAGATCGCGCAGGCCGGCAAACCGATGCTCGTGATCGCCGAAGAGGTGGAGGGCGAGGCCCTGGCCACACTGGTCGTGAACAACCTGCGCGGGACCCTCGCCGCCTGCGCCGTGAAAGCGCCCGGCTTCGGCGACCGCAGGAAGTCGATGCTGGAGGATATCGCGATCCTCACCGGCGGCCAGGTTATTGCCGAGGAGCTCGGGCTGAAGCTTGAAAACACCGAGATCTCCATGCTCGGACGCGCGAAGCAGGTGAAGGTGGACAAGGAAAACACCACCATCATCGAAGGCGCCGGCAAGCCGAAGGACATCAAGGACCGCATCGCGCAGATCAAGGTCCAGATCGACGAAACCACGTCCGACTACGACCGCGAGAAGCTCCAGGAGCGCCTGGCCAAGCTCGCCGGCGGCGTGGCCGTCATCAACGTGGGCGCGGCCACCGAGGTCGAGCTCAAGGAGAAGAAGCACCGCGTGGAAGACGCCCTGTCGGCAACACGCGCCGCGATCGAGGAAGGCATCGTTCCCGGCGGCGGGATCACCCTCGTGCAGGCTGCCAAGGCCCTGGAGAAGACCGACATCTCCACTTTCTCCCAGGAGGTGAAGGTCGGATTCATGATCGTGAAGCGCGCCCTCGAGGAGCCCCTGCGCCAGATCGCGCAGAATGCCGGCATGGACGGCTCGATCGTCGTCGACCGCGCGAAGAACGAGAAGAAGGGGGTCGGCTTCGATGCGCAGGCGATGGAGTGGACCGACCTCGTGAAGGCGGGGATCATCGATCCTGCCAAGGTGACGCGCTCGGCGCTGCAGAACGCGGCATCCATCGCGGGAATGCTCCTCACCACCGAGGCCATCATCACCGATCTCCCCGAGAAAAAAGAGCCGGCAATGCCTCCGGGAGGCGGCGGCGGCATGGGCGGCATGGGCGGCATGGGCGACTACTAGGACACGCCGAAAGTCGAGTGTAGATGAACCGCTCCTGCCCGGAAGGCAGGGGCGGTTTTTTGTGGCGGCGGTAACACGCGGATTCGCGCCGCCTTGCGCAACCACGGGCCTTCTGTCACGATTGCCCCATGCGCAGGGAGGATTTCGTTTTCTGCATCGGCTTCGAGGGAAGCACCGCCATCATCGACGGACGGATGCTGCGGAGGCATGGCTCCCGCACCACGCGCCAGCTTGCCGAGGCGGGACTGTTCAAGCAGGCCGTGTGCTCGGCCGTTTTCAATGGGTCCGCGGGCGAGCTTGATGAGGTCCTCTCCCTGTACAACGCGCGCACTCAGGCCCCGATCTCTTCGGTGGAGGAGCTCAAGAGGACCTTCGGCGTCGCGGGCGTGCCGGAGGGAGTGAAAAAAGTCACGGTCGTCTGAAAGGACCGCTGTGGAGCTCAGCCAGGAGGAGTTCCTCCACCGCCTGCGAATCACCCCCCGTGAGCTCAAGGAGTGGTTGGAGCATGAGCTGATCGCGCCGCTGCCCGGAGCGGCGGATGTGTTCCCCGAATCCGCCATCGAGGAAGGGGAGCTGATCCGCAAGTTCTCCGGTCTCGGGTATTCGCTGCAGGAAATCCAGAAAATCAAGCGCAGCGTGGGCCTGCCGGTCAAGGACGAGAAAGGGCGCTACGTTTCGCGCAGCGATTTCCTGACCATCGGCGAGCTCGCCGACCGCAGCGGCATCAACGTCCGCACGATCAAGTTCTGGGAGGAAAAAGGGCTCATCGCGCCGCACCGCAGGACGGAGGGCGGGTTCCGGCTATATCGGCCCGGCGACGTGGTCCTGTTGTCTTTCATCAAGGACCTGCAGGCGTTCAACTACACTCTTGCCGAAATCGGCACCATCCTCGCACTTGCAGGGCCCGATCTTGGCCTGACCGACGCCGACCTCCTCGGCATGCCGCTGCCGGACCTCGAAAAGGCCGGGGCGGCGCTGGAGTACCTTATCGAGAGAATGCGGGAGGTGCGCGACGCTTCCGCACGCGTCGAAACCATTTTTACGCGCCGTTTACGCGCCGTTTCGCGCGTCATCCGCTCTCGAAAGCGGCAGTCGTGACCATTGACGCTCTCTCCGGCTTTATGGTATGTTTGCGCGGTTATTCATCCTCGATTTTTAAGGATTTCATATGACAAACATTTCAGGTTTTCTCCCTCTGATGATGGGGGTGGGGCAGGGTCAGGGGACCCCGGGAAGCGGCGGCGGCGGAACGCAGCTCGTCACGATGCTGGTGACCTTCGGGCTCATCATCGTTGTCTTCTATTTCCTCGTGATCCGGCCGCAGAACAAAAAGCAGAAGGACGCGAAGAAGATGCTGCAAAGCATCCGCAGGGGCGACCGCGTCGTGACAATCGGCGGGATGCACGGCTTCGTAGAATCCGTAAAGGATGACGCGGTGGTGCTCAAGGTCGACGACAACGTGAAGCTCAAGTTCTCAAAGAGCGCCGTCTCCCAGGTACTCGAGCGCAGGGACGATTCGGGAGATTCCAAGGAGTAGCATTCTCCATGAAAAAGCGGTACCGGTTTCTCATTATCCTGGCGGTCCTCGCCGTGGGATTCTATTTCGTCTGGCCATCCATCCAGTGGTACTTCATGACAACCCAGACGGACAAGGACATGGCGGAGAGCTCGCGAAACCAGATCAAGGTCTACGCCCAGGAGCGGGCCGATTCGGCCATCAAGACCCTTCTTGCGATGAAGGCCGCGGACCCCCTGCCCGCGGAGTTCTCGTTCCTGATCCCGAAAGCGAAGGCACGTTACAGGACCGCCGCCAAGCTCGTCCCGGCGGATTGGACTGTGCAGAACGTGCTGAAGGCATATTCAAGCCGTGCGGACATCACGGCGGACGCCGAGGCCTGGTACCGCGACCAGATGTTCGCCCTGAAGGACCGGAAAAACCAGACCATGCAGCTCGGCCTCGATCTTCGAGGCGGAATGTACGTCACCATCCAGGTCGACTATGCCTCATTCGAGCAGATTAACAAGACGTCTCTGAACGCCGGCCAGCGGAAGGACAAGAT
>JBEKTX010000252.1:0-6164 GCA_049515615.1 Spirochaetia bacterium
GCTGATCCTCTTCTTGCCGCCGTCCTCCTCCTGGATCTTCTTCAGCTTCGGGAAAACGATCGTGAGAAGCTGCATGATGATCGACATGGAGATGTAGGGCATGATGGTGAGCATGAAGATGGAAAAATTCTTGAATGCCCCGCCGGCGAAGAAGTCCAGAAAATCCTCGATCCCCAGCGCCCCCGAGCTGCCCATGGCGTCGAAGTGGAGCTTGAGCGCGGCGATGTTGATGCCGGGAACGGGCAGGACGGTCCCCATACGATAGATCACCAGGATCCCGATCGTGAACAGGATCCGATCGCGAAGCTCCTTGACCCGGAAGATATCGACAAGCGGATTCGCCATTATTTCGCCTCGCTGGCCTTTGCGCTCTGACCGTCAGGGATGTCACGCACCTCGCCGCCGACGGCGACGATCTTCTGCCGCGCGGACGCGGAGACCCGCGCGCCCTGCACGACAACCTTTTTCGTGAGCTCACCCGACGAGAGAATCTTCACCGCCACGCCCTTTTTCCGCGCCAGTCCATGCGCGGCAAGGCTCTGCGGATTCACGACATCGCCGTCGGCGAACCTGTTGAGGTCCGACACGTTGACGACCTGGAATATCTTCTTGAACGGGTAGTTCGAGAACCCGCGGCGCGCAATGCGCCGGAACAGGGGCATCTGGCCGCCTTCGAATCCCAGGCGTACACCGCCGCCTGCGCGCGCCTTCTGCCCCTTGTTCCCCTTGCCCGCGGTCTTGCCGTGACCCGAGCCAACGCCTCGGCCCAGCCGCTTGTTCTTCCTCTGGCCTTTCGGCGCGCGGATGTTGAAGCCTTCCATGTCAGCCAATCTCCTCCACGTCGAGCAGGTACGACACGGCCCGGACCATCCCGAGGATGGACGGCGTCGCGTTGTGCTCGACGACGGCATTGAGCTTCCGAAGGCCGAGGGCCTTCACGGTCGCCCGGTGGGCGGGCACGCAGCTGATCGTGCTGCGCACGAGCCTTATCCGCAGCTTTTTCCCCGCACGGTGCGGTATCCCGCGCGCTTTTTTCATGATGTTCACCCCCACATGTCCTTCAGGGTCCGGCCCCGGTTCGCCGCGATCAACCGCGGATCCATGAGCGAATCCAGCCCCTGGAACACGGCCTTCACCGTATTGATGGCATTCGACGAGCCCAGCGACTTGGACAGGACGTCGCGGATTCCCGCTGCCTCCATCACCGCGCGGACGGGTCCGCCAGCGATGACTCCGGTCCCCGGCGCGGCGGGCTTCAGCAGCACCTGCGCGCTCTTGAACTTCCCGATCACCTGGTGCGGGAGGGTCGCCTTCTTGATGGGAACCCGGACCATGCTCCTCTTCGCCTTCTCGATGCTCTTGCGGATGGCGTCCGACACGTCGTTCGCCTTCCCGAAGCCGTAGCCCACCCTGCCGGCGCGGTCGCCGACCACGGTGAGCGCAGAGAAGGAGAATCGACGGCCTCCCTTGACGACCTTGGCGACCCTGTTGAGCTTCACGAGCTTCTCCAGAAACTCGCTCTGGCCCCGGTCATGATCCCTGTTTCTGTCATCCATTGCCACTTACGCTCTCCCCCTCAGCGCGGTTACCCGCGCATTTCACGCCGCGGTATGCCGCGGATTTGTTCTTACAGGCTGATGCCGGCCTTGCGCGCGCCGTCGGCGATTGCCTTCACCTTGCCGTGGTAGCGGTAGCCGTTCCTGTCGAACACGGCCGACGTGATGTTCTTCGCCTTGAGCCGCTCCCCGATGAGCTGCCCGAGCTTTTCCAGCGCCGCGGTCTTGTTCGTGATCCCGCGTTGGTCCTTTTCAAGGTTCGAGGCGGCCGCGATAGTGCTCCCCGCGGCGTCGTCGATTGCCTGCACGTAGGTGTGCCTGTTCGACTTGTACACCGTCACCCGCGGCTTTTCGGGAGTGCCGTGGATCTTCTTGCGGATGCTCGCCTTCCTTTTGAGCCGCTTGCGCGTCTTGTCAATGATCTTCTTCATGCCCTTCCTCTGAATTACTTGATCCCCGATTTGCCGACCTTGCGGCGCACGTATTCGGTGTCGTACTTGATCCCCTTGCCCTTGTAGGGCTCCACCACTCGGAAGGCGCGTATCTCGGAGCAGATCTGCCCGACCTTCTGCCGGTCGGTGCCCTTCACCGTGACCTTCACGTTCTGGTCCACCTCGATCGTGATCCCTTCGGGGATCGGGTATTCGATGGGCGTCGAGTAGCCGAGGTTGAGCACGAGGGACTTTCCCTTCAGCTCCGCCTTGTACCCGACCCCGGAGATGAGGAGGGTCTTGGAGAATCCGTCCGAAAGCCCGATAAGGGCGTTTTTCAGCAGGTTCCGGTAGAGGCCATGGAGGCTCTTCGCCTTGCGGGAGTCATCGGCGCGCGTAACCACGACCGCGTCCCCCTCCACCGTCACCGCCACCTCCGGATCATAGGCCTGGGTGACCTTTCCCTTGGAGCTCTCCAGGAGCACGGATCCCTGCTGGAGTGACACCTTCACACCCTTGGGGATCTTGACCGGCAAACGACCAATTCGCGACACTGCCTTCTCCTTGCCTACCAGATGCTGCAGAGCAGCTCGCCGCCGGCCTTCTTCTCCAGGGCCTTCTTGCCCGTGGTGACGCCGAGGGAGGTGGTGACGATGATCGTCCCGAATCCATTGAGGACCCGCGGCAGGGTCCTGTAGCCGGCGTACATGCGGCGGCCCGGCGTGGAGATCCTCTTCAGCCCATGGATGACCGGTTCGTTCTCTCCGTCATACTTGAGGAAGATCCGGATGAGGTTGCGGCCGTCCTGGGTGACCTTCTTGAACGTTTTCACGTATCCTTCGTTCTTGAGGATCTTGGTGATCTCCAGCTTCAGCTTCGAAGTGGGGATGTCGACGCTCTCGAAGCGCGCGCTGCTCGCGTTCCTGATCTTCGTCAGCATGTCCGCAACGGGGTCTGTCAGACTCATTGTCTCAACTCCCTACCAGCTCGATTTCGTGACGCCAGGGAGCATTCCGCTGCTGGCCAGTGATCGGAAACAGATACGGCAGAGCTTGAACTTTCGGAGGTAGCCCCTCTGCCGGCCGCAGACCTTGCACCTGTTCGTCCTGCGCGAGCTGTATTTCTGCTTGCGATTGGATTTCTCTATTGCCGCTTTTCTTGCCATCGTCCTCTCCAGCTCCCTCTGCGCGGTGCCCCGCGCCCTATTTCCGGAACGGCATGCCCAGGCGCGCGAGCAGGCTTCTCGCCTCCTGGTCCGTCTTCGCCGATGTCACCACCGCGATGTTCATGCCGCTCACCCGTTCGATCTTGTCATAGTCGATCTCAGGAAAAATGATCTGCTCCGTCACCCCGAGAGAGTAGTTGCCGTGCCCGTCGAAGGCGTTGGGGTTGGCGCCGCGGAAGTCCTTGATGCGCGGCATGGCGACGTTGATGAGCCTGTCGAGGAACTCGTACATGACGTTCCCCCGGAGGGTGACCATGACGCCGAGATCCATGCCCTTGCGGACCTTGAAGTTCGCGATGGACTTCTTCGCCTTCGTCCGCACCGCCTTGCGACCCGTGATCTGCGAGATCTCCTGCGAGGCGGAGTCAAGGAGCTTCTTGTTGGTGATCGCCTCACCCAGGCCCGTGCTCACGATGATCTTCGAAAGCCTCGGGATCTGCATGACGCTCTTGTAGCCGAACTCTTCCTTGAGGTCCTTTGCGACGTTTTCCGCGTACATCAACTTCAACCGGGGCTTGTAGCCCGGAGGATCCCTCACCACCGGCGCCCTGGCCTTTTCTTCGGAACCGCCCGCACTCTTCTGACCCTTGCCCGATTTTTCAGCCCGGGGCCCCTTGGAGCCGCCCTCGGCGCCCTTTGCCTGCTTCGGCGCCTTCGCCGCTTTTTCGGGGGCTTCAGCCCCTTTTTCGACTGCGCTCTCCGCGCCCTGAGTCTCCTTGCTCACAGGTCCCCTCCGCACTTGCGGCACACCCGCTTCTTCTTGTCCCCGTCCATCGCGTACCCGATCCGCGTCGGTCCGCACTTCCTGCAGACGATCATGAGCTTGCCCAGCGGCAGGGGCGCTTCCACCGAGGTGATCCCCGCCTTCTGGTTCTGCTTCTTCTGCTTCACGGCCTTCTTCGCCATGTTGAGGCCTTCGACGACGGCGCGCATCTTCTCGCGGTCGATGCGGATGATCCGTCCGCTCTTCCCCTTTTCGCGCCCCGCAATGATCCTCACGGTGTCGTTCTTGCGCAGCTTGATCTTTCCCGCTGTTGTCATCCCAGGCATCCTCCTACAGCACTTCCGGGGCCAGGGAGACGATCTTCATGAAATCCTTCTCACGAAGCTCGCGGGCCACCGGGCCGAAGATGCGCTTGCCCTTCGGGTTGTTGTTCGCGTCGATGACCACGCAGGCGTTGTCGTCGAACCGGATGAACGTGCCGTCGGGCCGGTGCAGCTCCTTGTGGGTGCGCACAACGACGGCCTTCTCGATCCCGCCCTTCTTGATGGCGGCGTTCGGGAGCGCGTCTTTCACCGCGACGACGATGATATCGCCGATGCGCGCATACTTGCGGCGCGTCCCCCCGAGGACCTTGATGCACTGCACGAGCTTCGCGCCGCTGTTGTCCGCGACGTTCAGGAGCGTTTTCATCTGTATCATGGCCGTTCCTCGCCTACTTCGCCTTTTCCACGATCTCCACGAGCCGCCAGCGCTTCTCCCTGCTGAGAGGCCGGGACTCCACCACGCGCACCGTGTCCCCGATCCCGCACTCGTTCTTCTCGTCGTGCGCCTTGATCCTCTTGGTCCGGGTCAGGTACTTCTTGTACAGACGGTGGAGCTTGCGCTGCTGGATCTCGACGACGATCGTCTTCTGCATCTTGTTGCTCACCACGCGGCCCTGGAGGACCTTCTGAACCCTTTTCTGCTCTTCCACCTGCCGCTCCCTCGTCTCGGTACTCCGTGACATTCCTACCGCGGTCACGGTACTCCGTGACATCTCTTAACGCTTCCTGATCCCAAGCTCGAACTCGCGGATGATCGTGGTCACGCGGGCGAGCTTCCGCCTCGCGGTCCGCTTGGACACGGGATTGTCCACGTGTCCGATGATCTTGTTCGCGCAGATCTCGTTGTAGTGCTTGCGAAGCTCTTCGCGCTTGGCGAGCAGCTCCGGGTACGTCAGCTCCTTGAATGAATCCTTCATGCGCCTACTCCACGCTCGAGCGGACCAGGAACTTGGTCTTGATCGGAAGCTTGCTGCCGGCGCGCTTCATCGCCTCTTCCGCCATTGCCTTGTCCACGCCGCCCAGCTCGAACATCACGGTCCCCGGCTTCACGGGCGCCACCCAGTATTCCGGGGCTCCCTTGCCCTTTCCCATGCGTGTCTCGGCGGGCTTCTTCGTGAAGGGCTTGTCCGGAAAGATCCGGATCCAGACCTTGCCGCCGCGCTTTACGTGACGCGTGATGGCGATGCGGCACGCCTCGATCTGACGGTTGGTGATCCATTCCTTCTCCAGGGCCACCAGCCCGTAGTCGCCGAATGAGATCTCCGTGCAGCGGGTTGCCCGACCCTTCATCTTCCCGCGCATCTGCTTGCGGAATTTCGTTCTCTTGGGGCTCAGCATGATCGATTACTCCTGACCTCTGTCCCGGCCCCGGTCGCGCCCCTCGCGGCCGTCGCGATCGTCACGGCCCTCGCGGCCCCGGCGCACAAGCAGGCCGGCGTCGTCTTTCTTCGCCGGGCCGTAGACCTCGCCGTTGAAGATCCAGACCTTGATGCCGACGCACCCGAAGGTGGTGATGGCGGTGGCCGTGCCGTAGTCGATGTCGGCGCGGAAGGTGTGCAGAGGGATGCGCCCTTCCTTGAACTCCTCGCGCCGCGCCATCTCCGCGCCCGAGAGCCGTCCCGAGATCTTCACCTTGATCCCCTGCACGCCGGTCTTCATCGAGTTGAGGATGGCCATCTTGCACGCGCGGCGATACGAGGCGCGGGCCTTGATCTGCCGCCCGATATTTTCCGCCACGAGCTTCGCGTTCGTCTCGGGCCGCTTGATCTCCTTGATGCGGAGCTGGATTTTCTTGCCTATGCTCTTCTGGAGCTTCCCGCCCAGCTTCTCGATATTCGCGCCCTTCGCGCCGATGAGCACGCCGGGCCGCCCGGTGTGGATGATCACGGTGACCCTCTGCGGGTG
>JBEKTX010000253.1:0-6151 GCA_049515615.1 Spirochaetia bacterium
GCCCAACATGCCGGTGAACAGCGCGGTGCTTGCGGGGTGGCAGGTCACTCTCCGCGTCTCTCCGTTCCAGGACAGGCTCATTGTCGGGGTCACATTCATCTCACGTGACCCGGCCGGGCAGAACGCCGCGTCGGCGCCCGATGCGACCGCGCGCATCTCCCTTCCCGGCACGGGTGAACAGTTGTTTCTGGCGGGAGCACTGGAAAGATCGCCCATCACGCTGCGGGGCAGCCTGCGTCGAGCGGGGGGCGCGAAGAAAGTGCAGGCGCAGGTCAGCATCGCAGGCACGCGTGCAACGCTCTGGCTCCCCGTGCCGTAGATCCATGGCGTCGATTCACTTGACGGCCGCCCCAACGGGTTCTACACTGGATCCGGGAGGGGGGGATGCTGCAGTTCTATTTCCTTTCGGTCACCGCCAATTTCCTGGCCGGCGCCACCCTCAGCGCGGATTGGATGTCGGACAGATTCTCTTCCCTGGCAGGAATCCTCGGCGCCCTCTCGGCCCAGAGGGCGCGGATGGTCACGGGACTGTCGGCGCTGCTGGCGGGGCTGGGAACTCTGTTTTTCCCCGCGGCTCCGCCGCTGATCCTTGGTGACCTTTTCCCCAGTGTCGTCGGCATCGTGCTCGGCATCGCCCTTCTCTTCGAGGTGCTCAGGCAGGAGGCGCTCATCCCCGGCGAGCAGACCGGCCGGGCGGGCAGGATCGGGAAGACACCCGCGGCGTACCGCACCGCGCTGGGCGCCTTGGGGTTTGCCGCCGCAGTGCTGCACTTCTTCCTGCCGGAACGGCTGTTCCTCTAGTCTTTCTCTTTCTCCTCTTCCCTGGCGGCCTGGGCCGCCTTGATCACGTCCTCGGCAATCCGGCCGGAGATCGGGCTGTAGTGATCGAATTCCAGCTCGAATGATCCCGTGCTCGCAGTCAGCGCCTTCAGGTCGATGGCATAACGCATGAGCTCCGCCTGGGGCACCTGGGCTTTGATTTCCAGGATGCCGCCGCCAATCGGATTCTGGCCCTGCACCTTCCCGCGTTTGCCGCTGAGGTCGGAGAGAACCGCGCCGAGGTACTGCTCGTCCACGAACACGGTGAGGTTGCAGACCGGCTCCAACAGAACCGGCTTCGCATTACGCACGCATTCTCGGAATGCTTCGCGCGCGGCGAGCTTGAAGGCGAGCTCCGAGGAGTCGACCGGATGCTCCTTGCCGTCCACGATCCGCGCTTCCACGTCCACGACGGGGTAGCCGGCGAGGCCGCCCGATTCCATCGCCTCGATGATTCCTTTCTCGACGCCGGGAATGTATCCCTTCGAGACCGCGCCGCCGAAGATGGCGTTGGTGAACTTGTACTTCTCTCCGCGGGGAATCGGGTTGACCTCCAGCGCCACCTTCGCGTACTGGCCATGGCCGCCGGTCTGCTTCTTGTGGGTGTACTCCGCTTCAGCCTTTCCCTGGATCGTCTCCCGGTAGGCCACGCGCGGGATCTTCGTCTCCATCTCGATCTTCTGGTTCTCGCGGATCTTGTCCAGGATCATCGAGATGTGCAGCTCCCCCATGCCCGAGATGACCGTCTCCTTTGTCTCCTTGTCGTAGGAGAGGAGGAATGTGTGATCCTCTTCGGTGATGCGCTGCAGCATCTGGTTCATCTTGTCCTCGTCCTTCTTCGCCTTCGCCGTGATGGCGAGCGAATGCACGGGCGTGGGCAGCTCGAGGGGCGGATAGACGATCGGAGCGTTTGGCGCGTACAGCGTGTCGTTTGTCCGCAGGGACGCGCTCTTGGTGAACAGCCCGAGGTCACCCGCGGAGAGCTCGGGGGCGTCTTCCAGCTTCTTGCCACAACAGGTGTAGACCTTCGTGATCTTCTCTTTTTTCCCCTCTCGGGCGATCAGGAGGTCCGCATCCGCCGAGATCTTCCCCGACATGACCTTGAAGTAGGAAAGCTTGCCGGTGAACTGGTCCATGGCGGTCTTGAACACGAAGCAGGAGGCAGGCTCGGATTCGGAAATCGTGCGCTGCGTGTCCGCGCCATCCAGGGTCTTCCCCCGGGCGACCCCTTCAGGTGATGGGGCCGCACACGTAATGAAGTCCAGGAGGCAGTGGATCCCCGCGCCCGTGAGGCCGGCGCCGCAGAGAACAGGAACGAGCTTGCCGGCCTTCATTCCATTCGAAAGGCCCTTCCTGATCTCTTCCGGCGAGAGGGTGCCCTCCGCGAAGAACTTCTCGATGAGGGAGTCATCGCCCTCGGCCGCGCTCTCCACGAGTTTCACGCGCGCCGCGTCGACCGCCGCCTTCGCGCCCTCAGGGATCGGCGACTCCTTGCCCGCGATCCACGCCTTCAGGTCCACGAGGTCCACCACGCCGGTGAATCCCGGTCCGGCCCCGAGAGGGATAACCACGGGCACAAAGCTCGCCTTGAACTTCTCCGCGAGGTCTGCGATGCTCCGCTCGAAATCGGCGCGTTCCTTCTCCATCTTGTTGACAAACACGAACCGGGGCTTCTCGGAACGCGAGAGCCTCCGCCACAGCTTGATTGTCTCGATCTGCACGCCGACGTCGGCGCCGACGACCAGCGCGACGCATTCCGCCACCCGGAATGCCGCCGCGACCTCGCCGACGAAGTCCGCTGACCCCGGGGTGTCGAGGATATTCACCTTGTGGTCCTTCCACGTGACGTGGCTGAGGGAGGTGTGCACGGAGATCTTTCGGGCGATCTCCTCCTCGCTGAAATCGCTGACGGTCTTTCCGGCTTCGACCCTCTCCGCTTTCGGAATGGCTCCTCCGGCGGCGAGCATCTCCTCGACGAGCGTGGTCTTGCCCGTCCCGCCGTGACCGGCAAGAGCGACATTGCGCAGCGAGCGAGTCGGAACACTCATTCTGTGGCTCCTTGGTTGAAGAGGATAGGGGTCAACAGTATTCCGTCACCCCGTTTTTGTCAATAAATTCTGGCGGCCGCTGGCCCTCAATCGGTCAGCCCGCTTCGCCGAAGCCCCCCACCTTCTCCGCGAAATGGGAGAACTCCATGGTGAAGGTGGCCCGGCCCTGCGTGGCGCTTCGAAGCGCGGTCGAATAGCCGAACATGGCAACCAGCGGGGACTGGGCCTTCACATGGTCCGCTCCGGGCTTGCTCTCCACGTTCAGGATGAGGCCCTGCCGGGCGTTGAGGTTGCCGATCACTTCCCCGAGGAACTCCGTCGGGGTCAGGACGTCGACTGCCATGATCGGCTCCAGGAGAATGGGACTTGCCTTGCGGCAGGCTCCGTCGAACGCCATGGCGCCGGCCGCCTCGAAGGCGATCTGCGTGGATGTGGTCTGGTGGTATTCCGCTTCTACCAGCGTCACCCCGATGTCCAGGGCAGGGTAGCCGTAGACGACCCCGGAGCCGAAGGCGCCCGTGACGCCGCGTTCCACCGCGGACACGAGCTCGTCCGGCAGCGCCCCGTCGGGCAGCCGGGAAGTGAAGGAGTTGCCTTCCCCCCGTGGATGAGGTTTCACTTCGATGGTGATCGTGGCGCTGTGCTCCTTGCCCGCGATCATCCTGTGATACTTCTCGGTGTGGGTCACCGCCGCGCTGATCGTTTCCCTGAAGGAGACCTGCGGTTTCCCCACGCGTGCCTCGACCTTGAACTCCCGGAAGATCCTGGTCACCAGGACGTCGAGATGGAGCTCACCCATGCCCGAGATGATGAGCTCACCGGTCTCCACGTTCTCCTTCACGGAGAAGGTCGGATCCTCGAGTGCCAGCACGTCCAGCACGTCCTGGAGCTTCTTCCGCTCCGAGAGGGTTTTCGGCTCTATGGCCACCGAGATGACTGGCTCGGGGAAGTGCATCTTCTCCAGCAGGATGGGAAACGCCTCCACGCCGAGGGTGTCGCCGGTCTGGGATCCCTTCAGCCCGATCATGACCGCGATGTCCCCCGCCTCCACGTGGTCGATCTGCTGGGAGTGGTTGGCGTGCATCCGAAGGAGCCGGTTGACCCTCTCGCGCTTCTTCTTGCCGATGTTGAAGACGGTCTGGCCCTCCTTGATCCTGCCCGAGTACATGCGCACGTAGCAGAGGTTGCCCGCCTCCCGGTTGGCCTGGAGCTTGAAGACGAGGCCAAGGGCGAACGCATCGGGTTTGCAGGGGATTTCCACCGCGTCTTCCTTCTTGACGTGGTGCCCATGTGCGGGCGGCACGTCGGTCGGGGACGGCAGGTAGTCCACGACGGCATTCAGCACCGGCTGCACTCCGACGTTGCGAAGGGATGCCCCGCAGAGCACCGGCGTGAAGGCGCGGGTCAGGGCTGCCTTGCGGATCACCTTGCGCACCGTGTCCGCCGGAATCTCCCTGCCGGCGACATACATCTCGGTCAGCTCGTCCGAGATGTGGGAGAGATGATCCACGAGATTCTCCCGCCACTTGCGGGCCTCCGCCTGCCGCGACGGATCGATGGGGGCGTAGCCGATGGTGACCCCCTGATCTTCCTGGCTCCAGCGGACCTCGCGCATCTCCACGAGGTCCACGACACCCTCGAATTCCGCCTCGGCACCCATCGGAAGCTGGAGCGGCACCGGCGTTGTGCCGAGCTTTGACTTCATCTCCTCCAGCACGCCATGAAAGTCGGCCCCGACCCTGTCCAGCTTGTTGATGTAGGCTATCCGGGGCACCGAGTAGCGGTCTGCCTGGTGCCAGACGGTTTCGGACTGGGGCTCGACGCCGCCGACGGCGCAGAAGATGGCCACCGCCCCGTCCAGTACGCGCAGGGACCTTTCCACCTCGGCGGTGAAATCCACGTGTCCCGGTGTGTCGATGATGTTGATCTGGTGATCCCGCCAGTAGCAGGTGGTGGCCGCCGCGGTGATCGTGATTCCGCGCTCCTGTTCCTGGTCCATCCAATCCATGGTGGCTTCCCCGTTGTCCACCTCGCCCATGCGGTGGGTCTTGCCCGTGTAGAAGAGGATCCGCTCGGTCGTCGTGGTTTTGCCCGCGTCGATGTGCGCGATGATCCCGATGTTGCGGAGCAAGCCGAGGTCTGCCATTCATTTCTCCGGGAAAGCCGCTAATGCCGCCAGGAGCGGCTGCTAATGCCGCCAGGAGCGGCCGCAATGAAACCTTGAAAAGGCCCATTGGTACTATATAAAATCCGCACAGCCGTGAAAAGACTGCGCCTTCTGCCGATCATCCTTCTCGCGCCGGCATTTCTCCACGCCCAGGGCGATCCGCTTGCATGGCTGAACAGCATGCGCCACCGCGGCGGCGCCGCGGCCGTTGAAGGGGACGCCGTGCTCTCCGAGACGGCGGCTCTCTGGGCCGCCCGGCTGTCTGCGGCCGGCATTCTCAGTCACAGAGGGGATGACGGCAGCACCGGTCTTGACCGCTACAGGGCGCAGGGAGGCACCGAGGTGCGCGTTGGTGAGATTCTCGGCGCGGGGCCGGCGCTGGTCGATATAGAGAGGGGATGGATGGCCAGTGAGGAGCACCGGCAGCTCGTAATGTCGCCCGGCTGGACTCATGCGGGCTGGGGGAGCGCCCTCTCAGGAGCCTCCCAGGTCACGGTGATGATGTTCACGGAGAAGCGGGTGGAAGGCCTGCGTATCGCCCAGGACCGGAAAGGTCTCACGGTACGCGGGAGATTCGTGCCGCGAATTGCCGCGCGCGCGGTGCTGTACAACGGGTTGAACCTGGTCCCGCCGTCCGAATGGGATCCTTCGTCGAGGCGTTTCCGCTTCGAGGTCGGAGGCTCAGAGCTCGCCGGCTACCTGCGCCTGGGCTATGTCTCCGAAGGCGATCGGTTCACGCTGACGAATGCCTTCACATGGCCTCCAGGAACGGGATCCCCAGAAGCTGGAAACCGTTCCGGACCACCTGCTCCATCCCCCTGACCAGCGCGATGCGTGAGACCACCAGATTCTGGTCCTCGTTCCTGAGCACCGGGTGGTCCTGGTAGTAGCGGCTGAAGCACCTGCAGAGCTCGAAGAGGTATGCCGTCAGCACGGAAGGATTGAGCTCCAGGGCCGAAGCGGCGATCGTCTCGGGGAACAGCGCCAGGGATTTCGCGATTTCCCATTCTTCGGGCAGTGCCAGCAACGCGCTTGAATACTTTCCCTTGCTGTATTTTTCTTTCCGCTCCTCGAACTTCCGCAGCATGCTGGAGATGCGCGCCCCGGTATACTGGAG
>JBEKTX010000254.1:0-6136 GCA_049515615.1 Spirochaetia bacterium
GCCCGGGGCGGCTGAGCTTCCCACGGGAGAGTACGAGATGGAGGCAAGCTGCCCGGGGCTGGAGTCGGTTTCTGAACGGATCACGATTCGGCGCAACGAGACCTCACGCTGGCTTCCCTGGCAGAAGGGGTACCTTGCGATCACGTCAAACCTGCAAGGGGTTGAGGTCTTCGTGGACGGAGAGAAGCGCGGAGAGACTCCTGCGGTTGTGGAGGTCGAGCCGGGGACCCCACATCAAATGGAACTGAGGAAGAAAGAGTACGAAGTGTATAGCGTGGCCCTTAGCGCGGATGCAGGGAACAAGGTGATCGTCTCAGGACAACTCACGCCGCTACGGCCAAAGGTGTCCGAGAACATGATCCGCGTAGAGGGCGGCATGTTCAAGATGGGAGATACCATCGGCGATGGACTTCCGTCGGAGAAGCCGGTGCATTCGGTGACGGTCGCGAGCTTTCTGATGGGGAAGTATGTGGTGACACAGAAGGAATGGCGCGATGTGATGGGAACGGATCCTTCGCACTTCAAGGGAGATGACCTGCCGGTGGAAAGTGTGAGCTGGTTCGATGCAGTGCAGTATTGTAACACGCTGAGTGCAAGGAACGGCTTGGAGCCCTGCTATACGATCAACGGCACAAATGTGACGTGCGATTTCTCGAGGAGCGGCTTTCGGCTACCGACAGAGGCGGAGTGGGAGTACGCGGCCAAAGGCGGGAGGCAAAGCCGGGGTACTAAGTACGCGGGGTCCAGCAGTGTGGATGAGGTTGCCTGGTACGGCGGCAATTCTGGCGGAACGACGCATCCCGTCGGGCAGAAGCGGGCAAACGAGCTTGGGCTGTACGACATGAGCGGGAACGTGTGGGAGTGGTGCAACGATTGGTATGGGAATTATGGACCGCGCGCGCAGACGGACCCTCGGGGCGCGGACAGAGGGACGGGCCGTGTTCTGCGGGGCGGCTCCTGGAGCTGCTATGCTGGCCTCGTGCGCGCGGCCATTCGCGGCGGCGTCGCGCCCGGCAACGGGGGCTACGGCGTCGGGTTCCGTCCGGTCCGTCGTCCTGACAGGAAGGAGCCACCTCCGGCCGCAGTGTCGCTGACGGCTCAAGGCGGCAGTGCAGGGGAAATGGTTTTCGTGCAGGGCGGGACGTTTGCAATGGGCTCTCCGAACTCGGAGCAGGGGAGGAACGACTTTGAAGTCCAGCACCAGGTGACAGTCTTGAGCTTTCACATGGGGAAGTACGACGTGACGCAAGGTCTGTACGAGAGTGTGATGGGAACGAATCCGTCAGCTTTCAAAGGCGATCCGAATCGACCGGTTGAGTCGGTGAGCTGGTACGATGCGGTGGCGTTCTGCAACAAGCTCTCTGAGCGGGACGGCCTCCAAAAGGTCTACACGATCATAGGGACCGATGTGACGGCGGACTGGTCGGCGAACGGCTACCGGCTGCCGACGGAGGCGGAATGGGAGTACGCGGCTCGCGAGGGCAGGCAGGGGCTCTCTCAGCACCACGTGTACGCAGGCTCAGACGACTTGGGCCAGGTGGCATGGTACAAGGGCAATTCGGGAGAAACGACGCATCCGGTGGGGCAGAAGGCGCCGAACGCGCTTGGGCTCTATGACATGAATGGGAACGTGTGGCAGTGGTGCTGGGACTGGTTTGGAGACTACTCGAGCAGCGGGCAGAATGACCCGCGGGGCGCGTCCTCGGGCGTCTACCGCGTGACTCGCGGCGGGAGCTGGCTCAATGTTGCGCGGTACAACCGCGTAGCCTCTCGCGTCTACGGCCCCCCCGTCAACCAGATTTACGACCTGGGTTTCCGGCTTGTCCGCCCGTGAGCTCGGTCCCACTTGTCATGGGAGTTTCTGCCCAGGGAAAACTTGCAAGGTCTAATTGAATCGTTAGGTTCCCATCATGTATTCAGGCGAATCCGGTTGTTCCTTTTCTGCAGCGTCTACCATCTCTTGAGTGATCTTTGCGCCCTTCATTATCTTCTCAACGATGAAGCCAACCAGCCCCTTGTCCATATCCACAGCGCCGCGCTTGAAGTTTGGGATCAGTACTGGATCAAGCTTGCCCGCGTCCGCGTCCAGCAGCGGCGTTGCCTTCATTCCGAAACCTTCAGGCGCTATTTTTCGATAACTGAATCCACCGTCCGTCGTCCAGGTGATGGCAAGGGTGTTGTCGTCCCAGGTGAGCTGGAAACCCACCAGAGAGGTCTTGTCCTTGGAATACCATACCCATAGATCGAAGCAGTCGCTGCCAAAGCACCTCCGAAAGCCCTCTGGCTGCTGTTGCACGTGGGCGAGTTCTGTGAGTTTGTCCGCCACCATTCTTGTCCCCATCATATCATGGAAATTGGACCTCTCAACAATCGCTTTCTCGCCACGGCCATGCCTGACCGGGCTTGGCCAAGAATCTTGGGCCCAAAGTAAAGTCAATTACTCAAGTCTAGATAGACCTACAACTCGCAAACCTGGGCTGAGCCCCACTCGTCTATCTGATTTCCAGGGGTCACTTGAAGCAGTCCCGTGGACATCATGGGCTATCGTTCCTGCGAGCCGAAAACCTCTTCGAGCGCTGCGCGCATGACTTTCGGATCGGGGTCGACTCCTGTCCAGAGCTTCACGCCGATCACGCCCTGGTTCACGAGCATGCCGAGCCCATCAATGACCTTACAACCCTGCTTCTCGGCGGTGCGAATCAAGTGCGTCCGCGGGGGGTTGGGGATTACGTCCGCTGCGACCATACCCGGCAGCAGTGTATCAAAATCGATCGGGAGCTGGGCATCCGTATCGGGGAAGAGCCCAATCGATGTGGCATTGATCACCACGTCAGTGTTCTGAGGGATGCGATAGCGACCCTGCCACGCGATGAACTGCACTTCCTTCAATCCTGCCTTGCCCAGCGCAGCCGCAAGCTCGCGTCCCCGCTGCTCGCCGCGGTTCACAACGACAATACATGCGGCACCGGCAAGCGCCAGCTCCATGCCGATGGCACGGGCCGCCCCTCCCGCACCGAATAGGACAATTCGAAGACCCCGAGGGTCGACGATCTCTCGCAGCGACGTCAGGAATCCCCTTCCGTCCGTGTTCTCGCCGACGAGCCGTTCGCCTTTGCGCACGACGCAGTTTACCGCTCCTATGAGACGGGCAGACTCCGCCAGCTCATCCAGGTACGGAACCACCGCTACCTTGTGCGGGATGGTGCAGTTGAATCCGGCAAATCCCATGGCGCGCGCACCGCGTACGGCCTCTTCGAGCCGGCGAGGATCGACCTCGATAGTGAGATAGCGCCACGGAAGTTGATGATGTCGATATGCCGCCTCAATCATCGCCTGGGTAGGATTTTCAGCCACGGGTTTGCCGAAGACTGCGGTCAACTCCTGCTTGAAGTTCAGCACATTGGTCATAATCTTGGTTCCCCCTTACGCAGCAGAGGCCATCGGCACTGTATGGTTCGTCACATCATGGGCCGCAAGGTCTACGCCGGCCTTCACGAGTGCGGTAATCACCTCAGGGTTCTGGTTGGCCCAGGCGGCCCAAATCAGCTCGGTTTGCTGCACCATCCAACGGCATCAACGTTGTTCCCGCTTGCATACTTGTAGCCGGCCGGAGGAATGCCACCCTTTGCCGCAAACTCCCATTCTACCTGAAAGGTGCTCTGAGAGCCTCATTTTCCACTGACGGAATCCACATAGGCCTTGAGTGCGTAAACATCGACATACCCAAGCGAGATAGCGATACTTCCGAACATTCGCTTATCGCCTTTTTCCTGCAGCCGCAGCACTTCCGCGACCTGCTCGGCAGTCATAACGCCCGTCCTTACGAAGAAGTCTCCGATACGTTCGGCCATTCAGTATCTCCCACGAAAACCTAACATGGGCATCGATGAAAACAAGCTCGTCCTCCCCGGGATCTCTGACCAGCTACTGTTTCATGAAAAGCTTCTCAAATGTCCTCACGATATCCAACATGCCCATTATGTCAATACCGTCACAATAATTGCAATAGACACATTCGCAATCCAAGCTATGTCGAGAATGTTTGAGTGCGAGCAGGTCTCCATCATTCCGTGGCTCCGATGGCGTGAATAGCGTTGGACCAGGAAAGTGATACAAACGTGTGGGCGGTCTTCACGTACCTCTGGTCGGTTTCAGACCAGAATCGTACGTACCAAAACTCGCCCTTCTTGCCTTATCTCTTGGAAAGGAGATAAGCAGTGGCACGGGCTAAATCGAAAGAATCTTGTCCATGGGTATTGCCTTCTATTTCTTCTTAATTTCTCAATATAGATAAATAAATTTGCGCGTCCAGCCCGACTCGAACGGGCGACCCACAGCTTAGAAGGCGATTTCTGCATTTTTCCGCTTATTGGACCCTTTTGCCACTTTCTACCACAAGTCCTAGCGGAGAACCGAATTAGTTAGCGCCCTTCTGCATTCCTTTGCCAACCCTTTCACGCCTATCTGGTCCTACATATGGTCCTAACGAAAGATCCAGACCCTTCTTGAACTCCTTTGTGATCTGGCGATGCTTAATAGCAGAGACTGAACATACTGCAAATGGGAATCAAAGGAGGAATATGGAGAGACATGAAGGGAAAAGATCCCGAACCATCTTTGTTTGAGTTGATTCGGTCCATGTTGGTGGGTGACTGCCCGTTCTGCGGGAGTCACAACACAGCCGACGGCAGGAGTTTGGGAGAGGAGGACCCCGAGAAGGGCTTTTGCCTGAAGTGCGGGAGCTTCTGGCAGCTTGACCATCTCGAAGAGGAGACCTGACAAGGCCGAGCGTAGTATTCCGGAACAAAGAGAGATGGCCGGCATGAACCCATTCACTGTGGCGTCATCTGGAAAAGTCGCTCACGCGGCGAAACTCATACACATAAAGGAGGAGCATTATGAGCGCTGTCGATCTTAGTTCTCTTTCGAACGCCTCTGAAGATCCTGTATTCAAGTCACCCCCCGTCTTTTCCCTCCCCGAGTGGACTCGGTCGAACGACCTTGCTACGCTCGAGAGCAATTGTAAGAGCCTTGACGAGAAGGCGACCGAGGACACGATTTCCGTCGGCTGTGGACTTGCAAACATAATAGACAAGTGCCTGTGGCGACAGGCTGGAATTCCGTCCAAGAGAAGGTACATGCAAGACTGCAAGCTGCGGTTGAACATGTCAAAACAGCGGGTTTCGGAACTGATCAAGATCGGGCGTGCCTACCTCAAGTATTCGCTCGTATGGTACGAGCTCGAGTTCCACGAACCGCCGTTCAAGTTCGAAGGAAACTTGCACAAGCTGCTGCACGTCGAGGAAGCGATGAAGAATCACCCCTCGTGGGAGGTGAAAGAGCATCTCGTAAGCGACAACAAGGAGCAGTTCGTTGCCTTTGCAAAGGGTGAAAAAACGTCCGCCCAACTAGACAAAGTCCGGCGCCCCTCCAAGAACCAGACTAAAGACGCCCAGCCCGTAGAGCCCGGCCCCTTGCCGCCAAGAGACGATGTCAATCGTACGACCCTTGCCTTCGCATTCAAAAACCGCCTGCTTGTTCGCCTCATTTGCGCAAGAACCCAAGACAAAGCAACGCAGTTTCGGTCGCGGTATCGGGAGTTCGTACGGCAGTACCTTGAGGAGCAAGTCCACGCCGTCGACCGGAAGGTGATGGCAATACAAAACGGTATGTCCCTTTCTGGTTTCGACCATCTTGATGAGCATGAAGCCCTGGTCAAGATCGGCAACTCTAACCTTGCCAAGACTACGCTGATTCTATCCGTAGTTTTCGCGAGAATCTTCGACGTCGAGGGACTACGCGACCAGGCGTGCAAGGGAGGTCGCCGGAGCCCAGAAAAGTATCTCATGGAGACGTTTGACGTCAGCAGGCCCACCGTCTTTCAGAGGAAACGAATCGGCAGGGCATACCTGAAGTTCCACGAACAGCTGTTGGACTACGACTTCGATCCTTGCAGGGGCATCTATAACCTGGAGTATCTGCCTCGCGCCGTGAAGAATCATCCAGATACTCCTGATGAGCCCTTTGAGCGCCTGCAGCGGATGTCATGTAACGACTACGAGCTCTGGTCTAAAAATATCTCTCCTGCTGATCCGGTCCAGTATGACCCCGACGCTCGAATGCCCACGACTAGGAT